>DAIUFK010000016.1:0-36816 GCA_036844615.1 Candidatus Dormiibacterota bacterium | reverse complement strand
TAGGAGCGCACTGAAAGTGCGTGACGACGACGGGACGGGCCCCCTAACGCGCGGACCCGGCCGCATGGGCTCCAAAGATCCGGCCGGCATCTCAGGCTGCATGTCCCATGCGGACCAGGCCGCGCCCGAACACTGCGATCAGCTCCGCGGTGCGGTCGATGTCGTCGTCGCCAACGGGGAGGAAGTAGATCCACGCCGCCCGCTCCGTTGCAGTGGTGATCATCGTGCGAGCGGAATCCGAGCTCGGGTTGCCGCACGGCCCTTCGGCGTCCGCGACGCAGATGCGGCCCGCTACGTTGACTTTCTCCTTGCCGATCCCTGTGTAGCTCTCGCCTTCCGCGCCGAGCCTTATCGCGAGCTCATCCCCTTTCACCTTGTCGAGGTCGTAGAGCCCGACCGGCACCTGCAGCTGAACCGAGAGCGCGTTGGCGACGTCTACCAGGGAGTTGACCCTGGGCAGCGCCTCTCCTTTCTTGAGCCTGCGCAGGAGAGCCTCGGAGGACGGCCTTACGCGCGTCGGGTCGATGCCGAAGCGCTTGTAAAGCGCCCTCGCGGTTGCCGTCGCCACAGGCGCGGCTGACTTGGCCGCCTGGGTGGCCCGGGCCACCTCGAGCTCGAAGTCCTCGCGCGGCTCGGTCACCTCGAGCTCGTACAGCTCGAGCGCGACAAGCTCGATGTCGAGCTCGTTCCTGACTTTCAACAAAGGGCTTCAACCTGGTCGAAGAATCCCGGGTAGGAGATCTCCACGCACTCCGCATCCTCGATCTCTGTGGTGCCGTCCGCGATCAGGCCGGCGACAGCCAGCGCCATTGCGACCCGGTGGTCGCCTTGTGAACGCACCCGGGCGCCCTCGAGAAAGCGCGGCCCTCGAATCGTCCATCCGTCATCCAGCGCCGTGATGTCAGCACCCATCGCTTGAAGGCCTTCCGCCATCGCGGCGATGCGGTCGGATTCCTTCACGTGCAGCTCGGCCGCCCCAGTGATCCGGCTCTCACCCTGAAGCTGGGTCGCCGCCACCGCGAGGACGAGCAGCTCGTCGATCATCTCGGCCGCCTGTCCCGCAACGATGTTCAGCGCGCCACCTGGCGTAGCAGCGCGCACCTCGAGGTCCGCGACGGGCTCGCCCCCTGTCACGCGCTCGTTCGAGGCTTCGATGTTGAAGCCGCTCAGTCTAAGAAGCTCCATGAAGGCTGTCCGCGTCGGATTGACTCCCACGCCCTCGAGGCGAAGCGAGGAACCGTGCACAAGCCCGCCCGCGACCAACCAGAAGCTCGCCGCGCTCAGGTCGCCTGGGACGTCGATGTTGATCGCCTCGAGCCTGTCAGCCCTAGTCACCTCGACGCGGTCTCCGTCAGTCTTCACGTCGACGCCCATCGACCTGAGCATCAGCTCGGTGTGGTTGCGGGTGGGCACAGGTTCGATCACCGCGGTCACCCCGTCGGCGAAAAGGCCCGCGAGCAGGAGAGCCGACTTCACCTGGGCGCTCGCCACCGGCATCCGGTACTCGATGCCGTGCAGAGGCAGGTGCCCCCCAACCCTGAGAGGCGGCCAAGCCGCATGGGCGCCCATCTCCATCAAAGGTTTCACGACTCTGTCCATCGGCCTGCGGGTCAACGACTCGTCCCCTGTGAGCTCGGTGACGAAACCCTGCGCGGCGAGGATGCCGGCGAGCAGCCTCATCGTCGTGCCCGAATTGCCGCAATCGAGTGGCCCGTCGGCCTTGCGTACGCCGTCAAGTCCGAACCCGCGTATCGATGAATCCTCGATCTCGGCTCCCAGCGCTCGAAGGCACGATGCTGTCGACTTCACATCGGCGCCTTCGGACAGGCCGTGCACGCGGCTCCAACCATCGGCAAGCGAGCCAAGGATCAACGCGCGATGAGAGATCGACTTGTCGCCGGGCAGCCGCACGTCGCCCTCGAGCCGCGCAGCCTTCCGAACGGTTGCGATCACGCGGGAGGCGACTCTTTAATCCAACGCTCTCGGACCGCGCGCGCTTCTTCGAACAGCTCGACCAGGCGCGGGTCGTCGGCCTCGAGGTGGCGCTTCAGGCGAGCGAGCGCCGCGCTGATGGCGTCGACCTGCTCGATCAGGTTGTCGCGGTTGGTGCGCGCGATCCCCGCGTAGAGCGTGGGATCGCCGGCAGCCAGGCGGCTCATGTCGCGAAATCCCGACGCAGCCAGCTTCGACGCCTCAGGCCAGTCAGACCGGCCGGACAAAGAGAGGACGTAGCCCACCGAAAGCAGGAAGGCGGCGTGGCTTACCCCCGCAACAAGGCGATCGTGCGTCGCCGCGTCCATGACGAGCGGGTGCGCCCCAACCGACTCGACCAGATGGGTCACTGCCGGGTGCGCACTGGTAAGGACCCACGGCGCTCCCTTGAACAGCGAAGGGTCGGCGGCGTCTATGCCAGCCATCTCCTTTCCACACATCGGATGGCCGCCCACCAGGTCGATGCCTGACTCCGAGGCCCACTCCATAACGCTGCCTTTCGTGCTGGCCATATCTGTCACCACCTTGCCGGCGACACGGCCACTGAGGTCCGAGAAGACCCGGCGGAGGGCCAGGATCGGTACGGCCAGCATCACCATGTCCGAGATCTCGACTACCGCCAGGTCCGCGCTTGCGCTGGTAACTACGCCGCGATCCACAGCCTTGCGCAACGTGGCCGGGTCTTTATCGCTCCCAACCACAACCACGTCGGGCCTTGACTGCTTGAGTGCAAGCGCGAGCGACGAACCCATCAGGCCGAGGCCCACTATCGCGACGGTAGGCATGTTTGGAGTGCGAGCTAGGCCAGCTGCTTGGCCATCGCGCCCAGCAGCCGGCGGAGGTCGTCCATCAGCCGATCGAAATTCTCAAAATCGAGTGACTGCGCGCCGTCGGACAGGGCCTGGTTGGGAGTCGGATGGACCTCGATGATGAGCCCGTGGGCCCCGGCCGCAACAGCCGCCAGTGACAAGGGCCGGACAAGGGACCAGCGACCAGTCGCCTGCGAGGGGTCGACGATCACCGGAAGGTGAGAGAGCTCCCGGGCGAGGGGCACCGCGTTCAAATCCAGCGTGAACCGCGTGGCGGTCTCGAACGTCCGGATACCGCGCTCGCAGAGGATCACGTCTCGATTGCCCTGCGACAGGATGTACTCGGCCGCGAGCAGCCACTCTTCGATCGTCGACGACATGCCTCGCTTCAGGAGGACCGGCTTGCCGGAGCGCCCAGCCTCCTGCAGCAGGGCGTAGTTCTGCATGTTCCGTGTCCCGAGCTGGAGGATGTCCGCGTACCTGGCAACGAGCTCGACGTCCCCTGGCGCAACTACCTCGGTGACAACTTTGAGGCCGGTCTCCGTCCGCGCTGTCGCCATCATCTTGAGAGCCGCCTCTCCGAGGCCCTGGAACGAGTACGGGGAAGTGCGCGGTTTGAAAGCCCCGCCGCGCAGGATCTTGGCGCCCTGTGCCGCCACGTGCCTGGCGGTCTCGAGGAGCATGTCCTCGCCCTCGACCGAGCATGGCCCTGCCATCATCACCACCTCGTCGCCGCCGATCTTCACCCCGCCCACGTCGACCACCGTGTTGAGCGGCCGGAACTCGCGGCTCGCGAGCTTGAAGGGCTTGGTGATCGGGATGATCTCGTGGATGGCGTTGAGGTGCGAGAACGCCTCCTTGTAGGCATAAGCGTTGCCCCCGATGACGCCGACCAATGTCCGCTCCTCACCGCGTGACAGCTCGGTCTTCAGCCCGATCTCGTGGACGCGATCGACCACCGCCTTGATGTCGGCTTCGGAGGCCGTGTGCGCCATGACGATGATCACTTGATGAAAGTCCCTTTCAGTGTTTCGAGGTCTGCCTTGATCGCCTGCGCCTCGCGTAGATATGCAAAGCGCATCGCCGATTGCGGTTTGGCGGTGTTGTAGAGCAGAAGGATACGGATGCACATAGGCACGCCGCGCGGGTTGGGCAGCCTCACGTCCATGTCGTGCCCACACAGCAGTGGCACCTCGAGCCAGCCGAGCCGGCGGGCGGCGAAGGCGGGAAACTCGGCAGTCAGGTCGTGCGTGGTGGTGAAGTAGGCGAAGCAGACCTCGTCCTTGTCCAGGCTGTTGAGGCTGATGAGCTTGTTCAGCAGCTCCTCGGTCGCCTCGGTTATCGCCTCGGCGGTGTTGGCCTCAGCAGTGGTCGCCCCGCGAATCCCCCTCACCGGCATGCCTTCAGCAACTCCTTGACCAGCTTCACTGGGTCGTTGCCTTTGTCGATCTCCGCCACTATCGCGCTGCCCACCACCGCGGCGTCCGCGACACCGCGCAAGGCCTTCATGTGCTCCGGACGTGAGATGCCAAAACCGGCCGCGACCGGTAGCTCGGTGTGGCTCCTCACCCTGTCGATCAGCTCCTTCATCCCTGAAGGCAGCTCTTTGCGCTCACCCGTGATGCCGGTGACGGTGACGCAGTAGACGAATCCGCTCGAGTGCTCGCAGATCGATTGGATGCGGTTGGCCGACGTGGTCGGCGACACCATGAAGACCGTGTCGAGCGATGCGGACCGCAACCAGCCTGCCACGGGCTCGGACTCCTCTACTGGCAGGTCGGGCACGATGATCCCGGCGACTCCCGCCTGTGCTGCCCCAGCCGCGAACTTCCTCGGGTCGTACGCGAGGATCGGGTTGATGTAGGTCATCAGGACGACGGGAGTGCCTTCGGCTGAGATGGCAGCAGCCACCTCCAGGCAGCTCTCGACCGTCGCGCCGTGCTCCAGCGCGATCTGCCCTGCGCGCTGGATGACGGGACCGTCTGCGAGCGGGTCTGAATGCGGGATGCCGATTTCTAGCGCGGCGATGCCCGAAGTCGCAAGCCTCTTTCCCACCTCGATCGACCGCTTGCGATTCGGGTGTCCGCCCATCATGTAGGCGACCAGCTTCAGGTCCTTGTCGGCCCGCAGCGCGGTGCGGAGACGGTCAGTTGACTGTGCGGCGTCAGACACCATCGACGGAGTCCATGTCCTTGTCACCGCGTCCTGACAGGCAGACGAGGATTCTGCCGCCAGGACCGAACTCGCGCGCCATAACGCCCGCGTGGTGCAGGGCGTGAGAGGGCTCGAGCGCCGGCATGATCCCCTCCAACCGCGTGCACAGCTTGAAGGCGGCGATGGCGTCCTTGTCGGTCACAGCGACGTACTGGACTCGCTTGCTGTCGTGGAGGAAAGAGTGCTCGGGGCCGACACCCGGATAGTCGAGGCCGGCGGATACGGAATGGGTGGGCAACACCTGGCCGTCGCCGTCCTGCAGGAGGTATGAGTAGCTGCCGTGCAGCACGCCGGGGCGGCCGCCCACGAGCGAGGCGGCGTGGCGGCCCGACCGCACACCTTCACCCGCGGCTTCGACGCCGACCATCGCGACATCCTTGTCGTCGAGGAAAGCAGTGAACATTCCTATCGCGTTGGACCCACCGCCAACACACGCGATGATTACGTCGGGGAGCTTTCCATCGACGGATAGGTATTGCTCGCGCGCCTCGTCGCCGATCACGCGCTGCAGGTCGCGGACCATCTCCGGGTAAGGGTGCGGCCCCACCACGGAGCCGATGATGTAGTGGGTGGTGCGCACGTTGGTGACCCAGTCGCGGATCGCCTCCGACGTCGCATCCTTGAGCGTCTTGGTGCCGGCCGTGACCTCGACCACCTCCGCCCCGAGCAGCTTCATGCGGCGCACGTTCATCGACTGCCTTCGCATGTCCTCGGTGCCCATGTAGACAGTGCATTCGAAACCGAAGCGTGCGCAGACGGTGGCCACCGCCACGCCGTGCTGGCCCGCGCCGGTCTCGGCGATGATGCGTTTCTTGCCCATGCGCAGCGCCAGCAGGGCCTGCCCTACTGCGTTGTTGAGCTTGTGGGCGCCGGTGTGGCACAGGTCCTCGCGCTTGAGATGGATGTGCGCGCCACCGAAATGCGCGCCGAGGCGCGTTGCCGCGTAAAGCGGGGTGGGCCGGCCGACGAAAGCCCTGCGGTGGCCGGCAAGCTCCAGCTGAAACTGGGTGTCTGCCTTGGCCTCGTGCCAGACGTCCTCGAGCTCCTCGAGGGCGCCCATCAGCGTCTCGGGCACGTACTGCCCGCCGTAAGCCCCGAACCGCCCGCGCTCCGGGTGGCTCATAGGAGAACTTCGGCCAGGCGCACGGCGTGGACGAACGCGCGGACTTTGTCTGGGTCCTTGATGCGGACCTCGGACTCGACGCCGCTCGACACATCTACGCCATATGGCTTGAGGCTCACGACCTTGCCCACGTTACCCGGTTCAAGACCGCCGGCGATGAACACCTTCCGCGTCGCCAGGAGCTCCAGCGCGCGGTCCCACTCCCACGTCAGGCCCGTCCCCCCACGCTGGTCGGCTGACCAGGAATCGAGCATTATCGGGTCGGGCCACGCATCCGGGTCGGGCACCTGGCCGTCCTTGACCTTGAGCACTTTCATCAACGGCCTGCCCGCCTCAAAGCCAGGCGATTCCGAGCCGTGCAGCTGGAGCAGGTCGAGACCGACGAAGTCTGCGATCTGCTTCACCTCTTCAGGTTCCTGGTCGATGAAGACACCGACGATCGTCGGGCGCAGCGAAAGCCCGCCGATGATTGCCTTCGCGTCCTCCGGGGTGACGCGACGTTCGGACCTGCAGAAGTGAAAGCCGATCAGGTCCGCCCCTGCCTCGATTGCAGCCTGCGCGCCGGCGGAATCGCAGATGCCGCAGATCTTCACCTTGATCGTCATGCCGAAGCGAGCTCCCTGATGCGCGCCGCGGGATCGTCGGCCCGCATCAACGATTCACCGACGAGAATCGCGTCTGCGCCCGCTTCGCGCATGCGCCGAGCATCGGCGGCGGTGCGAATGCCGCTTTCGGCAACGAGCACCAGGTCGAGGGGAATCGCGCTTCGAAGTCGCTCGGTGAGCCCGAGATCGACGTTGAAAGTGCGCAGGTCGCGGTTGTTGACACCGATCACCTGAGCGCCCGCCCGCACGGCGGTCTCGACCTCGCTCTCGTCGTGCACCTCGACCAATGCAGCGATACCGCGGCTCCGCGTCACGCGCAGCAGCTCGGCAAGGCGCTCCCTGTCGAGCGCGGCGACGATGAGCAGAACGGCGTCGGCGCCTGCAGCCCTCGCCTCCCCCACCTCGTAGGGATCGGTGACGAAGTCCTTGCGCAGGATCGGAAGCTCGGTGGCAAATCGCACAGCTTCGACGTGCTCAGGCCTGCCGCCGAAGCTCGCCATGTGAGTGAGCACCGAGATGGCCGACGCCCCGCCCACGGTGTATACCCGCGCCAGGTCGGCGGGACGGTAATCCTCCGCCAGCACCCCCATGCTCGGCGTGCGCTGCTTCATCTCGGCAATGACTGCAAGGCCGGGTCCACGCAGCGCGCCGACGAAGTCCTTGGGCGTGTGGGCCTGGATGGCCCGCTCGAGGTCGTCCTGCGTGGTCAGGGCCCGCCGCCTCTGCATGTCCTGCTGCGCCTCGATGACCAGGCGGGTCAGCAGGTCTTCTTGGGCGCTCACTCCTGCGAGATCGTGGCCCAGCGCTGGAGGACGTCGCCCGCACGCCCAGAGTCGATCGCGTCGGCGCCGGCTCTTATGCCGTCCTTCCAATCCTTGGCGAGGCCGGCCGCCCGCAGGGCGGCGGCGCCGTTGAGGAGGACCACGTCGCGGCGAGGTCCGGTGGCGCCACCAAGGACCTCTCGCGCGATGCGTGCATTGTCCTCGGGGCCTCCCCCACGCATTGCATCGACCGGCGCTTTGGCGAGGCCGAGGTCCGACGGGTCCAGCTCGTACTCCTTGCGAGAGCCATCGATCTCGATCACGTGAGAAGGCCCGCTCACCGAGAGCTCATCCATGCCGTCGCCGGCGTGGAACACGATGGCGCGCTCGACCCCGAGCCGGATCAGGACGTCGGCCATCTTGGCTGCGACATTCCCGTCGGCGACTCCGAGGGCCTGGTACTTGGCGCCGGCTGGATTGCAAAGCGGGCCGAGGACGTTGAAAACGGTTCGCACCCCCAGCTCGCGACGCGGCACTCCGGCGAAGCGGAAGGAAGGATGGAATATCGGCGCGAACAGGAAGCCGATTCCGGCGCCCTCTATGCACCGGGCAACTGCGTCGGGGCCGAGGTCGATCTTCACCCCGAGCTGCTCGAGCACGTCGGCGGACCCGCACATCGATGAGGCGGCGCGGTTGCCGTGCTTGGCGACGCGCGCCCCACTGGCTGCGGCCACGATTGCCGAGAGCGTCGAGATGTTGAAGGTGGCAAGGCCGTCGCCTCCAGTGCCGCACGTGTCGAGCAGCGCGCCATCGACCGTGATCGGAGTTGCCATGGCGCGGGCTGCGCGCGCAAACCCTGTGAGCTCGTCGACCGTCTCGCCCTTCATGCGCAGGGCGACGATGAACCCGGCGATCTGTACAGGCGTGGCGTCGCCCCGCATGATCTCGTCGAACGCCTCCGAAGCCTCAGCCTCGGTAAGAGATTCCGATCGGACCAGCTTCGCTATAGCTTCGATCACGCTATCGGCCTCGCGGCGCGCCGGATGAAGTTGGCAAGGATCTTCTTTCCCTCCTTGGTGAGCACTGACTCGGGGTGGAACTGGACGCCGTAGGTAGGGTGCCGAGCGTGGCGAAGTCCCATCACCGTCTCGTCCGCGGTCCATGCGGTCACCACGAGCTCATCCGGAATCGATGAGCGCTCGACGATCAGCGAATGGTATCGGGTGGCTTCGAACGGATCGTTCACGCCGGCAAGGACTCCAGAGTTGTCGTGGCGGATCCACGAGGTCTTGCCGTGCGACGGCTCGTTCCGAACCACCTTGCCGCCAAAGGCTTGACCCAGGCATTGGTGCCCGAGACAAACGCCAAGGATCGCCACCTTCCCGCTCAACTCTCGAATCGCTTGAGTCGAGATGCCCGCGTCCTCAGGCCTCCCCGGCCCCGGCGAGATGACGATCCCGTCGTAGCCGGCAAGCTCACCGACCGTCACCGAGTCATTGCGATGGACGGCGGGCTCGACGCCAAGCTCGCCGAGATACTGGACGAGGTTGTAGGTGAACGAGTCGTAGTTGTCGATCACCGCCAGCTTCGGGGTCGGCGCGTTCATTACATCGCCTCCGCCATCTCGATCGCCTTGAACATCGCGCCGGCTTTCTCGAGCGTCTCGTCGAACTCGCGCTCGGGCCTGGAGTCCGCGACGACGCCCGCCCCGGCCTGGACATACGCGATGCCTCCAGTAACGACGATGGTGCGCAGCGTGATCGCCATGTCGAGGTTGCCGCCGAAGCTCACATAGCCCAGCGAGCCCGCGTAAACGCCTCGCTGCTCGGGCTCCAGGTCCGCGATGACTTCCATCGCGCGGATCTTCGGCGCCCCGGACACCGTGCCCGCAGGGAACGCGGCACGCAGGGCGTCCAGCGAAGTGCAGCCCTCGCGAAGCTCACCGCTCACGGTGGAGGAGATGTGCATCACGTGCGAGTAGCGCTCGACCTCCATCAGGCGGTCCACTTTGACGGTACCCGGCCTGGCGACGCGACCTACATCGTTTCGTCCTAAGTCGACGAGCATCACGTGCTCGGCGCGTTCCTTCAGATCGCTCAGCAGCTCCCGCTCGAGGCTTGCGTCCTCCGCCGGGTCCGCGCCACGCCTGCGCGTGCCGGCGAGCGGTCGCGTCTCGACGTGCCTCCCCTCGACCTGGACCAGCTTCTCCGGCGACGTGCCGACGACATGCCTGTCGCCGCCGAGCGCGAGAAAGAACATATATGGCGACGGGTTGATCGCCCTCAGGCAGCGATAGACGTCGAAAGGGCTCGCGGCGAGTGGCTTACGAAACCGCTGCGAAACGACGATCTGGAACGCGTCGCCGGCGAGGATGTGCTCCTTGGCGGCATCGACCATCGCGTGGAACTGGCCGGGGCTCATGTTCGACTTCCAAGGCTCGCCGTCAGCGCCGCTCCTGGGTGTTGACACCTGGTCCGAGGCCAGGCGCTTCTCCATCTCGTCGATTCGGCCCACCGCCGCGTCGTAGTCCTCGCGCTCGGGCCGGTGGATGGTGAGGAGCTTCAGACGTCGCGTGACGTGGTCGAAGACGGCGAGGTCCTCAGCGCGCAGGAAAGCGCTCTCGGGCATCGGCGGGGCTGCGCCCTGGGCCAGGGGCAGCCGCTCAAAATGCCGGGCGGTCTCGTACCCGAGGTAGCCGACAGCGCCACCATGGAACCTGGGGACACCAGGAACCGGCGCAGTCGACTCGGCCGCGACCGAGCGCAGCGCAGGCAGCGGATCCCCATCGCCGAGGTCGAGCGACCTGGGTTGAAATCCGATGAACGAGTAGCGGGCCAGCCGCTCGCCACCCTCCACGCTCTCGAGAAGGAATCCGGGCGAGCCCGGAGGGCAGAGGAGCGTGTAGGCGCGAACCGGGGTCAGCATGTCGGCAAGCACCTCCCGATAAACCGGGATGAGCGCGTGATCCTTGGCCAGCGCCCGGGACTCCTCCCGGGTGGGTGTCTCTCTCATCTAGAACTCCCTCGTCTCGTCTGATCTCGTCGCCCAGCTCACTCCGGCTGGACCGGCCGGACCGCAAACGATATCAGAGCTGAGCCAGGCAATATCTCCCTCTCCCCCTCGGGGGAGAGGGCCGGGGAGAGGGGCGTTAGCAGGCAGCCAGCGAGCCTTAAGGCTTCGCCTTCGCCTTCATCTCCCGCTTGACGACACGAGCCTCCGCCATCGACTCCTCCGAATCGACGTCAGCCACCGTGTGCCAGTTGGCTGCGTGCTTCTCCCACCCCGCCGGCATGACCCCGAACTTCTTGGCAAGGACCGCCACCAGGATCTTCACCTTCATCTCGCCAAACCCGGGCAGCTTCTTGATCCGGACAGCGAGATCGTCGCCGTCCCGCGCGCCAGTCCACACCGCGGCGGCATCGCCGCCGTACTGCTTCACCACCGTCTGGCAGAGGGCCTGCACGCGCTGCGCCATGCTGCCCGGAAAGCGGTGAAGAGCCGGACGGTCACGAAACACAGCGCCCAGCTTGTCGGGATCCATGGCGGCGATCTTGTGGGCATCAAGGTGGCCGAGTCGCTGCTTCAGGACGTAGGGCCCGGCAAAGGCCTTCTCCATCTTGACCTGCTGGTCCAGCACCAGCCCGATCAGCAGAGCGAGCGGGTCGGTCTCCAGCAAACGATTGGCCTTAGGGTCATCCGTCCAGGCAATCGGCATGAGGAAATTATCGACCCTTGGCGATGGCTCTATCGTTCGCCTTGCAATGATCCAAGACAGAGCTCAGCTGATCAGGGCGTACATCCTCAGTGCCGTCGTCGTGCTCATCGCCGCGCTTGGCAGCTTCATGAACATGGAGACCGCCACTGTGAAGCTGTCGGTGCCGCCGCAGAAGCTGGTCGCCACAGCGACCCTCACCGGCGGCCAGACAAGCGGCGACCTCAAGACCCAGCACATAGAAGCGACAGTCACCGAAGCGCAGGGCGGCACCGCCAGCACGGTGCTGGTCGTCCCTACCTTTGCGACTGGACGAGTCGTGTTCTCCTGCGCCGGCTGCGGAAGCAGTGTCATTGTCGAGGTTCAGACGGGCACGCTCGTCACCAACATCAACTCGCTCGGCTACGCCACGCTGGGTGCTGCGACTGTGACGCGAACACGCCAGGCAACTGTCGCTGTGCGGGCGACGGCTACGGGCTCGGCCTGGAACACCGGCAAGGCAACCATCACGGGAATCGACAACTCTCCCAACAACAACCTGCGCGTCACCAACCCATCGGCAATCTCGGGCGGCTCAGACGTCCACCCGGCTCAGGCGATTCAGCAAACTGACTTCGATGCGGTGCGTTCGGCGCTGGCCTTGAAAGTCACTGCTGCCCTTGGCGTCGCTCTGAAGGCGAAGGCAGTCCAGATGACCTACATCGCGGACGGCCCTCCGTCGCTCACCGTGATCAGCGACCACAAGGTTGGCGACCAGGTCCCGACTTTCACGATGACGATGACGGGCACAATCGGGGCCACCGCGTTCTCGGACAGCGATGCGCGCGCGCTGATGAGCTCCGCTCTTGCGGCGCAGGTCCCTCCCGGGCAGCAGCTGACGACCGACCCTGTCGACATCACCTGGGAGGCGCAGCAGGCGGGGCCCAACGGCGCGGTAACCGTCAAGGGATCAGCCGTCGGTTACGTTGCCCCCACGGTGTCCACCAACACCCTGCGCGCAACGATTCGGGGGTTCAATCCCGCCGACGCGCGCAGGTCGCTGGAACGCGCGGTCCCCGGCAGCACCGCTGAGATCCGGATCTCGCCCTTTGAGGTGCCCTGGCTTCCGCTCATCGCGGAGCACATCTCGATAACGGTGCTCGTGCAGCCGGCGGGCCGATAAAACACAGGGCGGAGTATCCCCCGCCGTTATACCCGTTCGTGTCGACGCGCCCCGACGGGAGCCCGGAGCCATACGAGCCGGGCTCGGCCGAGGATTTCGATCGCCTTTACCGAAATGCCTACCCTCGCGTGTTCAGAACCCTCGTAGCGATCCTTGCTGATCCCGCCGAGGCCGAGGACTGCGCGCAGGACGCTTTCGTTCATGCCTTCAAAGCGTGGGGCAGGTGGCGCCCTGACGCCCCGGCCGAAGCCTGGATCCACCGTATCGCGGTGAACTCAGCGATCTCATACCGGCGGCGAGCAGCGCTGCGATCGGCAGGCGAGCTGGTGCGTCGGCTGGGGCGGCCCTCGAAAGGGGTCGACCCGGCGGACGTCGCGGTTCAGCCCGACCTGTTGGGCGCCTTACGAACGATTCCTCCCAAGCTGGCGGCCGCGATGGTGCTCAGGCACTACCACGGTTACAACAACCGCGAGATCGCTGCCGCTCTCGGCGTTTCGGAACGCACCGTGGGCACCCGTCTGCGGCAGGCCGGCGAGAAGCTGCGCGCGGCGATCGGAGGAGGCGCGCTCCATGGCTTCTCACTTGAGGGGCCGGGAACGTTGTCTTCTCGGAAAGAGCGAGGTAACTATGCCGATCCCTGAGCACAACTCCCTGGGTCCTGGTTTCGAGAGGCGGCTGAAGGCTGCCCTCGACAAGGTCACGCCGCCCTCGCCCCTGCTGTCGAGCGCTCGGTACAGGTCGGGAGGCGCCGTGCTCCCCCGACGCGCCTGGCGCCTGGTGCCGGTCCTCGTCGCCGTTACAGCCGCGGGAGCAGCGCTGACCGCTGCCGCGGCGACCGGCAGCACGAACCCTGTGGTTTGGACAGAACGAGCAGGGTCGGCGATCGAATCGGTGAGCAAGCCGGTTGCCAACCCCAAAGCCGCTCAGACTCCGCGACCCCAACCCAGCCGCGAGACCTCGTCGGGCCAGGGGACCGAGCAAGGCCGCCCGACGCCTTCGGATGGGCATGAGCAGGAGCGGCAACGCTCCCCGGAGCCGACCGAGCGCCCAGAGGCCTCGCCACTGCCGCAACCCTCGCCCACCCCGCGGGAGACGCCCGAGCCGTCACCTTCGCCTGACTCGTCAAACAAGGGCGAGACGAACCCAACGCCGAGCCCAGGCGGTCAGTCCCAGAGCTGAGGCTTCCGACTTATGGGGTGCCCAGCGTTCCTAAGCATCGACCGGCCCAAAGGCCGGCAACCCAAGGAGGACATCGAATTGCCTAGAACCAGGATTTTCAAGGTTGGAGCTGCGACCGTTGCCGCTGGGGCTGGTGTGATCCTTGCGATCACGTCGGTCATGGCTCATTCGGCGCCTGCGGCCACGCTGCACGTAACCAGCAAGTCCGCGGTGGCGAGCCAGATGAACGCGCTCGAGGAGAGGCAGGACGCCGCCGAGGCTGCGGCTTTGCTGGCCGCTGAGAAGAAGAAGGCAGAGGCCCTCGCAGCGAAGGTCCAGCGAGAGGCGGCGAAGGCTGCAGAAGAGGCAGCGGAATCGACTGCTACTGAGGCTGCCGAGGACTCGACTGTCGAAGAGACCGACAACGACACCGACAACGACGCGACTGAGACTGAGGTCGACAATGACACCGATCAGACCGAGGTCGAGCAGACTGGCGACCACCAGGACTCTGGTGACAACCAGGACACCGACTCGGGCGACTAACCCGACAACGTTCGACCCATCCCTCCCTCTCCCCTCACGGGGAGAGGGTTGGGGAGCGGGGCGTTAGCCGGGACGACCTAGCCCGACCGACCTCGCCTCTGGACGAATTGAAAGCCGAACCGCCCCTTCACGCAGAGGTGGCCCGAGGTGACGCTGTGGTCGAGCGGAGACGTGACCTTGACTATCGAGTTGTCCTGGACGTGCAGCTCGAGCATGCATCCCACACCGCAGTAAGGGCACACGGTCTCGGTCACCTTCTGCTGCGATTCGTCCCACGTACCGGCCTGCCGCATGTCGTACTCGCTCTTGAACATCAGCGCGCCGGTCGGGCACACCCCAATGCAGTTGCCGCAGTAAACGCACGCGGACTCGGGCAGCTCGACTGTGAACTCCGTGGAGATATGAGCGTCGAAACCCCGCCCAGCCACGCCGATGGCAAAGGTGTTCTGGGCATCGACACCACAGGCCTCGACGCACTTGTAGCAGAGGATGCAGCGCGAGTAGTCACGGACGTAGAGGTCGTTGTCGATCTTCACAGGTTGAGCGACGGTGGCGGCCCCAGCGCCGAACCGATGGGGTTGAGCGCCGTAGCTCGCCATCCAGCCGTGCACCTGAGGCGCGCACAGCGACATGTCGACCGAGGAAGCGAGGAGCTCGAGAACAAGCCGGCGGCTGTGGCGCACGCGCTCGGAGTCTGTGAGGACCTTCATGTCTGCCTCGACCTTGCGCGAGCATGCCGGCACCAGGACGCGAGACCCCTGAACCTCGACGACACAGGCACGGCAAACGTTGACTGGAGTCAAGTTCTCGAGCTGGCAGAGAGTCGGGGTGTCGATGCCAAGGCCGCGGCAGGCGTCCAGGATCGTGGTGCCCTCGGGCACCTGCACCTCCTGCTCGTCGATGCTGAACTTGACCATCCGCTTCGGCAACCCGACGAAGACGCTCATGTCATCTCAACACCTTGAGCTGGATGATCGCCGAGCCGATCGCGTTGGCAGCGGTTTGGCCCAGGCCGCATATCGAGGCGTCACGCATCGCTTGAGCTACGTCGCTGAGCAGCCTGATGTCGCTTTCGCGAAGCGATTTGTCGCGCTCGCCAAGGATTCGCTTCAATGCCTCCTCCTGCCGCACGGTGCCGACCCGGCACGGAACGCACTGCCCGCACGACTCATCGCGGAAGAACCTGGCGATCCGCAGCAGAACCTGCTCGAGGTCGGCTGTATCGTCGAAGACGATCACGGCGCCTGAGCCAAGGGTCGCTCCTATTGCTCGCGTGCCTTCGAATGTGAGCGGCACGTCGAGCTGCGATTCGGTGACGAATGAGCCCGCGGCGCCGCCAAGCAGGACCGCACGCAGCGTCCTGCCCTCGTGCAAACCTCCGGCCAGGCCGATCAGAGAGCGCAAGGTGGTGCCCATGGGAACCTCATAGATTCCTGGCGCGCGCACGTGCCCTGACAGGCAGAACAGCCGCGTCCCAGTCGAGTCGGGCGTGCCGGACTGTGCGAACGCAGCGCCGCCCTCGTTGAGGATGTCGAGCACGTTGACCAGCGTCTCCACATTGTTGACGAGTGTGGGCTTGCCGAACAACCCGACCTCGACTGGGAATGGAGGCTTGTTGCGCGGCTCTCCCCTCTTGCCCTCGATCGAATTGAAGAGTGCTGTCTCCTCACCGCAGATGTACGCGCCGGCGCCGCTCCGGACCTCGATCTCGAAGCTGCTTCCGGAGCCTGCGACATCGCGGCCGAGCAACCCGTGAATCCCGGCGAGCTCAATGGCGTTTTCAATTCGTGCGCGCGCGAGCGGGTACTCGCCGCGAACGTACAGGTAACCCTGCTCGCACCCTGTCGCGATGGCGGCGATAGTCATCCCCTCGACAACCGCGAAGGGATCGCCCTCCATCAGGACGCGGTCCTTGAATGTGCCTGGCTCTGATTCGTCGGCGTTGCACACCATGTAATGCGGCGTGCCTGGCGCCTTGGCCACCGCGTCCCACTTGCGACCCGTCGGAAAGGCGGCGCCGCCACGGCCGAGCAGTTTCGCCTCGGTCACCTCGCGGATCACGCCTTCGGAACCTAGCTCGATGGCCCTCCGCAACGCCGAGTACCCGCCGGCCTGCCGGTAGCTGTCAATGCTCTCGGGGTCCACTACTCCGACCCGGCGAAGCAGCTTCGTACCCGCGCGCGGCTCATGTCGTGTTGGCAGCTGTTCGGCGCCAGGCCAGTCTCCGGTGAGGACCGCGGCGATCTCCTCGTATGTCGCCGGCGCAATCCGAGCGTCGGCGTGCAGGCTCCCTTTGCCGGCTCGCTCGATCAGCGCCGCAGGCGCGCGATCGCACAATCCGAGGCAGGGGCTGCGGTACCAGGCAGTGGAGCCCGATGCGCCAGGCGCGCCAGCCGGCCCGAAACCCTTCTCGAGCGCTTCGCAGAGTGCATCCGCACCTGCGCATTTACACGCGATGTCGTCGCAGACATGGACGGCAATTGGCGGGCGCTCCTCGAGCGCGAAGCGCGCATAGAAGGAGGTGACGCCGTAAGCGTCGGCCGGTGGGATGGAGAGGCGCCTGCACGCGTACTCAAGCGCACCGCGGCTGACCCAGCCGAGATGGTCCTGTACGGCGTGAAGCACGGGCAGGAGCAGCTGCCGGCGCGAGCGCGCTGCGCGGCCTCCGTAGGCAAGATGATCGTCCTGCTCAACACGCGAGCCGCCCTCCCAGAGAGATTCCGGCGCACCAAGAAATCCGTCGACCGCCGCGATCTCATCCGCGGTCGGCGGTCCCCCGGTGGTCCTTATATCCACTAGTTACGAGCGGCCGTTGCGAGCTTTTCGATGCGGATGGCGCTCGCCTTGAACTCGGCAGTGCCTGACTTCGGGTCGGTGGCGTCGATGGTCAGGACGTTGGTTGCGACCTGGTCTGGGAAATGCAATGTCATGAAAGCGAGACCTGGGCGCAACGATGCGTCGAACCGAACAGGGACCTCCACCGAGCCGCGTCGCGAGCTCACCTTCACCCGCTCGCCATCCCCGATATCGAGCCGTGCTCCGTCGGCGGGCGAGATGAGAACAGCCTCGCGAGTGCGAAGGGGCGAGGTGTAGCCGCCAGTTTGCACGCCTGTGTTGAAAGAATCGAGTCGCCGTCCGGTGGTTAGGCGGATCGGGAACTCTTCGGTGAGCAGGTCGACAGGCGGGTCGTTCTCGACAGCGTGGAACGGCGCGAGAGGCCCCTCGACAGGGTCCTTCCACAAACGCGCGTGGAGGAACTCGGTGCCGGGGTGGTTCTCGTCGGGGCACGGCCACTGGATGCCACCAAGCTCGTCGAGCCGCTGGTATGACATGCCCGCGTGCATCGGTGAGAGGCTGCGAACTTCGTCCCACACCTCTTCCGCGGTCGGTGTGCCCCAATCGTGTCCGAGGCGCTTGGCGATCTCACAGATGAGCTCGACGTCGTCGCGAGCGCCGGGCGGCGGCTCGAGGGCCCTTCGTACCCGCTGCACTCGTCTCTCGCTGTTGGTGACAGTGCCTTCGGACTCTGCCCAACCCGCGGCCGCGGGCAGGACGACGTGGGCGAGCTCCGCGGTCTGCGTCAGAAAGATGTCCTGCACGACGAGGTGGTCGAGGCCGCTGAGGAGACGGACCGCGCGGGTCTGGTCCGCTTCGCTCCGCGCTGGGTTCTCGCCGACTATGTAGAGCGCCCTCAGCTCGTTGTGGTCCATCGACTCGAACATCTCGCTCAGGTGGTAGCCCTTCTCCGGAGGAAACTTCGCGCCGCCCCAAGCGTTCGTGAACCTGGCGTGGATGTCTGGCTCCTCGAGATCCTGAAACCCGGGGAACCTGGCGGGGATGGCGCCCATGTCGCCGCCACCCTGGACGTTGTTCTGCCCGCGAAGTGGATTCAGTCCGCAGCCGTAGCGGCCTACCTTGCCGGTGAGGAGCGCCAGGTTGATGAGCGCGAGCACGTTGTCTGTCGCGTTGTGATGCTCGGTGATGCCGAGCGTCCAGCAGATCATCCCCCTGTCTGCGCGCCCGAAGGCGAGCGCGACCTCTTTGATTGCGGCGGCAGGGACGCCGGTCTCGCGCTCGGCACGATCTAGTGGATAGGCCTCCACGCAGCGCGCGAAATCCTCGTACCCGGTGGTGGCGCGAGCGATGAACTCCTGGTTGGCGAGCCCCTCGTGGATGATCTCGCGAGCCATGGCGTTGGCGAGCGAGATGTCGCTGCCGACGTCGATGCCAAGCCAAACGTCTGCCCACTCGCCCGAGCCCGTGCGACGGGGATCCACAGCGACGAGGCGAGCCCCGTTGCGAACTCCACGCAGCAGGTGGTGGAAGAAGATGGGGTGCGTCTCTCGAGCGTTCGAGCCCCAGAGGATGACAAAGTCCGTCTCCTCAACCTCGCGGTACGACGAGGTCCCTCCTCCGGCTCCGAACACTGTCGCCAGACCGGCGACGCTTGGAGCGTGTCAAGTCCGATTGCAGCTGTCGACGTTGTTGCTGCCCATGACCACTCGCGTGAACTTCTGCGCCATGTAGTTCATCTCGTTCGTCGTCTTGGAGCAGCTGAACATGCCAAATCCGTTTGGCCCGAGCGCCCGAGCTTTGGCAAAACCTGCGGCAGCAGCATCGAGAGCCTCGTCCCAAGACGCGGGCCGAAGGCGCCCTCCGTCCCTGACCAGGGGTTGTGTCAAACGCTCTAAATATCCTCCCCGCTCCGCGGGGAGGTGGCCCGAAGGGCCGGAGGGGCCGTCCATCGGAAACACAATACTGCCGACCTGTGCCGCCGGCCTACTGCTTCTGGCGATTCGCCTCGATGAAATCGCCGATCCGCTTCAGCCCGTTTTTCAACTCGTCCTCCGACTGCGTGTACGCCAGCCGTATGTACCCTTTGCCCGCCGCGCCGAACGCGGTCCCCGGCAGCACCGCCACCCCCGCCTCCGTCAGCAGCCTGTCGGCGAGCTCGCGCTCATCGAACCCCGTGCCCTGGATGTTCGGAAACGCATAGAACGATCCCTGCGGCTTCGCGCACCTGATGCCATCAATCGCGTTGAGCCCGTCGACCACGAGGTCCCTGCGGTGTTGGAACACCTTCACCATCCTGCGCACCGCGTGCTCGGACTCCGGCGCGCTGAGCGCCTCTATCGCCGCCATCTGCGTAAACCCCGCCGCGCACGACGACGAGTTGATCATCAGCTGATCGAGCTTGGCCGCGAGCGCTTTCGGCGCCACCGCGTACCCCAACCTCCAACCGGTCATTGCATACGACTTCGACAGACCGTCCATCAGCACTGTGCGATCGCGCATTCCTGGCTGCGACAGCGGCGACACGTGCTCGAACCCGTACACGAGCTGGCTGTAGATCTCATCGGACACCACAAGCAGGTCGTGCTTGTGGGCGAGCTCGCAAACGAACTTCACGTCCTCCTCCGTGAGGATGCCCCCCGTCGGATTCTGCGGCGTGTTGATGATGAGCATCCGGGTCTTCGGCGTCACGAGGCTCGCGAGCTGGTCGAGGTCCATCCGAAATCCAGACTCCTCGCGCAGGGTCACGAGCTTCGGCACCCCCCCGATGAAATTGACCTGCGACTCATAAGCCGGATAACCGGGATCGGGAAGGATCACCTCGTCGCCAGGCTCGATGCAAGCGAGCAGAGTGAAGAGCAGCACGTTCTTCGAGCCCGGCACCAGCACGACCTCAGTGGGGTCGACTTCAGTGCTGAGCGTGCGAGACACAAAGCCCGCGACAGCCTCCCGCGCCTCCATGATCCCGCTCGCCGGCGTGTAGTGCGTATAACCGTTCTGCATGGCGGAGATGCCCGCCTCGATGATGTTGTCGGGCGTGGCAAAATCAGGCTCGCCGATCTCGAGGTGCACGATCTTCTTGCCCTCGGCCTCCAGTCGCCGCGCCTTGGCAAGGACCACAAAAGCCCCCTCGGTCCCAAGCTTCGACATGCGTTCGGCGAAACGAATCGTCACCGACGAAGCCTAATGCACGCCAAGCAGAGCGCCGCCGTCCACCCCCAGCGTCTGCCCCGTGATGTATCCGGCCTGGAGCGAGCACAGGAAAGCGCACGCAGCCCCGAACTCGGACGGATCGCCGAGGCGTCCCATCGGCGCTCCAACCGCCATCTGCTTGACCCGTTCCTCGGGGTCGCCGCCGGATGCCGCCGCGATCTGGCGGATGCGGTCGGTAAGGATCGCGTCGGGCGCCAGGCAGTTGACGGTGATCGCGTCCTTGGCCAGCTCGCGCGAAAGCGTCTTTGCGAGGCCAGTCACCGCGCCGCGCAGGGAGTTGGAGAGGGTGAGGTTGGGGATCGGCTGGCGGACGGAGATCGACGTGATGAAAACGATTCGTCCCTGCCCTGACTGCTTCAGGTAGGGAAGGCTCGCATCGACCAGTCGCACCGCGCTCATCAGCGTCAGTTGATAAGCGGTGTCCCAACTCTCAAGCGGCGTGGTCTGAAATGTCCCCGGCGGCGGCCCGCCGGCGTTGACCACGAGGATGTCAAGGCCGCCCAGCGTGCTCGCCGCTGCAGTAACGAGGGGCTCGGGATCGCCTGGCTCCGACATGTCCGCAACCCGCCAACCTGCCGCTCCAACTGCCTTGCCTGTGCTTTCGATGGAGGCGGCGTCCCGCGAGGAGATGAACACCTTCGCCCCCTCGGCGGCGAGCGCCTCGGCGCAGGCGCGGCCAAGCCCCTTGCTCGAGGCGGTGACCAGCGCGCGGCGTCCGTCGAGGCCGAGATCCACGCCCACAATTGTGCAGTGGGAACGGACATCAAAGTCGAGGCAACCCCGACCGCGTCGGGTTGGACGTGCAATGTGAGCATCGAAGAGGACGGCCGAACAGTCAGCAATCACACGGTTGAGGTCTCGACGTCTGACATGAAGCGCCTCAATCCGGGATCGTCGGTCGAGGACCTCGTCAGGCGTAGCTTCGAGTTCCTCCTCGAGCGAGAACCTCCACAGAGCATCCTGCGCAAGTTCGGGCTGGCGGACATCGAGCGCTACTTCCCGGAGTACGCGAAAGTGATCCGCGTCTAACCGCCCGTGTTCACGTACCACTGCGTGACGTACTGGAACCGATCACCTGGCTCGATCACGCTGTTGAGGTGCACGCCGTGCACGCGCTGCGAGATCGCATAGTCGTAGTGAGGCGTGTAAAGAAAGATCGCCGGCGCCGCATCCGCGATCAGCATCTGGAAGTCGATGTAGGCAGCGAGCCTCGCTGACTGGTCGACGGCGGCACGGCCATTCTCAAGGTCCTGGTCGATCACGCCCCAACCGTGGGCGTACGCGAAGTTGAGCGCGCCGCGGTCGGCTCCCGAATGCCACAGCGAGTACTGGTCGGGATCAGACCCGACATCGAACGCGACAAGCGCCATCTGGTAGTTCCTTCCGACCAGAAACGTCTGAACGAGCGCTTGCGAGGTGACAGGTTTGACAACCGCCATCACCCCGACAGCGAGCAGCTGGCCGGCCACCGCGTCGGCGATCTGGCGATTCGGGAATGAGCCCACAGTGACCAGATCGACACGGAACGGCACTCCTGCTTTGGTCCGAATCTTGGCCCCCGGCGCCAGCGTCCAGCCCGCCGACTCGAGCGCCTTTACGGCCGTGAGTCGATCGTATGGATACTTGGCGTTCGCCGCGACTGAATAGGCCCAGTCCGCGGTCGGGATCGGCCCGGGGTCCGGATCACCATGTCCGGCAAGCACCGTGTTGATGATCTTCTGACGGTCCACCGCCTGCGTCAGCGCCAATCTCACCCTCGGGTCGGTGAAGAAGGGCTTACCGGGCCCTTCGATGTTCATCGACACGAACACGTTGGTGAAGGTCCTGACGTCCTGGACTGTCATGTCACTCCTTCGGAGGAGCGTGCCAACCTCCTGGGGCTCGAGCCCCCCCACGAGGTCCGCCGCACCATGCACCACCCCGTCGATCGCAGCCTGTGGATCGGTGGCGGGGTTGGACGAATACGTCCGAAAGATCAGGTGATCGAGATATGGCTGCGGATCCGCAAACGTGTTGCGCACCAGCGTGATCGCGAGAGGGCTTATCGACGACACCTTGAAAGGCCCTGTGCCGATCGCCCGCACGCCACTGAACGGGCTTGCTGCGATCTGAGGCGGCGACATGCCGTCGAAAAGGTGCTTGGCGATGATCCCGATGCGGAGCGCAAGCGGAAACGAGGCGCTCGGCGCCTTCAGGGTGAAGATCACCCTTGCAGGGCCGGCGGCCGTGATGCCCACCTGGCGCCACGAATCGGCGCCCGGCTGCTGGTACTCGACGTCCTGCATCACGTGGAAGGTGAAAAGCACGTCGTCAACGGTGAAAGGCACCCCATCCGCCCACTTGATGCCGTTGCGTACCTGGAAGGTGTACGAGAGGTGGTTGGGTGAGATCGTCCACGTGCTCGCGAGCAGGCCAATCACGTTCTGTTGGGCGTCGATGGCGGTCAGCCCTTGATAGATGACGCTGTCGACATCGCGGGTGCTGGCCTCGGCCTCGAACAGCGGGTTCAACGCACCCGCCGCCCCCACGAGGGCTTCCACCGCGGTGCCGCCGCGGGCGGGCTTGGGCGCGGTCGCGACGGGCTGGCATGCCATGAGCGCCACCACCGCGACCGCGGCGATGGCGGCTAGACGGCTACGGGTAATGAGCGCGCACCCATATGTTGGCGATCGAGGAGACAAGGAAGGCGGCGACAAGGACCCAGGTGGTCCAGTAGATCTGCCGCTCGAGGCCCCGGCGGGTCCGATACCCGCCTCCAAGGCCACCGTCGCCGCCGCCGATGGTGCCGCCAAGGCCCGATGCCTTGGGCGTCTGCACCAGCACCCCTATCGCCAGGAGGAGGGCAAGCGCCGCCTCGATGATGACGAGCGCGTTCTTGACCTGGGTCATCGCGACCTAGCTGATCCAGATCGCCGAGTGACGCGCCTCGATCGCCGCCCAGTTCAACGTGTTAAACCACGCAGCGATGTAGTCGGCCCTCTTGTTTTGATACTTCAAGTAGTAAGCGTGCTCCCACACGTCGACACCGAGGATCGGCGTGAGGCCTTCCATGTAGGGACTGTCCTGGTTCGGGTAGGCCTTGATCGACATCTTGCCCTTCTTGTCCGCCACCAGCCATGCCCAGCCGCTGCCGAACTGGCCGAGCCCAGCCTTCTGGAGCTGCTCCTTGAACGAGTCATAGCTGCCGAAGGTGTTCTTGATGCTGTCGCCCAACCGGCCGGGGGGATTGCCGCCACCGCCGGGACCCATGATGCTCCAGAAGATCGAGTGGTTCGAGTGCCCGCCGGCGTTGTTGCGGATCGCCGTGCGGATGTCCTCCGGGACGGTGTCGATCCCCCAAAGGAGGTCCTCGACGGTCTTCGAGGCAAGGTCTGGGTGCTTTTCGATCGCAGCGTTGGCGTTCGTCACGTAGGTCGCGTGGTGCTTGTCGTGATGGATCTCCATCGTCTTCGCATCGATGTGCGGCTCGAGCGCGTCGAACGCGTATGGAAGCGCTGGGACGGTAAGTGCCATTGTCGGGTGCCCCCCTTCGTGAATTTGCTTGAGTCCTACCGCTTCAGTCTAAGCCGACCCGCCGGCCTGATTTTTGACCGCCGCCGCACGACGCTCGATCTCCTTGGGGTCGCCAAGGTAGCGAGAGGCGGTGGGTTTGAAGTTCGAATCGAGCTCATAGACCCGAGGCACACCGGTTGGGATGTCGAGGTCGACCACCTGCTGGTCGGTCAGTCCGTCAAGGTGCTTGACCAACGCCCGAAGGCTGTTGCCGTGGGCCGAGACCAGCACGCACGAGTGGCGCTGGAGATCCGGCACCACGTTGTCGAACCAGTAAGGCAGCATCCTCTCGACGACGTCCTTCAGGCATTCAGCCCTCGGCAGCAGCTCTGGAGGCAGGGCCGCATAGCGCGGATCGTGAGAAGGGTGGCGTTCGTCCGAGAGCTCCAGGTCCGGCGGGCGTGTGTCATAGCTCCTCCGCCACAGCTTCACCTGGTCGGCTCCATAAGTCAGTCCGGTCTGCTGCTTGTTGAGCCCCTCGAGCGCTCCGTAGTGGCGCTCATTCAACCGCCAGCTGCGCCTCACGGGTATCCAGGTCATGCCCATCTCGGCAAGGGCAAGGTCCGCGGTCTGGATCGCGCGCACGAGGACCGAGGTGTGGACCACCTGCGGCGAAAGTCCGGCGAGCTTCATCTGCCGGCCTGCCTCATTGGCCTCCTTCACGCCGAGCTCGCTCAGCGGCACGTCGTGCCATCCGGTGAAAAGGTTTTCCAGGTTCCATGTGCTCTGGCCGTGCCGGAGCAGAACCAGTACGCCTGGCGCTCTACCGGTGGCCATAGACCGCGGCGGTGACCTTGACTATCTCGGCGAACTCCTCAGCCTTCAGGCTCGCGCCGCCGATCAGGCAGCCATCACAGAGGGGAAGCTCCACGTAAGACTCCACGTTGCCGGCGTTCACGCTGCCTCCATACAGAACGCGGACCTTGCGCGCCGCCCCAGCGCCGATCATCTCGCCCACGGTGCGGCGGATCAGCCTCATCGTCTTGTAGGCGTGCTCCGGGTCAGCGCTCTTCCCGGTGCCGATGGCCCAGATCGGCTCATACGCGATGACGAGGCGTGACGAATCGTCAGCCGAGCAGTTGGCGAGGTCTGCCTTGACCTGCGCGGTGACCACCTCGTCGCCAGTGCCCGCCACATAGTGCTCATCGAGCTCTCCAACGCACACGATCACGCTGAGGTCGCAGGCAAGCGCCGCGGCAGCCTTCTTCGCCACCATCTCGTCGGTCTCGCCCAGGTAGGCGCGTCGCTCGGAGTGTCCGACCAGCACCCACTGGCACCAGCCCTTGAGCATCGCCGGCGACACCTCCCCCGTGTAGGCGCCCGACGTCTCCCAGAAGCAGTCCTGGGCCCCGAGCTTGACGCCTGATTGATCCAGCAGCTCGGCCACACCGAGCAGCCAGGGGAACGGTGGGAAGAGAGCGACCTCCACCTGGTCAACGTGGTCGGACGCGGTGGGGAGGACGCCCCTGACGAGCTCGAGCGCCTCGCCGCCGTCGGCGGGATTCATCTTCCAGTTGGCAGCGAGCAGCGCCTTTTCGAAAGCCGCCACTCAGGCTTCCTTGAGGATCGCAACGCCGGGCAGCTCCTTGCCCTCGAGATACTCGAGGGTGGCCCCGCCCCCTGTCGAAACGTGCGAAAAGCGGCCCGCGATCCCTAGGGAATCGATGGCCGCCACCGTGTCGCCGCCGCCGACGAGGCTGTAGGCGCTCGAGGCCGCAATCGCCTCTCCGACAGCTCGCGTCCCCTTTGCAAAGTCGGCGATCTCGGCGACGCCCATCGGTCCGTTCCAAACGATCGTCGACGCGGTGCTTATGTGCCGGCTGAACTCGGCAACCGATTTGGGCCCGATGTCCAGCGCCATCCAGCCTGGCTCAACCGCATTTGCCTCGACCACCTGCACAGGTGGGCCCGCCTCCATCTTCTTTGCACAAACGAGATCGACAGGCAGGATGAGCCTCTTGCCCCCTTGTTTCTCGACCTTCTTGGCATCGTCGAGGGCGGACTCTTCGACGAGGCCGGTGCCGGTCGGATAACCCTGCGCTCTGAACAAGGTGTTGGCCATCGCTCCACCGATGAGTAACGCGTCAACCTTCTCAAGCAGGTGGCGCAGCACCCCAACCTTGGTGGAGACCTTGGCGCCACCGACCACCGCGATCAGCGGACGCTTGGGGTCGTCCAGCGCCTTGTGCAGGGCGGAGAGCTCCGCCTCCATCAGCTCGCCTGCATACGCAGGAAGGTGCTTGGCCACGCCCACCACTGAGGCATGGGCTCGATGGGATGCCGCAAAGGCATCGTTGACGAAAATCTCGCCGAGCGCTGCAAGGCGGCCCGCGAACTCGGGGTCGTTGGCCTCCTCCTCCGGGTGGAACCTGACGTTCTCCAGGAGCAGCACGTTGCCGGCCTGCAGCTTGCCGACTGCGGCTTGCGCCTCTTGCCCTACGCAGTCCGAGGCAAACTGAACCTCGCGTCCGAGCTGCTTCCCGAGCACTGCCGCCACCGGTCGCAGGGAGAGTGCAGGCTCCACGCCCTTCGGCCGTCCCAGATGAGACATGACTATCACTTTGGCTCCCCGGTCCGCGAGGTGCTTGAGAGTTGGGACGGCGGCTCGAATGCGTGCGTCGTCCGCGATGCCGTCCTTGGACAGCGGCACGTTGAGGTCCTCCCGCACGAGGACACGCTTGGCCGCGACGTCGACTGAGGTGATCGAAGCTTTCAGAGTCCCGCCGCCATGTGTGTGATCAGGTCGACCATCCGGCAGCTGAAGCCCCACTCGTTGTCGTACCAGCTCACTACCTTGGCCCACCTGTCGCCGAGCATCAGGGTCAGCGGCGCATCGACGATCGAAGAATGCGGATCGCTCTTGAAGTCGGAGGAGACAAGCTCCTCATGACTGACAGCGAGA
Organism: Candidatus Dormiibacterota bacterium; assembly: GCA_036844615.1. Lineage (GTDB taxonomy): Bacteria > Chloroflexota > Dormibacteria > Dormibacterales > Dormibacteraceae > Palsa-872. The sequence goes on along the minus strand of DAIUFK010000016.1, from coordinate 10,274 downwards.
ATGCCTTTGAGCTCGCCCTTGGACGCAGCCTCGAAGGCGGCATTGATCTCCTTCGCCGTGGTTGCCTTGCTCAGCTCTACGGTCAGGTCGACGACCGACACGTCGAGGATCGGCACTCGGAACGCCATACCCTGGAACTTGCCAGCGAGCTCTGGCAGAACTTCAGCCACAGCCCGGTTGGCACCGGTCGACGTGGGGATCACGTTGTCGGCTGCCGCCCTTGCGCGTCGCAGGTCCTTGTGAGGCAGGTCTTGCAGCTTCTGGTCAGCTGTATAAGCGTGGATTGTTGTCATCATTCCGCGTTCGATGCCGAAGGAATCGTGGAGGACCTTCGCCAGGGGCACGAAGCAGTTGGTGGTGCAGCTCGCGTTGGAGATGACGTTGTGCTTCTTGGGGTCATAGCCCTTGTGGTTCACGCCCATCACAACGGTGTAGTCCTGGTTCGTCGCGGGCGCTGAGATGATCACCTTCTTGGCGCCACCCTTGTCGATGTGAACGCGTGCCTTGGTGGCATCGGTGAAGAGGCCCGTGGACTCGATGACGAGGTCAACCCCAAGGTCTTTCCAGGGGAGCTCGCCAGGGTCCTTAACGCTCAGGAACTTCACGCTTCGGCCGTCGACTTTGATCGTGTCACCGCTGGCTGAAACCGTAGGCCCGAACGTGCCCAGCGCGGTGTCGTGCTTGAGGAGGTGGGCGAATGTGGCGGCGTCGCCAAGATCGTTGACGGCGACGATCTCGAACCCAGCCTTCAGCATGTCGGCCGCCCTGTAGATGTTGCGGCCAATCCGTCCAAAACCGTTGATACCGACCTTGATGGTCATAAGGGAGGTGCTCCGATACGCCGTGGCGGCCCAGCACGGCTGAGTGGGAAGGGCGGCGACGTAATGTTATGCGGAGCGGCGTTTAGGTTTCGGTGCGCCGGCCTCGACGAGGGATTCATCCAGCGCCTGGAGCCGGCGCAAACGATGGTTCACCGCCGATTTGGAGAGCTTCATGCGGCCGGCCAGCTCGCCGAGGTTGAGCTCGGGGTTCGCAGCCCTCCAGCGAGCCATCTCGCGCAGTGCTGGCGGCACACCCTCGAGCCTTCCGGTTGACGTCAGTCGCTCGATCGCCGCAGCCTGCCGAAGTCCGGAGCCGATCGTCTTCCCGATGTTCGCTGTCTCGAAGTTCAGGCGGCGGTTGACCTTGCCGCTCACCTCGCGCACCACCCGTACCTTCTCGAACTCCATCACCGCGCGGCTGGCGCCCATCATCGAGAGCAGGCGAACTATGCCGTCTCCCTCCTTGACGTAGACGACGTGCTGGCCGCTGCGCTCCATGATGCCGACGCGAGCTCCGGCGTCCCCCGCCACACCCTCAATCGCCTTCGCCCACTGTGCGTTCGGAGCCACGAACTCCAGGTGGTATCGCGAGCTCGGTACGTTGACCGAGCCGCAGCCCAGGAACAGGCCGCGAAGCATCGCCTTGCGATCGCAAGCCGCATCAGGCATCGCACGGGTCGCGGCCTGTGTGAATGCAGGCGCGAGCCCAGGCGGCAGCGAGAGCTCGACGTACAGGGCAACGCGCTTTCGCGTCCTGACTGCCTGGTACTTCGCATCCATGTGGCCGACTGCGCGCCCGAGCCTGACCACCTTGCGTGCTACAGGGTTGCGCAGCAGCGAGAAGTAGGCAGCGGGTCCTTCGCTCTGCCTCTTGATGAGCCTGCCACGCGAACCGAAATAGATGCCCAGCAGCTCGCTGAGCTGACAGCACGGCCGGGCCGGCAGATGACCGGCCATCTCATCTTTGACGTCCGCGGAGAACGAAATCCCGCGACCTCCCCAAGGACCTGAAAGGTGCCCCTATATCTTGGGTTCAGTCTACCCTTCCAGTAGTGGCAGAAATGCGGATGATCGAGGCGGTGCGCGCAGCCATCACCGAAGAGATGGAGCGCGACGACAGGGTCCTTGTCGTAGGGGAGGACGTCGGTAAAAAAGGCGGAGTGTTCGGCGCCACCGATGGGCTTTATGCACGCTTTGGTGAGGCGCGGGTGCTTGACACGCCCCTGGCGGAATCGGGCATCGTGGGCGTGGCGATCGGCGCCGCCCTTAACGGCCTCATCCCCATCGCCGAGATCCAGTTCGCCGACTTCATCCACCCCGCCTTCGATCAGATAGTGAGCGAGGCGGCGCGGACCCGTTACAGGTCAAACGGAGACTGGTCGGTCCCCATCGTCATCAGGACCCCGTTCGGCGGCGGCGTCCACGGCGGCCTCTACCACTCGCAGTCGATCGAGGCCTTCTACGCGCACGTGCCAGGCCTGAAGGTAGTGGTTCCGAGCATGCCCGCCGACGCGAAGGGCTTGCTCAAGTCAGCGATCCGAGACCCCGACCCGGTCCTGTTCCTCGAGCACAAGAAGGTCTACCGCCTCGTCGCCGAGGAGATACCGGAAGGCGACCACCTGGTGCCGATAGGCCCCGCAATGGTCAGGCGGCAGGGCACGACGCTCAGCTGCTTTGCCTGGGGCCTGATGACCCACTACTGCCTGGAGGCTGCGGAGCAGCTGGCGGGCGACGGGCTGAACGTCGAGGTAGTCGACCTGCGGACGCTGGCGCCCCTGGACCGCGACACCATCCTCGAGTCGGTTCGCAAGACGGGCAAGGCGATGGTGGTTTACGAGGACAACCTCACAGGAGGGTTTGGCGCCGAGATATCCGCGATCATCTCGGAGCACGCTTTCGACGACCTCGACGGCCCGGTGGTGAGGGTCGCAGCGCCAGACATCCCGGCAATGCCCTTCAACGGCCCGCAGGAAGACTTCTTCATGCCGAACCCCCACAAAATCGCAACAGCGATGAAGAAACTTGCCGCGTACTAAGAAGGGTCCGGGATCGAGGGAATCTCCCTCCCCCCGTCCGGGGGGAGGGTCGGGGAGAGGGGCGTTAGTCAGCGTGGCCGCCAACACAGCCCCCGTGCCCACGATCACCCCCGAGGAATACGCCGACCGTCGCGACGCGGTAGGCGCCGGCATGGAGGCGGCGGGCCTCGACGCCCTCTGCGTCTTCTACCCCGCGCGCATCGCCTACCTCACAGGCTTCCACCACATCCCGACCGAGCGACCCATCGTGCTCGTGCTCGGCTCCAAGGGCTTTTCAGCCCTCGTCGTGCCCGCGGTCGAGAAGGAGCACGCGGAATCGACAGCCGCTCTCGACAGGGTCGACGTCTACTTCGAGTACCCCGGCGCTGAGCACCCGATGGAAAGCGTTGCGGCGATGCTCACCGAGATCAAGGCAAGGCCCAGGCGCACCGGCGCCGACCACGACGGCTACGTCCCCTACTGGGGTTACCGAGGGCCGCGGCTTAGCGACCTGACAGGCCTGAGACCGATGGATGCGGAGATGCTCATCGAATCGCTGCGGAGGGTAAAGTCGGCGGCCGAGATCGCCTGCATCCAGCTGAGCTGCGACTGGGCGGTACGCGCCCACACCAGGATGCAGGCGGCCATCGAGCCTGGCAAGACCGAGATGGAGTGCTACACGCCGGCGGCGACGGCCACCCTCTACGAGATGCTGCATGAGATGCCCGGCTGGCGGCCGCGCGGCTTCAACGGCAGCGGCCTCACCGCCATGTTCGTCGGAGGGCGCTCGACGGCGATGCCGCACGGTTTCGTCAAGGGACATGGCATCAAGAAGGGCGACGTGCTGGTCAGCGGGGCCGGCGCTGATATCGATGGCTATCGCAGCGAGCTCGAGCGGACCATGGTCGTCGGCGAGCCCACGGGCGACCAGGAGCGCGCGTTCGCGGCGATGCTCGCGCTGCAAACGAAGGCCATCGAGATCATGGCCCCAGGTGTCACCGCTGCCGAGGTCGAGCTGGCGACGGTGAGGCTGGCCGAGGAGCTGGAGGTCCAGGACGGCCTCCGCCACCACGTAGGCCACTCGATCGGGCTCGAAGGGCACGAGGCACCGTTCCTCGATCGCGGCGACGAGGCTGTTCTCGAGCCCGGCATGGTTTTCACCGTCGAGCCCGGCGTCTACGTGACAGACCTTGGTGGCTTCAGGCACTCCGACACGGTGGTCATCACCGAGACCGGCTGCCGGGTGATGACGGATTACCCGCGCGAGCTGAAAGACCTGATCATCAAGGGCTAACGACCGCAGGGGCCCCACCCGGGTTGGTCCGGCTTTAGTTCGGACCTCCAGTGCGCACCTTGCCCGTGAACAGATGCAGGACAACGGTGCCGTCGATCACGTGGCGGTGCAGCCTGTCGACCGCCATGGATGGCAGGATCTGCTGGTCCTCGGCCTCGATGACAGTTTCCTTCGGATGAATCGTCATCCAGAGGTCGCGGAGGACCTCGCTCGAGAGGTTGCCTGGCACGTAGACGTACCTGCGATGTGGAATTTGCTTCCGCGCCATGCGTTCAGCGCGAGCAAATGCATCGCGGGCGGAGTAGTCCTTCAAGTAGGGGTCGGCAACCTCGAGCATCTCTGAGTAGGCAGCCGGCAACGAGCTCCCTCGGTAGATGAACACCGCGCCTCGCCCGGAAGCCGCACGTATCGATTCGCCGATGACAGCCTCCGCAGCCAGCTGCTCGTGTGGCAGCAACACCATCACCTCACCGGCCGACGGCTGCGAGCCGAGCGCCTGCGCGATCGATGCGGCAGCCCTCTGTGGGCGGAAGGGCACAGGAAAGACGGCAGGCCGATTGCGACGCGCCCGTCGGTAGGTCATGAGTCCCACCACCAACCCAACCAGTGTCAGCCCGCCTCCGAACGCCGTCGCGTAGGGCTTGGCGACCAGGTTGACCGACCAGGCAACGACGACAAGGACAGTGGTCGCGACGCCGATCGCGTACAGCCCCACGGACCAGGTGGACCACTGCGATCGCTCACGCCACCTGACCACATCGAGGCTGACGCAGGTGAGGACGAAGGTACCGAGAAGCCCGAAAGCGTAGAGGTCGCCGAGCAGATTGACGCTTCCCTTGGCGGCGACGACGACGATGATCGGAAGAGTGACCGCGGCAAGGATGGACCAGTGCGGCGTCCGACGCAACCGGTTGCGAGCCTCCATCGCTCGAGGCAGAAAACCCATGTGCGCTAGGGCAATGAACACGTGATAGGCGCCGATGATCGCTGTGTTGCTCGCAAACACGAGCAGGATCGACCCGCTGATCGCGACGTAGTCGCCAAGCATCGGGCCTGCCACGTGCGCTCCGAGGAGCGACATGAACTGGTTGGGGTCGGGATTCGTCCCGTCCAGAAGAGTGGTCGACCAAAGGGTGAGGAGCGGGCTCGTGATTGCCATCGACATCACGACAGCTGCCATCGCTCGATACGCGACGCCCTTCCGAGGCTCCCGCATTGCAGGCGCGAGCTGGGCGATGCTCTCGAGACCCGAGAAGGCGAGGAACGCCGCCGCATAGCCGGTAACCAGCAAAAGCGGCGACAGCCTTGGACCCGAAGCCAGGCTGTGGAAGCTCTGCACTATGCCCGCCGGCCCGAGGTAGATCGCGACAGCAATCACGACGAGCAGCTGGCCGGCCGCGGCGAGGCACACAAACAGCGCGGTCGCTCGCGCGCTCTCCTTTATACCTATTGCGTTCAGCACACCCAGACCAACCAGCGCTCCGACGGTGATCGGCATTACGAGAGGCGTGAGGCCTGGAGCCACCACCGCCAGATACAGGGCGCCGGACAGGGCGCTCAGGGCAGCCGTCAGGTAGTAGTCGACGAGGATGAACAGGCCGCCAAGCAGGCCCGCAAAAGGATGCAGCGCCTGCGACGAAACGTTGACCACGCCGCCACCCTCCGGATACCTCCATGTCACCTCGGCGTACTTGACGCACAGGAGGATGAAGACGAACAGCGTCATCAACACGAAGATGGCCGAGCGCGGGCCGAACTGGCCGTAAAGGATGCCGGGTACGTAATAGATGGAAGTGCCGATGTCGGCGAATACGACGGCCCAGCACAGGAACGCGCCGAGGTGGCCTCCGCGTAGCTTGATCCGCCGGCGAGCCGCCGGGGAAAGGCCGTCCAGGGCTGGACGCTCAAGTGTATGCGCTGCGGCGTTGGCCATGAACCCAACGTAGGTGCCGCCGCGTGGGAACCCCGTTTGATTGAAGTCAGGCGCCGTATGGAGTTCGTATGGACTTCGCCCGATCCATTAACTTGGGCCGATGGCGCACGACTCCGTCAGCCGGCGCGGCCTCCGGCCAGGCGATCTTCGGGTCATTGTCCGCCGCCCAGCCAAGCTGCCCCGTAGCCTGGGCGCGCCGTCACTTTTCGCCGCCTGCTACGGCAACGTCGGCTCGAGCATCTACTACGCGCTCGGGGTTACCGCTGCCTTTGCCCTGGGGCTGACGCCGCTCGCGTTGATGCTCGCGGGCGCCATCTTCGTCACCACCGCCCTCAACTACGCGGAGGGAACCGCTGCCCTTCCCCATGCGGGCGGCAGCTCGAGCTTTGCCCGACGCGCTTTCAACGGACCGATTGGATTCGTGGTCGGCTGGGTCCAGCTCCTGAACTACACGGCGACAGTTTCAATCTCGTCGTACTTCGCGATCAGCTACCTCGGGATCTTCGGCAAGTACGTGCCGTTCATCGAGACACTGAAGACCCAGAACGAGTGGCACGTCGCCGCCACCATCATCCTGATCTGCCTCCTGATCGTCCTCAATGTGGTCGGCATCCAGGAGTCGAGCGTGCTGAACCTGGTGCTCGCGTTCACAGACCTGATAACGCAGTTCGTGCTGGTCATTCTCGGGCTCGTGCTGCTGTTAAACATCCGAACCGTCATCGAGAACATCCATCTTGGCGTCGCTCCGACATGGGGCAACTTCCTTGCCTCGGTGTCGATCGCGATGGTCAGCTACACAGGCATCGAAACGATCTCCAACCTCTCCGAAGAGGCCAAGAATCCGGGCAAGTCCGTGCCGCAAGCCACCTTCTGGGTGATCGCCGCAGTTCTGTTCGTCTCAGCGTTTCTACCCACCATTGGCGTGAGCGTTTTCCCGGTGGGGCCTGATGGCCATGGCGGCTTCACGACCCTTCTCGGAACGCAATGGAAAGGGGATCCGGTGTCTGGAATCGTCCTTATCGGATTCGCTCAAAAGGGTCTTCAGACGTTGGCTTTCTGGTCAGGTCTATGGGTTGGCTTTCTCGCCTTCACGATCCTGGTGATCGCCACGAACGCCGGCCTGATCGGCATCTCGAGGCTCGGCTACTCGCTTGCCGGCGCCGACGCCCTGCCGGGAATATTCGGAACCCTCCATCCGAGATTCAAGACACCGTACATGTCCATCGTGATCTTCGGATTTGCGGCCGCCGTGCTGGTGCTGCCGGGAATCCTGATCGGCCCCAAAGAGATTGACCTGATGAGCGCCGTCTACTCTCTCGCGGCGACTTTTGCCTTTTGCTCAGCGCACCTTTCGGTCATGCGCTTGCGCTTCGTGGAACCCGACCTCTACAGGCCGTACAGGATGCCCGGCAACGTCAAGTTCGGCCGCGACAGCATTCCCATCCTTTCGGTGGTCGGCGCGATAGGCATCGGCACAGTGTTCACGCAGCTGATGTTCCAGAACATCTCCAACTCGACATACATCTACCTCGGCTGGCTGGTGCTGGGTGGCGTGGTCTTCGTGCTGTACCGAAAACATCGCAAGGAACCGCTGTGGGAGGCGCTCGAAGAGCCGCCGCCGCCCGACCGGGAGGTGGAGCACCTCCCGCCCGAGCCGCTGCCCAAGGCGGCCCGCTACAAGCAGGGCAGGCGAGAGCTCAGCGCCGCCCGTGCCGCCACGGCGCAAATTGTCCGCCACCGCTCGCATAGGCGCGGCTGGCGCCTTGGTTGGGAGCTGTTCTTCGCGCGGCACGGAAACGTGAGAGGCATCCTGATCGTGGCGGTCTTTGCGGCAGTCAGCGGTCTGGCGGTCGGCGTCGACCTGTCACCCGCCGACCCGTTCGGTCCAGGCCTCGGCTGGTCACCCGGCATCGTGGTGACCACGCTGATCGCCGCCTACCTGCTCAACCGGAGCCACAGCGAAGTCTAAGAAAGGCAAAACCCTCGCCCCTCGGGGGCGAGGGGTCGGGGAGCGGGGCTGCCACTTGGTCAGGCTTCGAGGCGGTAGCCAACACCCGGTTCGTTGACTATGTAGCGCGGGTTGGCCGGGTCATCGCCGAGCTTCTTGCGGATCTGGGCAACCACATAGCGTGTGTTGTATTTGTCTCCCACCGCATATTCGCCCCAGACCTGCCGCAGCAGCGTGCTGTGGGTGACAGGTTTGCCGGCATGGAGGGCCAGATAGCGAAGCAGCTCGTACTCGGTCGGCGTCAGGCGCACAGTACGGCCGCTCAAAGTGACCGAGCGCCTTGCCAGGTCGATCTCCAGATCGCCTGAGTGCACGATAGGTTCACCTGCTGAGACATCTGTCTGCCGCCGCAGAACTGCCTTTATCCTGGCCACCAGTTCATCTGTGCCGAAGGGTTTGACCAGGTAGTCGTCGGCCCCCAGGTCGAGGGCGCGCACCTTGTCCCTCTCGCCTGGCATGACGCTGACGACGATCACCGCCGCGCGGGTCGCAGGCCGAATGGCTTGAAGCACAGCGAATCCATCCATGCCGGGTAGGCCGAGGTCAAGGAGGACCACGTCGGGGCGCCAGGCTGCGACTTCGCGAACCGCCTCCTCACCGCTCCCGACCGCATGGACCTCGAAGTCGTGGTAGCGCAGGCCTGCCCGCAGAGCCCGCTGCATCTCCACCTCATCGTCGACTACAAGGACTCGTCCGCTCAAGGTTGGGCGGTCACACGCGCAAGCGGCAGCGTGAATGTGAAGCGCGGTCCACGCCGGCGATTCTCAGCATTGATGGTTCCTCCGTGCGCTTCGACGACGCGCTTGCAGATCGCGAGCCCCAGGCCGCTGCCGCGCGCACGCCGGGTCCAAAAGGTCTCGAAGACCCGCTCCAGGTCCACAGGTGCAATCGCAGGGCCGTCGTTCTCGACCCATGCCTCCAGGAACGCCTCGCGTGCAACAGCGCCGATCGCAATGGCCCCTGTCGCCGGCGCCCACTCGACCGCATTCTCGAGCAGGTTGGTGAGAACGCGCCCAACCTACAGCTCGTCCACCTCGATCGGTGGCAGGTCATCGGCGAGCTCGACTGTCACCTGGTGTCCGTTGAGGTCCGGCCGCAGCTGGCGTAAGGCGGTCCCGACGAGCTCGGCAAATCCGTGCGGCTCTTTGTCGAGCTCGAGGCCGGCCTCGAGACGAGACAGGGCAAGCATGTCGCCGACGAGGCGGTCGAGCCGAGCGGCCTGCCGGTCAAGATCGACGAGAAGCTCCTGCTGCTCTGGTTGCAGGCCGGCTTGCGGAGCGACGAGCGCGGTGAGCCCTGCTCGAAGCGAGGCGATTGGACTCTTGAGCTCATGGGACAGCGAGGACAGGATTGCCGCCTTTAGGCGGTCTGACGCTTCGAAGCCGCGAGCCCGCTCAGCTTCTAGGGCGGCGTGGCGGCGGTCCAGTAGGAGATCCGCCAGTCCGATGAGGGCGGCCAGCATGCGAAGGTCGCCCTCGAGGTGCTCTGATTTGATTTGCATCACTGCGACCCCGTTTGCCAAAGGCAGATAGGCAGGAGTGGCCGCGGTAGGGTGCGTTTTCATCAATCTGACCCCGCCGCCGGCGATCGTCACTCCAACCGGGTGCCCGTTTTCGTGAGACCAGGATGCTTGGCGGAGCTCGTCAGGCGTCATTGCATCGCCCGCCAGCGGGACCGCCTGACCGAAATCCATCGCAACGAGGGCGAACCTGCTCACGCACGCAAGCCGAAGAGCCCGCTCGCAGAGCATCGAGAGCGCGACACTTACCTCTGCCGTTCGCAACGCGGTGGTCGCCAGCTCATACAGCGCGCGTGAGTCCGCGGCGAGCGCCTCGGATGCGGCCTGCGCGCGGCGCAGGGACGCGGCAAGCTGGCTGGTGACAAGTGCGATAGCCAGCAGCACCACGAGCTCGAACAGTTCGCTGGGCCCCCTGACGCTGAACGTCCCGACGGGCGGGACGAAGAAGAAGTCGTAAAGGAGGAAGGCAGCAATGCTGCCGGCAACCGCTGGGCCCCGGCCCCAGCGCGCTCCGAGCCATAGGACGAGGAGCAGGTAGAGGGCGGAGAGTCCGGGCACTGACGCTTGCGACGTGACGAGGCCGATAGCGACGGTGATCGCTATGGCTCCGCCGATTGCGATCGAATAAGGCGCAAGGCGCCGCTGCACGTGCATCAGGTTAGGAGGTTCGGCGGGAGGGCCGGC
>DAIUFK010000015.1:28017-38306 GCA_036844615.1 Candidatus Dormiibacterota bacterium | reverse complement strand
ACCCTGAACCTTGGGATTAAGAGTCCCCTGCTCTGCCAGTTGAGCTACGCGAGCGTGACGCCGGCCGACTGTCGATTCTAAGGGGACTCGGGTGTTAACACCCGGGGTTCCCCTGTCCTGATCGTCCCGTTAGGTTGCCCTGATGCGTGCACGAGCGCCGTTGGACGTCGACCTCGAGGACAAGCTGCTCTACGGCCTCACTCCCACGCGCCTCGCGTACCTGGTGCTGGCTTTGCTCGCCACATTCGCGTTGTGGTCGTCGCCATGGGCACCATCGCCCGTTCGCGCGGTGCCCTGCATGTTGGTGGCCGCGGTCGGAACGGCTGCGGCATGGGGCCGGTGGCGCGGTCGACCAGTCGACGCATGGTTCGGAGACATCTCGCTTTTTGTTATCAACAACCATCGGCTCGCCCTGAACAAGAGTTGGACCAGATGGTTCGAGCGCCGGCCGCAACACACGTCCGCACCACCACCGCCTGCGGGCCCGAGGGCAATCGTCGTGATCGGACGCAAGCCCAAGGCGGGAGCGTCCACTGTCGCCATCGAGCTCGCCGCGTGTCTGGTAACCGATGGAAGTAAAGCCGATATGTGGTCGGTGAGGGCTCCTACCGACTACGACCAACCGCCAAGCGCCACGTGTGTCGTGGTGTCCGTGGTTGCAGTCGATGGCTGGCGCGTCTGCTACCTGGATCGCGGCGCGGGGCCATGCGTCGCCGGCCTCATACCTGATGACGATTGCGTTCGGCAGGCGGCAGCGCTGGGCGAAGCCACGGTCGTCGCGTTTCCGGACGCGGCCGCAAGCCGAGCGTTCCGAGATCTGGCTGAGGTCATCGCGGGTGAGGCTTGAGCTGGCAGTCGGGCCACTTCGCGTACTGCCTCGGGCTCCCGCAGTTCTTTGGGATGGCGCCACCGACGCGAGTGTTCTCCGATGCGAAGCGCTCGGCTTTGCCGGCGCCGCGGAAGCGGACCGCGACCGCTGGATAAACGCATTTCGCAGGCTGCTGGACGGACTCGACGCGCCAATGCAAGTTGTGCTTGAAGTCGAGCCTGGCGCAGAACCGGAGATATCCGACGGCTCGAGGTCCCCTTTCGACCCGACCGACACCCGCAGTGCCGACATGTGGTTTGTCGACCAGGTCAGTCGATCGCCAGGCGCCCATCAGTGCACCGTGTCGATGGCTACAGCCGGAGCGCATGCATCTCGACTGGAGTCAGCCGTTCGCGAGATGGGTGTCTCCTTCACTACGTCGACCGGGCCGGTGGGCCCGATCTTCGGCACGGAGGAAGCAAATCACTTCCTGCACTCGGGTGGTTGGAGCCGCACTTGGTATGTGGATCGGCTGCCGGGTTCTGAGCTAGAGCCAGGCTGGTTGCATCGCCTCATACCACGCGGTCTAAAAGCAAGTCTCTCGTGGCACGCAACGCCGCTCCCGGTGGCCTGGATCGTCGAGTACCTCCAGCGCCAGCTGGTTGGCATGAGGGCGACACGCATGCAGGAAGTGGGCGCAGGTAGCGCCGACTCGACGCTGGCCGGGGCGCTCCCCAACGCCGAGGCTCTGCAACGGCGTTTGACCGCGAGCCAAGAGAAGGCGTTCCACGTGTCTGCCTACCTCACCATCACATCGCCCATGCGCGAGAGTCTCGAGGCGGGCGCTAAGCAAGTTGAAGCCTCTGCCCGGGCGGTCCTCTGCCGGGTGCAGCCATGCACCTTCAGGATGTTCGACGGGTACGTTTCGACGCGACCCGCCGTCATCGATCGCCTTCAGCGCAAGCGCGTTCTCGACACCAGCACCCTGATCACCTTCTTTCCATGGCTGGATGCCGAGTTGCATCAGCCCGGAGGGTTGGTCATCGGGCGCAGCCATGCGACAGGTTCGGCCGTCGTCGTCGACCCTTTCGATCAACAGCGCTACCCCAACGCCAACATCGGCGTGTTCGGACATTCAGGCGCGGGCAAAACGTACCTCCTATCAGCGCTGGCAATGGGAGCCCTAGGACTTGGCATCCAGGTCTTCGTCATCGACCCGGAGCACGAATATGGGGACCTCGCAACAAGCCTTGGAGGAGTCGACGTGCGTCTGGCCCTGGGCTCCGGGCACGCGCTGAACGTCCTGGACCTACGACCCTCCGACCGCCGCGACGAAGCCTGGCTCGGGCCCGCGACCGCCGACGCCGTGGACCTCTGCGCAACCATCTGCGGCGGCCTCGACGAGCGCGAGCGGGCCATTGTCGAGACAGCGGTCCGCTGCGCCTACGGCGATGCGGACCCTCCGCTGCTACGCGACGTCGCGGCGGCCCTCCCCGAAGAGTCGCGCGTCGCGGCGATCCTCAAGCGCTGGGTGCACGGCAGCCTCGGCCAGATGTTCAGCGCACCGACGAATATCGACCTGGAAGCGCCGATCGTGGCGTTTGGCATGCGCGAGCTGCGTGACGAGATGGTGGCGCCAGTCCACTTCCTTCTCGCCGAGGCACTGTGGACGCGCATTAAGAGGAGAGAACGCCGCCGGATGCTCATCGTCGATGAGCTCGGACTCCTGTTCGAGGACCCGACCATCCGCAGGTTTGTGGTCAGCCTCGCGCGCAGGATCCGCAAGTACGACGGATCGATGGTATTCGCGACACAGAATCCCGGCGACCTCCTGAGCTCCGATCAGGGCTCAGTCGTCGCGACGAACCCCGCAGTGCTGTTCTTTGGCGTCCAGCGACCTGGCGAGGTCGCCAAGCTGGAGCGCACCTTCCACCTCAGCCAGCACCAGAGGGCGTTTCTCGAAACCGCCCGAAGGGGACATTTCCTGCTGGCAGCGGGAGCTGAACGGATGGCGATCGAGATCCAGGCTCCGCCCTGGCAAGAGGAGGCGATGCGCGCGGCCCGTGATCCGACCCGACTTCAACGGTGAACCCGGTAGGCTGATTCGTCAAGGTGCGGCGAGTTCTCCATTACAAAGTGCATGGTCTGCCCGAGCAGCGCCTCGAGCGCGTCCACGAGCAGTTCGAAGCGCTCGCGGCTGCCAGGACCTGGCGCTGCGCCACGCCCTGGGTCGCCAGCGCCCGCTCAACAGGCCTGTTCGAGATGGAGTTCTTCCGGCACCTGCGCATCGAGGACAAAGGAGATCTGAGCGCAGCAGGTTTTGTGAAGATGGCCGGCGACGAGACCGATGCTCTGATCATCACCATCTTCATGCGCGATCTCAGCGCCGAGTACGGAGTCAGAATCGCGATGAGAGACGAGGATCACCCGCTGGCCAAGCTGCGCCGTCTCGAGTTTCATAGAGGGCGACTGCCAAGCGGCCTCTCGCTCGAGGATGTTCTGGCCAAGCGCCCGGTGATCAAGAAGGTCGAGGGCGAGCGCATCTTCTTCTACCCGCCTACCTTCCGCCTTCACTCGCAAGGTCCGGCGAGTCCCGAGTGGGCTTACGCTCTGTGCGGCATTCGAGCTTATGCGCCAACGCTGCTGGAGGCCGAGCAGGAGGCGCTCAAGATCCTGAGGGGCTTTGGGCACCTTGGCAGCTGAGGAAGCGGCAGGCGCGGACGGATTCGTCGAGTCCGGCGACGGCGTCAAGATCGCCTATCGCGCGTGGCCGCGTGCCGACGCTGCGGTCACCTTCGCAGTGGTGCACGGCCTCGGTGAGCACGCCGGGCGGTATGAGCGCTTTGCGAAGGGAATGGCAAAGCACGGCATGGGCACTTTCGCCGTCGACTTGCGTGGTCATGGCACAAGCCCAGGACAGCGCGGCCACGTCGACTCGTGGTCGCAGTGGACCGGCGACGTCACCGCATTCGTGAAGCACGTCGAATCGGTCGCCGGTGGCGAGGTGGTGCCGCTGGGCCACTCATTCGGCGGGGCCACCTTGTTGAGCACGGTGCTCGCCGGCAAGCTGCCAAGGAGCAGGCGCTTCATCGTTTCGAGCGCTGCGCTGAAGGTGAAGGTTGAGGTTCCCGCCTGGAAGATCAAATTGGGGACTGCGACCTCCAGGCTCATTCCGAGGCTCGCGCTGGACAACGAGGTGGATCCGAAGCTCCTGTCGCGCCTTCCGGAGGTGGTCGAGGCTTATCGCGCGGACCCCCTGGTCCACGCCAAGATCTCAAGCCGTCTCTACACGGAATGGCTGGCGGCGACAAGGCACATCCTGGATCACGCCGGTGAGATCAAGGTCCCCTTCCTGATCCTGGCGGGAACCGACGACGGGCTGATCGACCCTGCAGGCAGCCAGGAGCTTCACGACAAGGCGTCCTCGATGAGCGAGCTCAGGCTGCTTGAGGGCCGCTACCATGAGCCGTTCAATGACCGCGACAACGAGGAGGTCTTCACATTGATCACCAACTGGCTGGCGAAGCGGTGATTCTCGTCCTCGCGGGGCTGCCGAGCTGGAACCTGCAGCCTGGATCGTGGCTGTTGTGGATCCTTGTGGGCCTGATCTCGGGGGCGGTGGCGGCTCGCGTCGTGGCGGGTCGTGGATTCGGTTGTCTCGCTGACATCCTCGTCGGCGTTGTCGGCGCTTTCATCGGCGGCTATCTGCTGGCGGCAATCTTCGGCCCCGATACGACGGTGGGCTTTTGGGGCAGCATCGTCGTCGCCTTCATCGGCGCCGCCGCGCTGCTATCGGCGCTGAAGCTCCTATCCGGCGGCCGTCTCTGAGGCCTCAGCCCCGGCGGCCAGCAAGGCCACGCGTTCTACTGCTGACGCCACCTCGTCCGGCATGAAGAGAGGAATGTCGTGAGGTGAGTCGAACCAGCTGACCTCCACATTTGGCGCCAGCGCCGCAAGCCGCTCGGCGCCCAGCTCTCTCGATCGGGAGATCCTCGCGGGCCCATGTTTGGCGAGCAGCGCGGCGGCAGGCACCTCCACGCGCGGCCACACCACGTCGGGCTGGGCCTCGTAGAGGCCGCGCAGCAGCTCCAGCCGCACCGGTGCCGTCAGGGTCAATACGAGAGCGTCGCCGTCAGGAATGATCCTCGCTTTCACGAACGACTCGAGGTCCTGGTCCCAGGTGCCCTCGAAATCGTGCTGTGACGCCGCGACCGCTTGCTCGAAAGATGCAAAGCGTGGCAGCGGCGGCTGCATCAAAGTCTGTGCTTCCTCCCAGCTGAACAGATTCGCAGCGCTCTGCACGGGGCCATCGATGAACACCAATCCCGAGGCGGTGCGCTGGCGCGTACCGACAAACTCGAGGGCGACAGTCGCGCCCCACGAGTGGCCAACGACGACGGGGCTTTCAAGTTCCAGCTCGGAGATGCCGTAGGCGACGTCGTCGAGCAATTGCTCCATCGCGTATCCCTCTGGAAACGCAGGTGCATGCGGAGGCTGACCGGTCAGGCCATGTCCGCGCTGGTCGAGAGCGACAAGCCTCCGATCAGGAAGGCGGCGCGCGAATCGCTCCCAGTAGCGGGCGTTGGAGCTGAGACCGTGGAGCAAAAAGCATGGCGGCTTTCGCTCGCGGCCAGCTTCCGGTTTCCACTCCAGGTAGTGGAGGCGAACCCCGTCGCGTTCGAGCCAACCGTCGACCGGTGTGAGCACCGGCGATAAGCCTAGCTCGCTGCCGCCGCGACTTCCTTGGAGGCGGACTCCTGCTGCTCGATCGCTGGCCGCTGCCGGCGCTTGATCAAGAGGGTCGACAGAGCGGTGAGCGCAAGGACCGCGATGGGCACGATGAGTGTGGGCTTCAGCGCGTCGATGTAAGCGGTGACGAAAACGTCATGGGCGAGCGAGGTGAGCTGTTGGGCGACTGCCGGTGGCAACCCGGCCGGCAGCTTCGCTCCGTTCTGCCCTGTGCCGATCTCAAACCCGTTTGCCGCCACCGAGCTGAACGCGGCGATGAACTGCTCTCTATAGGCTGCAGGCAGGGCCGCCGCGTGGGCCACTGCCTGGTCGTGCAGCGCCGTCGCAAGGTGGTTTTGCAGCAGCGCGCCGACCACAGCGCTGCCAATTGCGGCACCGACCTGTCGCGTGGTGTTGAGGACGCCTGATGCAGCTCCTGCCATACGGGGAGAGATGTTGCGCATTGCGACCGTCGTCATCGGCGCGAAGGTCATGCCCATTCCAGCGCCCGCAACGATCGCGGGCACGAGGAAATTGATCCACGTCGAGTCGGGGCCCGCGACGAAGGTCAGCGATCCGAAACCGACCGCGAAGACGAAGATGCCGACCATCAAGATGTATTTGCCTCCGATGCGGTCGGCCGTCCTCCCGGCGAAGGGGGCGACGACCATCGATGTAAGTGACATCGGCGCCAGCGTGAGGCCTGCGGTCAGAGCCGAGAAGCCGCGGACTGATTGCAGGTAGATGACGATGGGGAGGAACAGGCTCATCATCCCGAAGGCGATCGATGCGGCGATCCAGTTCGCGACAGCGAAGTTGCGCTCCTCGAAGAGGGCCAGCGGAACCAATGGCTCTGTCTGATAGCGCTCCCAGATCACGAACAGCACGAGAAGCACTACGCCAGTGCCGATCACCTCAGGGATGGTGATCACGTAAGAGGCGAGCTCGCCCCAGTTGAAGCGTTCGCCCTCGATGAGCCCGAACACCACTCCGAACAAGCCGCCAGTGGCGAGGAAGACGCCAACTATGTCCCACCCGTGACTGCGGCCGGGCCGGAGGTCCGGGATGATCACAAAGGTCGCCACCAGAGCGGCGATGCCGATTGGAACGTTGACGTAGAAGATCCAGCGCCAGTCGATGTACGTGACGATGGCGCCGCCGACAGTGGGCCCCGCAAGCGTGGCAAGGCCGGCCACTCCGGCCCAGATCCCAAACGCCGCCCCGCGCCGCTCCGGCGGAAACAGGGAGGTGAGAATGGCAAGCGTTTGAGGCGTGAGCGCAGCGCCACCGATGCCCTGCAGCACGCGGGCGGCAATCAGTTGGTTGGCGTCCTGCGCCAGGCCGCAGAGGGCCGACGCGACTGTGAAGATGGCGAGCCCTATCGCGAACAGGAGGCGCTGCCCGTACAGGTCGCCGAGGCGCCCCGCGACGATCAGGAGCACCGCGTATGTGAGGATGTAGGCGTTGAGGACCCACAGGATCTGGTCGAGAGTCGTGTTGAGCCCCGCGCTCATGGCCGGGATGGCCACATTCACGATAGTGGTGTCCAGCATGATCATGAAAAAGCCAGTGACGAGCACGGCCAGCACGAGCCAGGGATTAGCGGGATTGGAGCCTTTTTCAGCCACTCCTAACTCTGAACCTTACTAACGGCTGATCGATTCCGCATGGGCTCTCGGCTAATCCCTGGGCTCGGGGCCGAGAGGCTTCTCGAACCACGCGACATCCCAGTAGCGGCCGAACTTGCGGCCCTGCTCGGTGAAATGGGCGACTCTTTTGAATCCGAATCGTTCGTGCAACGCGATTGAGGCGGGGTTCGGCAACGAGATGCCCGCATAGGCGCGATGGACGTCTTCACCCTCAAGCGCGTGAAACAGCGCGGTATACAGCTTCGAGCCGGCGCCGCGCCCTACTGCTTGCGCAGCCAGATAGATGCTCGTCTCGACGGATGTCTCGTAAGCAGGCTTCGGCCTGAAGCGGCTGCTGGTGGCAAACCCCACCACGATGTCGTCCGAGGTGGCGACCAGCAGGCGGTGGCGGCCGGTGGTCGTGTAATGCGATAGCCACTCGCGGCGAGCCTCCAGCGTGATCGGCTCGATGTCGAATGTGAAGTGCGTCTCCTTCACGTACCCGTTGTAGATGTCGTTGATCGTCTCAAGGTCCTGCTCCGAGCCTACCCGCACAAGCACGATTCAAAAGTTTATTGAGTCCGAACCTGGTCTCCCTCTCTCCTCGTGAGGAGCATTCAGTAGGGCCCATCCTTAACGCCGCTTGCGCGCAGGGCTGGGGGAGCGGGGCGTTACCTGCAGTTGGCGGCAAGCGAGGCCACAATTGGAAGGTGGACAGGATCGAGCTGGAGGGCATGGCTTTCAGCGGGCGGCATGGTGTGCGCCCGGCTGAGCGAGAGCAACCGCAGGAGTTCAAGGTGGACGTCAAGCTGGACGCCGACGTCGGCGCGGCAGGGCGCAGCGACAACGTCGGAGATACGGTCGATTACCGACTCGTATACGCGATCGCCAAAGAGGTGATCGAGGGCGAGTCTGCCCAGCTGATCGAGACCCTCGCCGAAAAGATCGCCGACCGCGTGCTCAGCCTGGAAAAGGTCGTCGGGGTGTCCGTCCGCGTGACCAAGCGACCTGAGAGCATGAGACCCATCGACGGGGCATCAGTGAAGATCAAAAGGACGCGCGGGTGACAATCGCCTACTTCGATTGCTTTGCAGGCATATCGGGTGACATGACACTCGGAGCGCTTATCGACGCGGGCGCCAACCGGGCCATCCTTGATGCCGCGGTCGAGGCGCTGCGGCTCGGCGACGAGGTCAAGGTCGACGTGAGGCGCGAAGCACGGGGACACGTCGGCGGAACTCGCGTCGTGATCGATCTGCACGAGCGCACCGAGCGCACGATCCCGTCATTGCGC
Organism: Candidatus Dormiibacterota bacterium; assembly: GCA_036844615.1. Lineage (GTDB taxonomy): Bacteria > Chloroflexota > Dormibacteria > Dormibacterales > Dormibacteraceae > Palsa-872. The sequence continues at coordinate 29,848 of DAIUFK010000015.1, read as the reverse complement.
AGCATCGTGGAGGACGCCGATGTGCCCGAAGGCGTCAAGCGGCCCGCGCTCGATGCTATCGGCAGGCTGGCGCAGGTGGAGGGGCGGATCCACGGCCTCCCTGAAGACCAGCTTCATCTGCACGAGCTGGGTGGGGCCGACACTCTTGTCGACCTGGTTGGTGCGTTCTGGCTTCTGCACGACCTTGAAGTCACCCAGGTTTACGCCTCGTCCCTCCCGGCCCCCCAGGGTAGGAAGGGGGACATGCCACTGCCTGCGCCGGCGAGCGTCGCGGTCCTCGCAGGCACCGGGGCGATCTTCCACCACGCCGAAGGCGGACGTGAGCTAGTGACGCCGACAGGCGCCGTGGTCCTTGCGGTGGCGGCGAAGTTCGAACGTCCCGCGATGTCGCTCAATTCAATCGGGTACGGCATCGGAGCTCGTGAGACCCCTGGCAACGCGCTGGCGGTCTGGATCGGCGAGGAGGTGAAGACCGAAACCGGTGTCACCGTCATCGAGACCAACCTCGACGACATGGCTCCGAATCTGCTTGCCGCCCTCTGCGAGGACCTGATGGCGGCTGGTGCCCTCGATGTCAGCGTTACGCCTGCCCTGATGAAGAAGGGCCGCTCGGGCCACCTGCTGAGCGTGATGTCTACGCCTGATCTTGTCGCTCGCCTCACCGACCACCTGCTGCGTCACAGCACCACGCTGGGCGTGCGCATGAAGACGATGCAGAGGGTCGTGGCCCAGAGACGGATCGTTGAGGTCCAGACGTCTTTGGGCGCCGCAAGAGTCAAGGTCAAGGAGCTTGGCGGCAAGGCGGTGGACGTCTCGCCGGAGTACGAGGACTGTAGGCGAATCGCCCGCGAGTCGGGGCGTGACGTGCGCGAGGTTATGAGGCTTGTGGCCGAGACGGCGAGGAGAGAGCTGGGGGTCACCTGAGGTCGCGGTGGGTCGAGCCGCGACAATTAGCCGCGTGACAGCTCGAATCCTCGACGGCCAGGCCGTCGCACAGCAGATCTACGAGGAGATTGCGGCCGGCGTCGCGGCACGCGTGGCGAGGGGCCTGTCACGGCCCAGGCTGGCTACAGTCGTGGTCGGCGACGACCCCGGTTCGGCGCAGTACGTGCGTATGAAGCAGACGAACGCCAAGCAGGTTGGCATCGATTCTGACGACCACCGGCTGCCCGCAAACACCACCACCGAGCAGCTGTTGGAGCTGGTGGATCGATTGAATCGGGATCAGCGGGTGAGCGGGATCCTGGTGCAGCAGCCGCCCCCACCACATATAGATATGACGCGCGTGATCCTCGCCCTCGATCCGGCGAAGGATGTCGATGGAGCTCACCCGCTCAATGCGGGGCTCGTCGCGCTTGGATTCGATGGGGGAGTCGAGCCGTGCACGCCTGCCGGAATCATCTTGTTGCTGGAGCGGGCGGGGATCCCCATCGAAGGCGCGAATGCTGTGGTGGTCGGCAGGAGCAACCTGGTCGGCAAGCCCACCGCACTTCTACTGTTGAGGCGGAACGCGACGGTCACGCTTTGTCACACGCGAACCAGGGACCTCGCGAGCCATACGCGAAACGCGGACATTCTTGTCGCGGCTGCGGGGAAAGCAAATCTCATCACGAGGGAGATGGTGAAACCCGGCGCAGCCGTCATCGACGTCGGCACGAACATGGTGGATGGCAAACAGGTGGGAGACCTCGGGCCTGGGGTCGCGGAGGTCGCCGGCTGGCTGACTCCAAATCCAGGCGGAGTCGGACCGATGACCCGAGCGATGCTGATCAAAAACACATTTGACGCCGAGGTCCGCAGGTCCGGCGAACAGCCGGACCGTTCTCCTCCC
>DAIUFK010000015.1:0-27917 GCA_036844615.1 Candidatus Dormiibacterota bacterium | reverse complement strand
CACGCCTTAGCGTGGCCGTGTGGGGGCGCCCAAGGTAGGAAGGGCGTGACAATTTCCGCGTGACCTACGAGGAATCGCTCTCCTACATATCCAGGCTCGGCCGCTTCGGCATGAAGCTGGGAACCGAGCGCACGCGCGCCATCCTCGACCACCTCGGCCACCCGGACCGGGGCCTCAGCGGCGCCCTCATCGCGGGCACCAACGGCAAGGGCTCGACCGCAGTCTGCCTTGCTTCGATCCTGCAGTCGGCCGGCCTGAACGTCGGCTTCATGCCAAAGCCGCACCTCATCTCTTACACCGAGCGCATCCAGCTCAACGGAGCGCCGATCAGCGAGCACGACTTTGTGATGACGCTGGAGGCGCTGATACCGACTCTCGATGAAATCAAGAACGAAATAGGCCAGGCAACCGAGTTCGAGATGTTGACAGCGATGGCTCTCGCCCACCTGGCCCCACGCATCGACCGCCTGGTCTGCGAGGTCGGCCTCGGCGGCCGGCTCGACGCCACCAACGCTCTCGACCTTGGCATCGCGGTGATCACCAACATCGACCTTGACCACCAGAAGTATCTCGGCGACACGATCGAGCAGATCGCCGAGGAAAAGGCGGCGATCATCAAGCCGGGCAATCACGTGATCACAGGTTGCGAGGGCGTGGCTCTCGAAATAGTGGAGGAGCACGCGAGAAGGGCAGGCTCGACCATCTGGCGCCTCGGTCGCGAAATAAAGCTCGAGTCGAAGCCCCGAGGCTGGGACGGACATACCCTCGCCGTCACCGGGCCCGGCTTCGAGCACTCAAACCTCAGCCTGCCTCTTGCGGGCGATTACCAGCCTGCGAACGCCGCCCTCGCGGTGGCGATCGCCGAAGCCCTTGGCGACGCCACGAAGGAGGCGGTCCGCGATGGTCTCGCCTCCACGATCTGGCCGGGACGAATGCAGCTGATCGCTACACGCCCGCGCGTCATCCTGGATGGTGGACACAACCCTGCGGCCCTGGCGAGGTCTGGAGCAACGCTCCGCAGGCTCATCGGTACGGAGCGTCTGGTCACCGTCTTCGCCATGCTCAGCGAACGCGACCCGGTCAAGCTGCTGGCCGCGTTGCGAACTCTCGACCCCGCCGCGGCGGTCTTCACCGAGCCTGCCAGCGCTGCTGGTCACGCGATCTCAGCTGTCGATCTTGCCGCTACCTACGGCCCCGGGGCGGAGTCGGTAACCCTCGCCAGAGCAGCGGTCGAGCGGGCGAAAGAGCTTGCAGGCCCCGATGGCAACGTTTTCGTCTGCGGCTCGCTCTACCTGGTGGGCGAGGTCCTTGCGCAATCTGAGATCGCAGGACGCTGAGCCCTGCGGTCTGGTAGTAATTGAGACGCGAAATGCACCAACCCACTGGCAGTCAAACCTTCTTTCGTGGCGGCGACCGAATCCTCGGCGGCGTCTGTTCGGGCCTCGCTGAAGGTTTTCACGTCGAGGCGCTGTGGGTTCGCCTGGCGTTCGTCGTGCTCACGTTCCTGAATGGAGTCGGGATCCTCCTCTACGTGATCCTCTGGGTGCTGATGCCCGAACGCACGGGATACCGGCCGACGGGGCAAGGGGCAATCGAATCGATGCGCAACGACGTGAAGCGCGCCTGGGCCGACCTGCGCGCTCAGTTCGGAAGCACTGGAGCGTCGCCGTCCGCGACGGCTACCGCCGATGTGGCGCCGCCGGCTGCAGTTCCGGGCGGAGCAGCCCCCGACACTGGTGTGTCCGCACCGCTGTCGCCAGTCACAACCTCAGCCCCACGCAACCCATCGTTCATCTTCGGCGCGCTCCTGATCGTGATCGGTATCGCGTTCCTCGCTGCGAACACCAACATCGTCAACTGGTCGGTGATCTGGCCCGTGGCTCTCCTCGTGCTTGGCATTGCGTTGCTGGTCCGGAACCTGGAGAAGAGGTCCTAGCTCAGGACCCGTCGAGCTCAATCGCGGCGGTGAGTCAGTCTCTGCAGGTCGATCTTCCACACACGCTCTGGCGCGCGGAGAAAACGTAGGCACAGGAATGCGCTCCCGACCATCATCGGCAGCAGCAGCACCAGCCCAAGCGCCGCCCACAGCACACCTGCGCTGAGGGCGATGCCGGCGAGAAGGATCGCGCCGATCGCCAACCCGACGCCGCCGATCAGAAGGTCATTTGCCAATCTGACCTGGACCGCAGGCGGTGCGGTGACCAGTGGCCGCGACGGTCCGTTGTGGGCTCGAGCCGTTGCCGCCACCCAGCCGTAAAGGATGAGAAGCACGCCCGCCAGCCCGGCCAACAATGCGATCACCTCGAAAAGCAGACCTTCGCGAGTGTCCGCGACTCGCGCTCCTGCCATGAACGCGACGACCACCAACACGCAGCCGGCGGCCAGCGCCAGCCAACGCAACTTACTTGGAGGCGGCGAGGATGTTGGCCCGCAGGCGCCGCATGCCTTTGAGCCAGCGGTCGTAATCGGCTGCCTTCCTGCTGAAGTACTCGGCCACCTCGGGGTGCGGGAGGATCAAGAACTTCTCGTCGTGGATACCTTTCAGCACAACCTCAGCGACCTGCTCAGGCTCAAGCGCGTTGTCAGTCAGGAACTCGAGACCGAGGCGGCGCTCTGCCGCCAGCATGGCTGTCTTGACGCCTTGAGGGCAGAGGCAGGAAATCCTGATCCCATCGTCGGCATGGGCGATCGCGAGCCACTCGAAAAAGGAGAGGGCTGCGGCCTTGGTCACCCCGTACGGGGCGGCGAACACGTGATTGAGGAGGCCCGCGGCGGACACGGTGCCCAGGATGTAGCCCTCCTTGCGGGCGAGCATGCCCGGGAGCACGTGGCGGGCAACGTAAACGTGAGCCATCACATTCACGTCCCAGATTCGCCGCCAGTCCGCGTCCGAGGCCTCGGGGCCGCCCCCGACGGCGATGCCGGCGTTGGAGCAGAAGATGTCGATGCGCCCCTTGGCGATGTGAACCTTGTCGACCAGCTGAGCCACATCGGCCTCGCTGGAGACATCACAGCGAATCGCCATTCCCCCTATCTGTCGTGCCACCGCCCACGCGCCGTCAGCATCGACGTCGGCAACGATCACCGTCTCCGCGCCCGCGGAGGCGAACCTCATGGCAAGGGCGCTGCCGATGCCTCTCGCTCCACCGGTGACGACGACGACGCGATCAGCTACTTCCATTGCACTCCGCGATAAAGAAGAGTCAGGCCGTTCGAGTTTTCGATTGGCTCGATCGAATCGCAACCACGGCCACCGCGAGCATGGCGCTCATCACGACAGCGAACCACGCAACAGGTGGCATGACGCCAACCTCTCCCGCGAGCGCGGCGCATCCGAAGAGAGCTCCCGCTGAAGCCGCACCGAAAACCAGGAACCTACCGCGAGGGAGACGGTGGCGCAACGCTATCAATGCCCAAGCCCCGATGCCAATCCCCGCCGCGATCACCACGAGGTGCATGACATCGATCAGCAGGCTCACACCGGGAGTCTACGCTGGGGTGTGCGCATCGCGGACTCTGGCTCCGCGCTCCAACTTTCGCATCGTTGGCCGACGAAAACGCGTCTTAATGCGCGGCTCACGGTCGTGATAGAGAGAAGACGAGGCGGCGACGCTGTGGACAACTCGGTCTTTCACCGTGTGGCCGAGTGGTTTCTGACAAGAGCCTTGAGAGCGGGCCCGAGAAAATCCAGGAAATATCGGAGCCGGGTGGTTTCCGAGACGACCGATACGGCATAGAATCTCTCCCCATGGTCGGTGGGGGCCTCGACTACAGCGCGCCCTTTCAGCGCGCCATTGAGCTGATAGGGAAGCGTTGGACCGGGGCGGTTGTGAAAGCCTTGATCCCAGCGCCTGCTCGATTCAATCAGCTTCTTGCCGGAATCCCCGGCATTAGTGACCGCGTGCTCACCGAGCGACTGCGCGAGCTTGAAACCGAAGGCCTTGTCGAGCGCCTCGTCGATCCAGGCCCTCCGGTTCGCGTCAGCTACAGGCTCACCTCCCGCGGCCGCGCTCTCGAGCCTGTGCTTGCCGCGGTGGCTGATTGGGCGGAGAGCTGGCTCACCACCCCCGCCGCCGCAGTCGGGTAACGCATTCAGGGGCAGCTCGAGCGGTGTGCCGCCTTTGCAGGGCCCCCGCACTCGGCTGATAGGCTTTAGCGCGATGCCGATTGGCGATTTCCTGCGCCGCCGGCCGGAAGCTCAGACTTGCCTGGCTTGCGGGTCACCCTTGCCTCACGCTGCAGTCTTCTGCCCGTCGTGCGGGGTCAGGACCGACGACCCACAGGCGGAGCCGCTCCACATCGTTGACAGGACGACAGGACTCTTCAACGATCGCTTCGTCCGGCCGGTGCTCGAAGACGAGCTGGCGCGGGCTCACCGCTACCAGCGCAACCTGGGCGTCCTTCTGATCGAGGCCGATGGCAGTGGTCCGGCCGACGAATCCCTCAAGACGATGGCCGCAGCGCTCGCCGGCACTGTGCGCGATGTGGACACACCAGGAGTTCTCGGCCGCACGCCGCCACAGCTCCTTGCCATCCTGCCTGACACTGATGTCGCCGGGACCGCACACGCCGCCAACCGCGTGCTGACCGCCGTCAACGAGGCCCTGAAGCTGCAGGGCGGCCATGCCACAGTCGGGTTGGTGTGCGTCAGGCCTGGACAGCGCGTTCGAGCCGGCGCGGTCATCGAGAGCGCGAGTCGATCGCTGCGCTCGGGCCGGCCGGAGATGATGGGCAAGCCGGCCTGAGCCTGGAGATCTACCTCGCCCGTCATGGCGAGACGGAGTGGAGCCTCAGCGGCCGCCACACCGGCGGCACCGACCTACCGCTCACGCCTCATGGTGAGGAGCAGGCTGCGTCCCTACAGGCGCGACTCAAGAAAATTCATTTCGATGCTGTGTACTCGAGCCCGCTCCAACGCGCCAGGCGCACAGCCGAGCTTGCAGGCTTCCCCAAGCCCGAGCTGACCCCCCTGCTGGAGGAGATCGATTACGGCGAGTACGAAGGCAAGACCACCCAGGAGATCCACCAGCTGCGGCCGGCCTGGGAGCTATACAACGACGGATGCCCAGGTGGCGAAACACCTGAACAGATGCACGCGAGAGCGGAGGCCTTCATCTCGCTCGCTTCCATCGGCCCCCCTGTCAGCGGTAGGGTGCTCGTGTTTTCGCACGGCCACTTCCTCCGGGCCGTCGCCAGCACCTGGATGGGGCTCGGCATCAGGGAAGCAGGCGCGCTTTACCTCGACGTCGCCACGCTCAGCATCCTGCGCCAGGGCGACACGGGCCGCGTCCTCGCACTGTGGAACGCCTAGGGGCACCACCCCTAGGGTTGCTTGCGCCGTAGGCTCCAGGTCCGGCTGCGTACGCCGGGCAGGCCGGCGAAGACCAGGTACGCAGATGTCTCGACCTCCGCCCTATAGGTGTGGCGCTCGCCGGGATTGATGAGCAACATCTCGCCTGCAGCCACCTCGCCACGGTTCTTTCCGTCGTCGAAATGGAGGTGACCGACGGTGACGATCAGCGCGACTGGGATGGCATTGCGGTGATCGGGGATGTTCTGTCCCGGCTCCAACCGCAGGCCGACCACGCGCATCGAACCGCAATCGGCGATCTGCTCGAAGCCAATGGCACGCCGCGGACTTTCAGGGGTCTGTGCTGACACTCTCGCCGAATATCATGCGCACCGCCGCATGCGTCAGTATCGAGGGGGCATGGAGATCATCCACCTCACGGGCATAGAGGGCGCCCGCCTCGCCCGCGGGACAGTCGTCGTGATCGACGTGATCCGCTCCTTCACAGTCAGCGCTTATGCCCTCGGCGGCGGGGCGCGCGAATGCCTGCTCGTGCCCACTGTTGCGCAAGCGCTTGCGCTCCACCGCAGCATCCCTGGCTCGCTGATCTCGGCTGAGGAGGAGGCGCTACCGGTGCCGGGCATCGCGATCAGCAACTCGCCGACGCAGATCAAGCAAGCCGACCTCAAAGGTCGGGTCCTCGTCCAGCGGTCGAGCGCGGGCACGACGGTCATGGCTGCTGTCGAGTCATCCGAAGACCTTTACGCGGCGAGCCTTGTTGTCGCCGGGGCCACTGTCAAAGCCTGCATGGCGGCACATCCGGATGTGCTGACTCTTCTCGCCTCCGCCGATCACCCTGAGGACCACGCGTGCGCCAGGTACATTGAAGGCCTCATCCGCGGCGAGCAGCCGGACCTGGAACGCCTGCTTCAGCCGTTGCGTGACAGCGAGCGCTACGCGCGAGCGCTCAGCGGCACCTGGCCCGGCTTCCCCCCGACGGACGTCGAGCTGTCGCTCGCGCCGGACCTCTTCGATTTCGCGATGCCCGCGACGAGACGCACTGACTGCCTGCGACTCACTGCAGTGTCCCCTCTCCCCCTGGGGGGAGCATTCAGTAAGGCCCGTCCTTAACGCCGCTCTGCGCGCAGGGTTAGTGAGCGGGGCGTGAGCCGGTACGCCTGAACAGATAAGATTCCGGCAGGGCACCAAGGGAATCCGGTGAGAAACCGGAGCTGTCGCGCAACTGTGAGTGGGGAGCCTTCGTCCGACAAAACGCCACTGAGGTGAAAGACCTCGGGAAGGCGGGGCGGGGGCGGCGATCCGCAAGCCAGGAGACCTGAACGCCCGCAACGGCGACCCGTCCGCGCGCAACGGCACGGAAGCTCCCTGGCGGTCGGCTTTCAGCGGCGCGTTCGGGAAAGGCTGACCGCCTGGAGGAACCATCGTGCAGAAGCATCTGATTTGGGCCAGCGCGACACTGGCCCTGGTTTTCGCCGCGTGCGGAGGCTCGTCGCCGACGAGCCAGACCCCTACGAGCTCGTGCGTCAACGCCAGTGCCGCTCACCACGCCTATGTGGTGGTCGAACACCTGTCAGGAACGTCCGTCCAGAAATGTGTAGGTTTCGCCGGCGACACCATCGACGGCCAGTCGCTCATGGACCAGTCAGGAGTCGAGTACCAGGCGCAGACCTTCAGCTTCGGCAAGGCGGTCTGCCAGGTGGACAACGAGCCTACGCAGTACAGCGCGTGCTTTCCGCAGAACAAGCCCTACTGGGCGCTGTTCGTTGAGACGGGCGGCGCATGGGCGACCGCGACGAATGGCTACACGGACGCGAAGCTACACGACAAGGAGGCGCTGGGCTGGCACTACGTTCAGGCGGCTGATCCTTCGCCGGCTCCTCCCCCGCTGGCCAAGCAGTAGCCCGGCATTGAACGCCCGCGCGGTGGCCGCCTGGTCGGCCACCTGCATCTTCATCGTCCTGTCCTCGACCAACCCGGCCTATAAAGCCGCTGTCCTGGCGGCGACGTTCTGCGCGCTCGCCGCCGGCGTCGGGCTTCGCCGCCTGCGAGGCCTGATCACCGGCGTTTTGCTGATTTCACTGTTTGCGGTGCTTCTCAACTTCGTGTCGGCCCACCTGGGAACCACAGTCCTGTTCGCGCTTCCGGACCAGGTCCCTGCCCTGGGTGGGCCTTACACGGTCGAGGCGCTGGCCTTCGGTGCGACTGGCGGCCTCACTGTCGCGGCGGCGATCCTCGCTGCCGCCCCTTTCTCGTTGCTCCTCGCCTCGCACGAGGTCATGGACGCCCTTCCGCCTGCCCTGTCGCGTACAGGGGCGGCGATCGCCGCCTCGCTCAACCTCGTCCCGGCCGTGGCGTCGTCTTTCGTCCAGGTCACCGAAGCCCAGAGGCTGCGCGGGTGGCGCCCACGGGGGCCGAGGTCGTGGTCCGAGATCGTCGTGCCAGTCGTGCTGACCAGCGTCGAAGGATCGATCCAGCTTGCCGAGTCGATGGAAGCACGTGGATTTGGCTCGGGCGCTCGCACAGCGGTGACGTCAGCCCGCCTTCGGCCTTCCGACTGGCTGCTGGTCGCGGCGTCGGGCGCGGCACTCGTGATCTTCCTCGTGTCCCAGGTCATCGGATGGGCTTCACCGTGGTATGCGTATCCGACGCTGACGCCGCCGTCCATCCACATCGTGCCTCTCGTCGCTTGCCTGCTTCTCCTGGCTCCGGTGGTGGTATGGCGGTCGCGAAGCTAAGCCGGCTGACGTACACCTACCCTGGCGGGTCGGCGCCCGCGCTATGCGACGTGTGCCTGGAGGTTGGCGACGGGCTGACCGTGGTCGCAGGCCCGTCAGGCGGAGGCAAGTCGACGCTTCTCCGCGTCTTCAACGGGTTGGTCCCTCATTTTCACGGCGGCAGGATCTCGGGCAGCGCACAAGTCGTAGGGCTCGATGTTGTCGCCACCCCAACGCGGCACCTTGCGCGCGATGTTGGATTCGTCTTCCAGGACCCTGAGCTGCAGACCGTCTACAACGTCGTCGATCGCGAGGTCGCCTTCGGTCTCGAAAACATAGCGGTCCCGCCCCGAGAGATGGCAGCCCGCGTTGCCGAGGCGCTGCACGCGGCAGGTGTCGAGCGCCTGGTTGGGCGCACAGTCCGCACGCTGAGCGGCGGAGAGCGCCAGCGCGTTGCCCTGGCGTCAGCACTCGCCATGCGCCCGCGCCTTGTGGTGCTCGATGAGCCGACCTCTCAGCTCGACCCGGAGGGCGCCGCGATGGTGCTGGCCGCGGTGATGGCGATGGTCCGCCAGGGACGGCACGCGATCGTCTCGGAGCACCGTCTCGACCAGCTGGTCCACGCCGCCAATGGACTGGTTCTCGTCACCGCCGGATCGGTCGCCAACGAGGAGCCGGCAACCTGGCGCCCGCCCGCAGCCCCAGCCAGGCCACCGCGACACGGGCTGGCGGGCGCCGAGGCATGGTCACTCAAGGGTGTCAGCGCGGGATTCGGCGGAAGCCTCGTCCTCGAGGGCATCAACCTGGCCGGCATCGCAGGCGAGGTGGTCGCTTTGAGTGGTCCCAACGGTGGAGGCAAGACGACGCTGCTGCGCTTGATCTCCGGTGCCCTCACGCCGCTCGTAGGCACTGTTGAGCGCCGCCCGGGCCGCCTCGCTTATCTGCCGCAGAACCCGACCACGCTGCTCCACCTGCCGACGGTCACCGACGAGGTCAAGCTGACGCTCGAGCGGGCCGGAGAGACCGAGTCGCCTCATTTGATCCTCGATGAGCTCGGACTTCTGCCAGTTGCCGATCGATACCCGCGAGATCTGTCGTGCGGCGAGCGGCAGCGGGCAGCTCTTGCCACAGTCCTGCCGGGGACGCCAATGCTCGTGCTCCTTGACGAGCCGACGCGCGGCATGGACGCCGCAGCGCGGCAGGCGCTCGTCGGACTTGTCGCCAGGCTCCGTGATCGCGGCGCTGCGATAGTCCTTGCCACCCACGACGCAGACCTGCGTGCGGCACTCGCCGATCGCGTCATTCGCGTGGGGGACCGCAAGGTCTTCGAGACGGCGCCGGAGGTGGTGCGAGCGTGAGCCGCGCTCTTCCGGTCGGCGTGGTCTCCCTCGTCGGCGTCCTCTTGTTCCTGTGGCCGTTCCTGGGCAGCGGCCTCCCGGCGAACACCCCCGCCTGGATGCTTGCGCTCGCATGTGTGGCGGGGCTGTTTCTCGTCGAGGCAGGCACGCGACAGCTCGACTCTCGGGCAGTTGCCCTCCTTGCTGCCATCGCCGCCATCGACACTGCGCTGCGACTCGCGGTGATCGAAGGCATCGGAGGGTTCAGCCCGATCTTCTTCTTGGTGCTCTGCGCGGGCTACATGTTCGGCACGTCATTTGGATTCCTTGCCGGCGCCATGTCCATGCTCGTCTCAGCGCTTGCTGGAGGCGGGGTGGGCCCATGGGTGCCTTATCAGATCTTTGCCGTGGGCTGGGTCGGGGTGGCGGCAGGGCTCGCGGGCAACTGGCGCACCAGTTCGGGCATGCCGAGATGGCGCGACGTGCTGGCACTCGCCGGCGTCGGCGCGGTGATGGGTTACGTGGTGGGCGCCCTGCTTGACATCACAGATTGGGTGCCCGTCTATCGCGGGAACCCGACCCTGGGCTGGCTTCCGGGCATGGACGCGCCGACTGCGCTGCTGCACTTCGCACGCTTCTACGTGCTCACGTCGCTTGCGTACGACACCTTTCGAGCCGTGGGCAACGTGCTGATGGTGCTCGCCCTCGGAGGGCCGGTGCTTGCCGCGCTGGGCCGCCTTCGCGCACGCCTCACATTCGAGCTGGTGGGTCAAACCCCATGACTTTCAAGGACCTCCAACGTGTGTGCATGGCCCTTCCCGAGGTCGAGGAGCGCGAGACATGGGGTGACGCCACGTTCCGTGTTAGGAACAAGATCTTCGCAATCTCATCGCCAGATGGAGACACCGCCTCCATCAAGGCGTCGCTGGACGATCAGTCAGGCCTGGTGGCCATGGACCCCGACACATTCGCAGTGGCCGCTTACACCGGCAAGTACGGATGGGTGAGGGTTCGGTTGGCAGGCGTGCCGCCCGAGCTGGCGGAGCGCCTCATAAAAAACGCCTGGAGGCGGACAGCCCCCAGGCGTCTTGTGACGAAGCTCGAAGAAGGTCCCTAGTCGGCTACATGCCGGCGCGACCGACCGCCGCCGAACATGCGGACGACAAGCAGCAGGAGCGCCGCTCCGATGAAGGCGATGATCATCTGGGTGATGAGCGGATGGTCGACCACCGCGATGCCAACATGGAACACGGCGGCAAGAAATCCGCCGAGGAAGGCCCCGATGATGCCGACTATGGTGTCGCCGAACAGCCCAAGTCCCCTGCCGAGAGCGATATGGCTGGCAAGGAAGCCGGCCACAAGCCCGACGAGAACCCAGATCAGGATCGTGTCGAAGTCGAAATGAATAGGCGCGCCGTTAATCGTGATAACCATGCAAATACCCCCTTTGCCTACCTGGACAACGCGCAGCCTGGGCGATGTGCCCGGATGGGATCAGGTGGACTTTCCGGCCAGCTCTCCCAGGGCAGCTCCCAGGATGCGGTTGAACGCGGGGAAAGGGTGGATCACGTCAGCGAGCGTCTTGAGCGGCGTTCCCAGCTTCACAGCGAGGATGAGCTCGCCAAGGATCTCGCCAGCTCGCGGTGTGACCATGGTCGCGCCGATCAGCACGCCGCGCTTGCGGTCTCCAACCAGCTTCAACATCCCGCCGTGAAAGTCGTGGATGTAGCCGCGCGCGGCCTCGGCCGGGTCAGCGGAGGCGACCACGACATCGATGCCCTTTTCGCGTGCGACGGCTTCCGACATTCCGACTGATGCGACCTCGGGATCGGTGAAGGTCACCCGCGGCACCGCCGAGTGGTCCGCACGCGAGTCATCGCCGCGAATGCGCCGCGCCACGATCTGACCGTGGTAGTAGGCGAGGTGGGTGAAGCCACCGATCCCTGTCACGTCGCCTGCGCCATAGACGCCGGACGTGGCTTCGAGAGTCGCGGTGTCAACTTTCAGCCAGCCGCGTTCTGTCCTTGGCAGGCCGGCGCTTTCCCACGCTTCGAAGTTGGCGCGCCTGCCTGTTGCCACCAGTAGCCGCTCCGCCTGCACGCGCTTTCCGGACTTGAGCTTCACGACAACTCCAAAACCGTCAGGGCCCCTCTCCACGCCGACGCATGGGTCCCCGGCGATAAGGCCTATGCCGTCGGCCTCCAGGTGCGGGGTGAGCGCGTTGCCCGCCTCGGGTTCCTCCAGTCCGAGAAATCGTGGGCCCGCCTCGATCAAAGTGACCTTCGAGCCGAAGCGCGCGAAGGCCTGGCCCAGCTCCACCCCGATGGCGCCTCCTCCCAGGACGGCAAGCGATATCGGCAGCTCACGCGGGACTGCGGCCTGCCGGTTGGTCCAGCAATCGACGCTGTCGAGACCTGGGATCGTCGGGACCGAAGCAGTGCTTCCGTTGGCGATCACCACCGCTTTGCGGGCTACGTATCGCTCACCGCCGACCTCCACAGTGTGCAGGTCGACGAGCTTGCCTTCGCCCCGCACAAGGGTTGCGCCGGCGGCTTCGAGGGCCGCCGCGGGCTTTGTATCGTCGAGGTCGCGCGCCATCCACAGCACGCGCTTTGAGATCTTGGGAAAGTCGAGATCCCAATCCACGCGTGAGGCGGCAAGGGTCCGTGCACGGTCGGCTTCGGTGAGCGTCTCACCGGACCGGAGCAGGGTCTTTGAGGGAATGCAGCCCCAGTAGGGGCACTCCCCGCCGACCAGCTCGCGCTCGATGACCGCAAGCGTGAGCCCGCTGCCTTCGAGGCCTCCAGCGATCGCCTCGCCGGCGACCCCACCGCCAAGACAAATGACGTCAAATTCCTTTGACACCGTTCCCACCTCCACGAGCGCTCGCGCGGCGCAACGACTCCAACAGCGATGTGGCGGTGAACGCTCCGACGTAGCGCTCTCCATCGAAGACAGCAGCCCGCTCGGTCGGGCTCGCCAGCGCGGCGGCGAACGCCTCGGCGAGCGTGCTCGTCAACGGTACGTGGGGTTCATCCGACGACGGTCCGGCCGCGGGATGCTCGAGCGTCGCAGCGTCAATCGACACCACCGACATGCGGCGCACAAGGCGTTCGCGACCAAGAAACTCGGCGACGTATTCGCTGGCGGGCCTCGTGAGAATCGCATCGGGTGTGTCGTACTGGGCGATCTGCGCCTGCATTTGTAAAAGGCAAATGCGGTCGCCAACCATCACTGCCTCGTCGATGTCATGGGTCACAAAAACCACCGTCTTGCGCATCGAACGCTGGATGCGGATGAACTCCTGCTGCAGGCGCTCGCGCGTGATGCGGTCGACCGCGCCAAAGGGCTCGTCCATCAGAAGGATCGGCGGGTCCGCTCCGAGCGCTCGCGCGAAACCCACGCGCTGGCGCTGGCCGCCGGACAACTGATGCGGATACCGGCTTCGATATTCGTGTGGGTCGAGCCCAACCAGCTCGAGGAGCTCGTCCACCCGACTTTTGATGCGAGCGCGATCCCAGTCCCAAAGGCGCGGCACTGTGGCGACGTTGTCGCCAACCGTCATGTGGGGGAACAGGCCTGTGTTCTGGATGACGTAGCCCATCTTCAGCCGCAGCTTTGGGGGGTCCACAGCGCTGGTGTCTTCGCCGTCGATGAGGATCCTGCCGCTGTCCGGATCGATGAGCCGATTGATCATCCGAAGCGTCGTCGTCTTGCCGCAACCCGATGGGCCGATGAGGACGCACGTCTGGCCGCCGGGAATCTCGAGCGTCAGGTCCCGGACCGCGTTGGAACCGCGCGCGAACTCCTTGTTGACACTCTCCAACCGGATCACGGCGTCGTTTACCGTAATCGAATGCCAACCGGGGTATTCCTTGTCGCCGATCCGTGGATCAACTGGCAGTGGCTGTCCACCCACGTCCCGCTGTTTCTTGCTGCGCTCCAGGAGCACCTGACGCTGACTGGGATCGCGGTCTTCGGCGGCCTCGTGCTCTCCCTTCCGCTTGGCGTCGCCGCCCACCAGTGGGTCGGGCTTCGCAACCCGGTCCTCGCCGTGTCCGAGATCTTCTACACGATCCCATCGATTGCGCTGTTCTCGCTTCTGATCCCATACACAGGGCTGACGGTGGTCACCGCCGAGATCGGGCTTATCGGCTACACGGTGCTGATCCTGGTCCGCAACGTCATGGTCGGCCTCGAAGCGGTGCCGCCCGACGTCATCGACGCTGCGAATGGCATGGGCTATCGCCCGCTGGCAAGGCTCTTTCGAATCGAGCTGCCCCTCGCACTGCCTGCAATCATCGCCGGCATCCGAATTGCGACAGTGACGACGATCGGCCTGGTGACGATCACTGCCCTGATCGGTTACGGCGGCCTCGGGCAATTGATCCTGAGAGGCTTTATCGAGAACTTCCACACCCCGCTGGTCGTCGCAACCGTGCTGTCGATAGCCCTGGCTCTCGTCGCCGACCTGACCCTTGCCGGCGCTGAGCGGCTCGCCATTCCCTGGGCCCGCGGCACCTAATCATGGGATTCCTGATCGGCGTCTGGCGGTGGTTTGCCGATCCGGGCCGGTGGAGCGGTGCGGACGGGATCCCGCAGCGCCTGGTGGAGCACGTCCAGCTCTCAGCCGAGTCGGTGGCAATCGGCGCGCTCATCGCGCTTCCGATTGGGATCGCGCTCGGCCATTACGGGCGCTTCGGCAACCTCGCGATCAACATCTCCAACGTCGGGAGAGCCCTGCCGTCATTCGGAATCCTGGTCATCGCCTTCCAGGTCTTCGGTCTTGGCGACTTTCCGATCGTGCTCTCACTCACGGCGCTGGCCATACCTCCGATGCTGACCAACAGCTACGTGGCGCTGCGCGAGGTCGACCCCGATGTCAGGGACGCGGCGAGAGGTATGGGCTACCGCGAGCTCGCCCAGGTGCTGAGGGTCGAGCTGCCCCTCGCGGTACCGCTGGTGATGGCAGGTGTGCGCACGTCAGCGGTCCAGGTGGTGGCGACCGCGACCCTGGCGGCCCTGATCTCGGGTGGCGGGTTCGGGCGGTACATCATCGACGGCCTCGCCCAGCAGGATTTCACGAAGCTGTTCGCCGGCGCCGTTCTAGTGGGGCTCCTTGCCGTCGCCACCGAGCTCTCCCTCTCAGGCCTGGAGAGGGTGCTCGTGCCTCGGGGAATCCGGCTGTTGAAGGCTCCCGTCATGCAAAGAGCCACCACATTCAAGACCGCATAAATGGAAGAATCAAGGCTCGGCTGCAGTTGGATCGGCGTACCGTCCGGCTGGAAGGAGAGACTCATGAACCTGAAACTCAGCTCGTGGCGCCTTTTCGTGGCGCTGATAGCGCTCGCAACGGTGGCGGCCTGTGGCGGCACGACCCCCGGCGCCACCTCGAAAGGCACAGTCACCGTCGCCGGCTTCAACTTCCCGGAGAGCAGCATCCTTGCCGACATCTACGGCCAGGCGCTTGCCCACGACGGCTACACCGTCAACTACAAGCTGCTGCTGGGCACCCGCCCGATCGTCGTGACCGCGATCAAGGCGGGCCAGGTCGACCTCTACCCGGGCTACGCGGCGAGTGAGCTCGAGTACTTCAACAAAGGCGCCGGCGAGGCTACAAGCGACCCTGCGGCGACCACTTCCAAGCTCAACACGTACCTACAGCCGGCGGGGCTGGTCGCGCTGACCCCGGCGGCAGCCGTCGATGCGAACGCCTTCGCTGTGCCGCAGGCGATCGCAGATAGATACAAGCTGACCAAGCTGTCCGACATAACGCCGGCAATCGCGAGCCAGCTCGTGTTTGGCGCCGGGCCAGAGTGTCCGACTTACAAATTCTGCCTCCCCGGCCTGGCGGCGGTCTACGGCCTCCATTTCAAAGCTGTTAAGACGCTTGACACGGACGGATCTCTCACCCGAGCCGCATTCAAGAACGGCACCATCCAGATTGGCCTCGTTTTCACAACTGACGCTGATCTCAAGTCACTGGGATTGGTCGTCCTCGACGATGACAAGCACATGACTGCCGCCGACAACGTGGTTCCCGTCGTTCGCCAGGCAGCTGCCACTGACGAGGTGAAGACGGTGCTGAACAGCATCGACGGCAAGCTCACGACCGCAGACCTGGTCTCGATGGTCGATCAGGTCGCCAATCAGCACAAGGACGCGGACGCCGTCGCCGCTGCGTGGCTGCAGCAGCACAACTACTCGAGCTGAGCTTCTTGTCTCCGGGCTGTGGGCGTATCGCCCTTGGTCGCCGGCTGCCGTTCGAGCCCGACGGCATTCGCCGCCGCGCCTGCCACCAGCAGGCCGGCGGCGATCAACATCGCTGTGCGGAAAGCGTCACCTGACGCGTACCTGGCCTGAGCCGCCACCTCGGCGGGAGCTGTGACTGCGGGCCGGTTGAGAGGGCTGACCTCGGCCCTGAGTGCGGTTGATGCGGGGTCCGTGCCGGGAATCCGCGCGGCGAGGGATGAGTAGAACACCGCGGTCACGGCGACGAAGATCAAAGCGCCAGCCAGCTGCGGGCCGATGCGCGAGATCGCATTGTTGATCGATGACGCAAGGCCGGCGTTGGCGACAGGCACCGAGGCCATGAGCGCGGCGGTCAGGGGTGCCACCAGGATGCCGAGGCCGAGCCCGAACACTATCGATGCAGGCAGGAAGTCGATGAGGTATGCGGTCGGAGGCAGGTAAGTGCTTGGCGCATCGGGCCGGAGCTGCCACGCGGTGCTCGTCGGGGGGACGCGTGCGTAAAGCAAAACACCGGCGGCCATGATGAGAGGTCCGACGATGAGGAACAGGCGCGGTCCGTAGCGACCGGCTAGCGTGCCGAAGCGAGGTGACAGGCCGGCCAGCAACACTGTCCCGGGGACTCCGATCAGTCCTGCCGCCGTTGCCGTATAGCCCAGCGTGCCCTGGATGTATAACGCAGAGTTGTAGCCCACCGTGTAAAGCGCGCCATAGATCAAAAGTGTCGAGATGTTGATAGTCGAGAAAGCACGCGACTTGAAAAGGCTCAAGGGAATCAGCGGGTTGCGCCTGCGGGCCATCAGGAACGGCAGCACGGCAGTGGCCAGCGCGCCGATCGCGAGCACCACGTAGGCGACTGGGTCGCGCCACTCGCGCTGCTGCCCGTACACGGTTCCGAACGCGAGGCCGCCGACCGCCAGGCCGACCACTATCGCCCCCAACCAATCGAAGCCCGCGGGCGGGGCGTCGGAGCGGCTTTCAGGCACGTGTCGCCAGGTGGCGTACAGGGCGACCGCGACGATCGGAATGTTGATGAGAAAGGCGGCGCGCCAGGAGATGGTGTCGACGAGGATGCCCCCGATGGCCGGGCCAAGGAGCGTCGTGCCCGATGAGGCGCCCGACCAGATGCCGAAGGCGCGTCCACGCAGCGGCCCGTCAAAGCCAGCAGTGATCAGGGCCAGCGACCCGGGGACCAGAAAAGCTCCTGCCACTCCCTGCAGGACACGCAGCACGACGAGGGTCTCGAGGTTGGGAGACAGGCCGCAGAGGGCCGACATGATGCCGAAGCCGGCAAGCCCGAGCATGAACATGCGGCGCCTGCCGTAGGCGTCGGTCAGCGCGCCGGCGAGGATGAGCAGGGTGCTCAGCGACAGCAGGTACCCCGTGTAGACGTAGGTCTGGCCCTCGAGGACTCCGACGAGAGAGTGAGGGAGGTCGCGTCCGATCCTCGGCAGCGCGACGTTGACTATCGTCGAGTCGAGGAAGACGGTGGCCGACGCCAGGACGGTGGCGATCAGGGTCCACCGCTGAGACCGATTCATTTCGATGTACGTTAGCGACGTGGTCAAGGAGGCAGCTCTCGCCGACTTCCAGAAGGCTCGAGGAGAATGGGAGGCGGCTCTGGCAGATGTTCCGGACGAGGCGCTCGCCTATCTGAAGCCGGGCGACGACTACGCGCTGGGCGGGCTGCAGGTGCACGTCAACTGGGTCCTCATCCACTACCGCCGCGTTCTCGACGGCATCATCGCGGGCGGCTTCGCCCCGATCGGTCCGTTGGATCCAGCCGGAGAGACCGATGAAGTCAACGCAAGAGCCAAAGCCGGCCTGACAGGGGACGGGCGCAAGCAAGAGCTCGCGGAGATGACTGCCTTGCACAAGGCGGTGCTCGACGCGGCAAGGCGATTGCCCGAAGCCGGCTGGTCGCGCAAGGCGCCTGTCGTCTACGGCGCGGGCCAGGACCCTTATCCGACGAGCCCTGAAGAAATCATCGGCTGGCTGTGCGATCACTACCGAGAGCACGTGCAGCAATGCCCCGAGCTGGTGGCTGCCTGGCGCGCGGCGAGCTAGGACCCTACGGCAGGCGGTTCACCCACTCTGGCGTCGCATATTTCGCTGCCACAAGCTCTTCTGCCGCTTCAAGCTCCTCGGACGAAAGCTCGCTCGTCGTGGTGCTGAACGCTTCGCCGAATGATTTCTCGAGGTGGCGCGTGGTTTCGGCGCACCCCAGCGACGTGAACCACGAAAGAGGCGAGACCGATTTGTCAGCGCTGCGCACCCCGCGCTCCGAGACGCGCTCACGCCCGATGCGTATCAATCGCGGCAGTAGCTCGACGTCCATCGAGTGGGCGATCGTCGTGTGATGGAGGACGAAGCCCCTGCGGCGGGCCTGCGCCGCGCCGGCGATCTTTCCGCGCGGCGAGATGATGTCGTTGATCTCGCGATAGCTCGCCGGCACACCGAGCGCGTTGAAAGCGCGCACTGCCCACGCGTCGAGCGCCGCGTATGACTGTCTGAAGCTCATCCCTTCGACCGCCGAGCCCGGCAGATAGAGCGAATAGGTGATGGTGTGCGCCGGTTCGGCGAGCATCGTGCCTCCGCCGCTCAAGCGCCGCGTGACCGTGAACCGCATTCGATTCGCGGCCTCCAGGTCGACCTCGTTGCCAACCGATTGATGGGAACCGATGACGAGGGCGGGCTCGATCCATTCCCAGAACCTGACCGATGGGCGCCTGGTGCCGGCTATGACGCGCCCGAGCAGCACCTCGTCCAGCGCCATGTGCATGTGGGCGCTATGCGGCGAGGCAGGGAGGAGATCCCACGCCAGGTCTCGCAATCGATCGCCTGTCACTGCTCTGCCAGTATTCCCGATGCAGTGACTCGCGATGGAGGCGCGGCGGCGTCCAGAGCCGATGAGATGTCTTCCAGACCGTGCAGTTCGCGATTCAGATAGTGGGTGCGCTGGCTGGCGGCGCGCTTTTCACGGCGAGCCCCACATTGGCGTTCCTGGCGATCACTCTCGTTTGCGCTTTGGGGATCGCAAGCGCAGTGCTGCCCGAGCGGCTGAAGCTCCTACGGCTCAATAGCGCGCAGCGTCGAGGTGCCGCCAGCCATACGACACCTCCTCCAGGGTCGCCGAGCCCATAGTGGTCGGCTGGGTTCGGACATATACGCCTCCCAGTCGCTCATAGAAGCGTCGTGCCGGCTGGTTGTCCTTCAGAACCCAGATGATCATGTCGTCGAAGCCCATGTCGCGCAGACCGGTGACGACGGCCCTCAACAGCTCGCGGCCGTAACCATGACGCTGGAAAGCGTCAAGCACGTAGATCGCATAGAGCTCTCCGCTGTAGTCGGTCTCCCCTGCTCGCTCACGTCCGCCTGATGCAAACCCGACAAGCTCGCCATCGTGCTCGACCACGTAGGCCCGGCTCGACCCCTCGTCGATGAAGTGAGTCCAGCGCTCTGCGTAGCCTGCTTCGCTCAGGGAATCAAGGAAATCGACGGGAAGCATCTTTTGATAGGTGCTGCGCCAGCTGGCCACGTGCACGCGGGCTATCTCTTGCGCGTCATCCACTGTCGCGGGGCGGACCATGTTCGCCCAACAATCTATCGCCGCTCGCTCGCAACCGGGCTAAGCTGGCCTAGGCGGCGATGGAATCTGAAGACGAGCTCCAGTCGCTTTCGAGCACCTCACGCATCCCCCGCGCGCTGATCCTCATCGCGCTGTCGATCCTCGTGATCACAGTCGCCGGCATCGCCTATATGCGCCCGGCGGGTTCGCTCGACCATGGCGCGCCGGCGCCCGCGGACAAGCGGCCGCTGTCGTATCAGCTGGCGTCAGTCGACTTCGTTACGCCGGCGATCGGCTGGGTGGTCATGGAGGGCGGGCCGCAGGACTTCGCGCTGCTGCGAACCGCGGATGCGGGCGAGACCTGGACCCGTCAGCTGGCTGGGCCGGCGGGCGAAATCGGCGAATATGCGCGATTCTTCGATGCGGCTCACGGCGTCCTCGTGCTGCTCGGACCGCAGGCGGCGATCTACCAGACGAGCAATGGCGGTGGAACCTGGAGCCGCCACTCTCTGTCGCAGGGAGGCGGATATATCTGGTCGGCCGATTTTGTCGACCCGGCGCACGGCTGGTTGCTGGCGCCGGGCACTAACGAGGGCGCTGCGCTGTTCAGGACTGAGGATGGCGGTGTCACGTGGACGGGGCTGGGAAATCCCGTCACGTACCCGGACTGGGCCTATCGCGTGGTGTTCGCCAACGCAACCGATGGATGGCTCTACAGCCATTCGGCCCAGCCCTATGCGTACAAGAGCAATGACGGCGGAGCCACGTGGGCCCGGGTCGCTCTGCCGGCTCCGGCGGGCGGCTGGCCCTCTGTGCAGGGCGGCCAGATCTCTGCAGGTGATTTCTTCATCGCCGCTCACCCGACCGGGGGCGCCGGGGTGATCACGACTGTGGTCGGGGTTGCTTCTCGCAACGGCCGCCTGCGGATTGGTGGCGTTTTGCTCGGTTACCCCCCGCTGCGAGTCAGCACCTACGACGGTGGTCGCCCGATAACCACCGTCTACGCGGACGTCAGTCCTTACAGGTACTCATCGACTGAACACCTCAGCCCTGGGCCTTTCGTTGCCGCTGAAGCCGCCAACCAGCTCCACCTGAGCTCGGTCGACGGCGGCCTTTCGTGGCAGCCGATCTTGACGCCTTCCGATGAGGGAGCGCTCGGCTACCTCGACGCTTTCAACTGGTGGTGGATAGGCTCGGGCGCGGGCTCGACCAGCCTGGATGCGGGCAGGACCTGGACCGACACACGAGGTCTTGGGGTGCCGTCCCCGCTGCCTGGGTCGCTCCAGTTCATCGATTCCAATCACGCTTGGTTCGGAGCGATCGCCGGCGACAGATCGCTGGTGGAGGCAACCGATGACGGCGGCATCCACTGGAGGATGAGCGTCCTGCCCGAGATCACCACTACCTAGAAGTGGAGACCTACTACGAGACGCCGGCGCCTGCGAGCACCCTTCGCGCCCGGCGAGCCCTTGGGCTCATGGCCCTGTCTGTGGTCACGATCTTGGTTGTCGCCATCGGTTATGTGCATCCGAACATCGGGTCTGCCGCAGCGCCGGCTTTCGCTGACAAAGCGCCTTCGTCAACCCAGCTGGCGGCCATCGACTTTGTCACTCCAGACACCGGCTGGGTGGTGGTGGAACCACGACCACAGGAGTTCGCGGTTCTTCACACCACAAACGCGGGCGCGACATGGACCCGACAGCTTGGGGGCACGGCTGGGACCCTCGGCGAGTACCTAAGATTTTTCGACCCGGCTCACGGAGTCCTCGTCCTGCTCGGACCGCGTGGCGGCCTTTACCAGACCAACGATGGGGGCGGCACCTGGAACCTGAACCCTGTGACGGAAGTCGACAACTACGTTTGGTCGGCGGATTTCGCCGACGCAGATCATGGTTGGCTGCTCGTCAAATCTGCCAACGATGGTGCATCGGCGCGGCAGGCCCTGCTCCGTACAAGAGACGGCGGCGCGACGTGGGCAGGCTTGGGGAGCCCCGTACTCTCCGGAGACTGGGCGTACAGAGTCGAGTTTGCCGACCTCACCGATGGCTGGATCTACAGCAAGTCGGCGGGACCTTACGCGTACAAAAGCGAGGACGGCGGCACCAGCTGGCGTCGCATCCCGCTACCGCCACCGCCAGGCGGCTGGCTCGCCGCGCCTGCACCTCCGGTTCGGACCGAGACCTTCTTCGTTGCCGCCCATCCCACCGGCGGCTCGGGAGTCATGACCACCGTCATCGGCGTCGCGCCGCTTAATTGGCCGTCGCGGGATGCCGGCGTCGCGCTCGACTACCCACCGCTCAAAGTGGGCACTTTCGACGGCCGCCAATCGATCACGTACGTGTACGCGGACGTCAGCCCATATCGCTACTCGTCGATCGAATACGTCAATCCCGGCCAGTTCGTTTCGAGCGAGCCCGAGAACCAGTACCAGCTCAGCTCAATCGATGGAGGGCATTCCTGGCACGCGATGCTGCCGCCGTCGGCCTACGGCGCCGTCGGTTATGTCGATGCACACACGTGGTGGTGGATCGGCTCAGGCGCAGGCTCGACAAGCGTGGATGCAGGTAGAACCTGGAGCCAGGCGAGCGGTCTGGGGCTGCCTGAACCGCTGCCCGGGTCGCTCGTGTTCATGGACGCGACCCACGCATGGTTCGGTGCGATGGTGGGGCTGGTGCCGGTGGTGGAGGTCACCCAGGATGGTGGCGTCCACTGGAAAAAGATCCGCCTGCCGGAGATGACCTCGCCCTAGCCGCCGGCTACTGCCGACTACGCCTTGACGTAGGCGATCACCGCGCGCGCTTCCGCCACCACCTCGCCGCTTTCCTGCTCGATGCTCGCCTGGCAGAAGGCGAGCCGCCGGGTACGGTGACGGACGGTGGCCCTGGCGATCAGCCGGCCGGGCTTGCAGGGCCGGAAATAGTCCACCTTCAGGTCGGCGGTGGTCGTCGTCTCCCCCTCTTCGGCGAGGGTGAACGCGGCGGACGCGAGAGCCTCGTCTGCGAGGGTTGCAATCGCCCCGCCGTGGACGATCGGGCCGCGACTCGTGGGAAAACCGTGAGCCTCGGCACTCAGGTTCCCCTGAAGGACAAGGCTCCCTGCCTTGACCTCGACCAGCTGCGTGCCGATGTTCGCGACCATCCCCGTCGACGCCCATTCCCTGTACAGGTCCGGGAGCACCCTCGTGCCATAGGGCTCGCTCAAGGGTTGAGCTCGAGATGCAGCTCGATCAAAGGTTCCACCGGTCGGTATCCCATCTCGGTGTTGAGGTGAAGAATTGGCGCGTTCTCACCATCGTTCTGGGTTCGCACTCGCTGCGCTCCAAGGTCGACCGCCTGCGCCAGCGTCTCGTACTTCAACGCCCTCGCGACGCCTCGACCGCGAACGCTATGTGAAGTCCCGGTGAAAAAGGTCCACGGCAGGCCGCGAGTCGGCGGGTAGCCGATCACCGAAAGGCCAACCAGAGCGTCACCTTCGCGCGCGACCCAGAACCTTTCCTCGCGAACTCCCGGGTTCTCGAACCAGAAGCGATGCCACTCGTCGATTGGCGGGGTCCGCATCGGCACTGTCGTCGGTATGTCGCCTTCGGCCGCGACTGTGAGCGCGTACAGCTTGGCCAGCCGGTCGGGGTCATCGTATTGATCGAGCGTCATCAAGCGCACGCCCTGCCTCTCCATGGCTTCGCGCGAGCGCTCGGCGCCGGCCATCAGCCTTTCTCGCCCGGCGACGAGGTCCAGCTCCCAGACCTTCGCGCGCCGCACCTCGCGGTAGCCACGCCCTTTGAAGACGCGTAGCTGGTCGACGAAGTCTTCACGGACCCGACCTACTGAAGTGGTGGCTTGCTCCTGGCGCAGCCACGATTCACCTGCGTCGATGAGCCCGTCGTATCCGCTCTCGGACCAAATCCGCGGATGAAGGACAGGGCGGATCCAGCCAAATCGCCTGGCAGTCCCCTCCCAGGGATCATGGCCTGCCGCGATGAACGCAACCGCCGAGCCATCGCGCTCGGCAACGAGCTGCATGTGAGCTTCATCAGATGGTCGCGTCACCCACCAGAAGCGAAGGACCACCGGGTCACGTGGATCCTCGGGGTCTCGAGCTGCCTCGAGGTCGGCCACGATCTCAGCGTCGTCAAGCGTCGCTGTACGCAGCTCGAGGTCGATGTCAGGCTGGTTGGATTCGCGGACCACTCGCGAAGGCTAGCACCCGTCAATCGATCGGTTGTCGGGACCGATAGCGGGTAATCTCTCCGCGGTGTTCGGACGCGCGCTTCCAGGCTTCTCACGCAAACGCGCGGGTCCCCGCATCGCCCTGTCGCCGTCGTCATGGGGCGTCAGCGACGTGCAGGGCTGGGGCCACCAGCTCGACTCTGAGCGCGTGCTCTCGGAGGCGGCTGCCGTCGGCGAGGGCGCGATCGAGGCAGGGCCGGCGGGCTTCTTGCCGGACCGGAGCGACCAGGCGAATCCGATCTTGAAGCGCCATCGCCTCGCAGTGGTGGCGGGCCCGGCGCAGGCAGTCCTCCACCACCACGACATCAGCGGCCTGGAGCTCGCCCACCTCGACGGCCAGGCCAGCTGGCTGGCAGCCCTGGGAGCGGAGACCATGGTTCTCTCGGCGATGCCGCCGAGAAACGCCACCGCCGCCCACGGCATCGTCCTGTCGAGCATGGGCTGGGCGCACCTGCTGCATCTCATCGGATCGGTGCAGCACGTCTGCTCAAGGCACAAGCTGCGCCTGGCGGTGCAACCTCGGTACGGCAGCATGATCCAGGGGCCGAGCGACATCGAGCGGCTGCTGGTGGGCACCGAGGCCGGCGTCTGCCTCGACACCGGTCACCTGGTGCTGGTCGGCGCGGACCCTGTCGAGGTGCTCGAGCTCGCAGCGGGACGCATCCAGCACGTGCACATGAACGACGTCGACGCCAAGCTTGCCCTCCAGGTGCGAGAGTTCGGCCTCGATTATGAGGAGGCCGTCTCGCGGGACCTGTACAAGCCGCTTGGCGCCGGCGATGCCAGCGTCGACCGCGTCGTCGAGGCCCTGAGGCGGACCGGGTACCGCGGTTGGTACACGCTGAGCCAGGACACAAGGCTGCCCTCGGCCGAGGACCGCCCGCTCGGAGCCATCAGTCGCTCACTGCAACACCTTCGCACGCTGCTCGCGTAGGACGATCCAACCAACGCCCCTCCCTGTCCGGCACGCTTTGCGTGCGGGACATCCTCCCACCTGAACGGGGGGAGCCTAGATCCGGCGGCCGGTGCCTGCCCAGTACGGCTCTCTGATCTTTCGCTTGAGGAGCTTGCCTGCCGCATCCCGAGGCAGCTCATCGACGAAGTCGACCGAGCGCGGCTTCTTGTAGCCGGCGAGCCGATCCGTGGTGAAAGCGATCAGCTCGTCGGCGGTGGTCGTGGCCCCGGGCCGGAGCTGAACGACAGCCTTCACCGACTCTCCCCATTGGTCGTCAGGCACTCCGATCACCGCCGCGTCAAGGACGTCGGGATGCGCATGCAGGACCGCCTCGACCTCCGCGGGGTAGATGTTGACGCCGCCGGAGAGCACCATGTCGACCTGGCGGTCGCAGATGAAGTAGTAACCCTCGTCGTCCCTGTACGCAATGTCGCCGACCGAGAAGAAGCCCTCGTGCATGCTCTTGCCTGTGGCGTCTGGCCGGTTGTAGTACTCGGCAAGCCATGTGTTACGCACCATGAGCTCACCAGGCTCGCCATCGGGGACCTCTGTGCCGTCGGCGCCGACCAGCCGGATCTCCTGCCCAGGGACTGCAGTGCCGCACGACCCCGGCTTGCGGAGCTGGTCCTCCGGCCGCAGCACTGTGTTGATGCCTGTCTCGGTGGCGCCGTAGAACTCCCAGACCGCCTGTCCGAATGCAGCGTCAGCACGAACCTTCAGGGCGTAGGGGCACGGAGCGGCACCGAGGATGAGCGCCCTCAGCGATGCGACATCGCGCGGTTTGCGAACCTGCGCATCCACAAGGCGCTGGAGCAGAGTCGGCGCCATGAAGGTAGTGGTCACGTGGTGGCGCGCGATGAGCTCGAGCGCCCCCTCGGCTTCGAACTTCGGCTGCACGACGATAGTGGCGCCGAGCACCTGGTGCAGGGCCGAGAAGAAGGCAACTGCGCTGTGATAGCCCGGCCCGCACATGAGGTGAACGTCAGTCCCGCTCAGCTCGAAGATTGAGATCACCTGGAGGACGTTCTCGATGTCCACGCCGTTTGGACGCCATGCACCCTTCGGGTGGCCTGTCGTGCCCGAGGTGTAGATCATCGACGCGCCAAGCGCACCACCCTCCGAGGCTGGCGCGGGCAGGCCCGGGGACTCCGCCATCAGCTGTTCGTATGAAAGCCAGCCCGTGGGCGCCCGCTCGCCAAGGGCGACGAACCGAGGATTACCCGCAGCTTCCGTCCCGGCTGCGTCAACGAAATCGACGAGCTCGGGGCCGGCGACCACCACCTTCGCGCCTGAGTCGTTCAGGACGTACGCGATCTCCGAGCCGCGCAGCCTGTAGTTGACGGGCACGCCGACCAGGCCTGCCTTGCGCAGGCCATTCGAGATCTCAAAGCCTTCAAGCGAGTTGAACGACATCACGGCGACCCTGTCACCGGGCTGGCAGCCAAGCTGCTGGAAGCCGTTGGCGGCTTTGTCAGCCCGATGGTTGAGAGCCTCGAAATCGAGAGTCCTGTCGCCGGAGATCAGCGCGACCTTGCTCGGGCTGGCGGATGCGTGCCGGGCAAGAAAATCGAAATCGGCCACGACTGAATCGTATTGCCGAACCCAGTGCTAGGGCGACTTACAGGGGGCTGCCCCACTGAGACCGATTGTCGTTGCAGTCGCCGGGATGCTGCCCTTGATCACCACCCGATAGCGGAAGCACCCTCCGAGCAGCGCCCAGCTCGCGGACGCGGCCCAATGATGGAAGACGTAGTTTGCCGCGAGCGGCGGGTACTGCTGGAGGACCGCCGGCGTCGCGTCGGTTATCGTCGCTATCGGCGAGGCCTTGCTGGAGTCGTACTGCCACACGTAAATCTTGGTCAGCGGCCGGTTTGACGGCGTGTCTGCAGCCGCCGGCAGCTTGGTCGCCTTGAGCAGGGCGTCGACAGTAGCCTGGGGTCCAGTGGCGGCTTTGACCGCGGCGTAGGTCTCGCCCACGATTGGCCCAGACCAATCGACGCCGCTCACGCCGGCTCTCGCGAGGTAGCTCTTCACCGGCGGCGTTCCATCTTTCCCGGCTGCGGCGTAAATCTGGATGCCGCCGCTCACCGCCAGCGCGAGCAGCGTCGCATCAGGGCTCCAGGCGAGCGCCTCAGCATGCGGCAGCTTCGAGTTGACGGCTCGAGGTTTGGCAGCGGCAGGTGGAGTCGGTGTCGTCGGTGTCGTCGTCGGCGTGCCGGTTGCCGGCGGGCCGACCGAGATCACAGGCACAGTGACGTCGATCGGCTCGATGACAGGGCCCTTGTCAGGGCGCGACACGGCGACGGTGGTGCCATCGGCGGTGATGGCTATGGGTCCGTCGTCGGGTCCGAGCTGCAGTGGAAACTTGTGGAGGACCCTTGCGTCCATGTTCAGCCAGTACCACAGGCCTGTCCCGAAAGCCCGCACCGCGAAAAGTCCGCTGGTGCCTGGCGCGGCCCCCTCGACGAACATCGCGGCCTGGGTCGGCGGCTTGGCCATCACATTGACAGGGGCCGACGACTTTGTGAGGTCGAGCGCATCCACCTCGTAGCTCGTACAGCAGCCCACTGTAAACGCCAGGTAGTGGTCGTTGGCGACGACGCCGATGGGGCCTTCGCTCTGGAAGTCGTAGGAGGCCGCCACCGGCGTTATCACCCCGGCGAACGGGTCGACCCGAAACAGCCAGTCATAAGGGACGACGCCACTGCTGGTCCGGGTCTCCGCCGGCCTGTCGTCATGGACGGTGAAGTAAATGACCGGGTATGACAGCCCAGGCGCCGGTGCCCAGACGGGTCCTGAGACCCTGAACGCTGAGCCCGCGGGCAGCGGGGCGACGGTCATCGACTTCCCGGTTGCAGGATCGAGGACGCCTACTGAGTTACCGGTCACGTATGCGATCAGACCCTGCGGCAGCGTGCCTACGACCGGCGACGGGGTCTCGAGGGCTGCAGGCGTGGGTCCGCCGCTGCAGGCAGCGGCGGCAAGAATCACTGCCGCGAAAATGGTGGTTTTTCTGACCATATGAGTTGCCGATGTTATCGCCACACGTGTGTTACGCGGATCACGCACGATGCGTTACGTATTGAGATGAAGGCCGGCCTTGTCGCATTTCTCGTCGCGCTGGCCGTCAGCGCCTGCGGAGCTGTGGGCACAGGCTCTGCCCCGAGCCCATCCCAGGGCCCCGGTTCGCGCTTCGATCTCGCCGTCAGCGAGAAGTCTTCAGGCGCCTCGATGAAAGTCGGCCAAAAGGTAGAGGCGGTGCTTCACGCCAGGCAGGGAATGGCCGCGTGGAGCGGAGTCCGCTCAAGCGACACGTCGGTGCTCGCCCCGATCGTCGACCCGGCCGCCACGTCCGTTCGCGGAGTGACACTTGCAGCGTTCCAGGCCCTCGCTCCCGGCACAGCTCAGATCACAGCCACCGCCGGCGCCGATTGCTCTCCGGGCCGGGCATGCCCGCAGTTCCTGATGGTGCTGACGATCACCATCACAGTGAGCGCCTCCTAGGGAGGCGCGGCCGGAAGCCCTCGACGGATCTTCGGCGCCCATGCGGCCCATCT
>DAIUFK010000014.1:19541-38336 GCA_036844615.1 Candidatus Dormiibacterota bacterium | reverse complement strand
TGGCTGTAAACCACCCGCGAAAGCTTTGGGGGTTCGACTCCCTCCCGGCCCACCACCCTACTGACGATCCGCCGCGGCCGCCGGCGACGTTGAACCTCTTAGGCCGCCTGCTTGACTTAGTTGGAATGGGCCGGGGCGAGTAGGCTGAGGCGGATCGACATGCCTAGCCCTGACGACGAAGCCCTCCATGAAGACATCGGCAAGGCGGCGGGGACCGACTACTTCTTTCTTCGCGATCAGCTCTCAGACCAGCAGTGGGACTACCTGACCCGGACTCGCCATTTCGTTCAGGACGAGGTGCTGCCGGTGATCGCTGACTACTGGGAGCGGGCTGACTTCCCGTTGGCCCTCGCGAAGCGCCTTGGGGAGCTGGGACTGGTCGGCGACGGGCTGGTCGGCTACGGCTGCCCGCCGATGGATCCGCTCTCCGCCGGCCTGGTGCAGATGGAGCTCAGCCGCGGCGATGGCAGCCTTGGCACGTTCCTCGGCGTCCAGGCAGGCCTTGCGATGCGCTCGATCGCGATGCACGGCTCGGACGAGCAGAAGGAGCAGTGGCTGGGTCCGATGGCAAGGGTGGAGAAGATAGGTGCCTTCGCCCTGACCGAGCCCGAGCACGGATCTGACTCGATCGCTCTCGAGACAAGCGCGCGGCGCGATGGCGACTCCTGGGTCATCAGCGGAACGAAAACCTGGATCGGGAACGCCAGCATCGCCGACGTGGTTGTCGTGTGGGCGCGGGATGTCGAGGACAAACAGGTCAAGGGCTTCCTCGTCGAGAAGGGGATGCCCGGTTTCAGCGCGCGAGTGATCGACGGCAAGGGATCGCTGCGCGCGATCTGGCAGGCTGAGGTTCACCTGAAGGACGTCCGGGTCCCGGTAGCCAACCGGCTTCCGGGCGCCAACTCTTTCAAGGACACGGGCAGCGTGCTCGTGGAAACGCGCAGCAGCTGCGCCTGGATGGCGCTCGGCCACGCTGTGGCCGGCTACGACGCGGCCCTCACCTACGCGAAGCGCCGCCACCAGTTCGGGCGTCCGCTAAGCAGCTTTCAGATCGTCCAGGACCGGCTTGTGAGGATGCTTGCCGACGTCACCGCGATGCAGCTGTACTGCGTCCAGACCGCCCGATTGGCTGCCGCGGGCCAGCTCCTGCCCACGATCGCAGGCCTCGCCAAGCTTCACAACACGCGCAAGGCGCGACAGGTGCTGGCCGAGGCCCGCGACCTGCTCGGCGGCAACGGAATCCTTCTCGACTTCCACGTCATCAGGCACATGGCTGACATCGAGGCGGTCCACACGTTCGAAGGCACCGAGACCATCCAGACGCTGATAGTGGGCAGGGACATCACCGGCGTGAGCGCTTTCGACTGAGGGAGCGCTACTCGCGCTCCATCGACCTGTAGCCGCGCGCAGGGTTCCAGGACTCCACCACCAGGCGCGTGCCTGCTTCGTTGAGGTGAGTGATGACCGCCTCCTGGATGTCAATGAGGAACCGGTGGGTGGCGGAGCCCGAGTCGACCTCGACGGCGGTGCCTGCAATCTTGGCCTCGCCTTGCCAACCGGTGGGCAGGCCTTCGGGCGGATCAGAGGTCGGGCCGTGAATGGCGACGCGCGCGTCGCGTCGTAGATCCAGCGCCTTGACGGCGTTCGACATCGAACCGATCTCGAGCGCGCCCTTGCTGAACTTGACCTCGGTCCCGCTGATCCGGGGCGATCCGTCACGGCGGAGCGTGGCCATCGTCATGTGCTTGTGCGACGTCATCAGTGCCCGCACGCGTGGTGCGAACTCCGGCTCGGACGCCTCGAACTCAGCCCAGCTTGCCACGGACCATGAAGATAATCAGAAAGGACGTAATGACCAAGCCCAGCACGCCTCAAGCGATGGTCTTCGATCTCGACGGAACACTTGTCGATACCGTCGAGACGAGGATCGCCGCCTGGCTGCGCACTTTCGAAGAACACGGCATACCAGCAGGTCGCGAGCAGGTGGCGAGGCTCATCGGATCGGACGGCCGCCGCGTCGCACGACTGGTTGCGGAGGCGGCGGGCATGCCCATCGACGCTGAAAGGGCGGACGCCATCGACCGCCGATCGGGGGAAATCTACAGCGAGCTGAACACGAACCCGAGGCCGCTACCTGGCGCGATCGAGCTCTTGCGGGCGCTCGACGAGCGAGGACTGCCCTGGGCGATCGCAACCTCGAGCCGGCCGGAACAGGTAGGGGCCTCGATCGATGCGCTGAAGCTGGCGCGCCCGCCGACGATAGTCGACGGCAGCCAGGTCGAAAATGCCAAGCCGGCACCCGATCTCCTTCTTGCGGCCGCGACGAAGCTCGGCGTCGAGCCATTGCGCTCCTGGTACGTGGGCGACTCGATCTGGGACGTGCAGGCAGCCCTCGCCGCCGGCATGCAGGCGATCGGCGTCGCCAGCGGGTCGGCCACGACCGGCGATCTCGAGGAAGCGGGAGCGCAGCTGATCGTCGATGAGCTCTCCGAGCTGATCCCCCTGGTCCGATGAGGCCCGCCGTTCGTCTCATCGCGACCGACATCGACGGCACGCTCATCGCCGGTGGACGCGAAGCCTCTGCGCGGACGCTGGCCGCTCTGCGGGCCGCCGAGGCGGCTGGCCTTGCTGTGGTGCTGGTGACCGGCCGCCCGCCGCGGAGCGCCAGGGTGATCGCCGAAGCGTTGAGAGTGCACGGTCCGACGATCTGTGCCAACGGCGCCCTTGTCGTGGACATGCCGGCGATCCGGCTCGTGCGCGACGTCCGGATCGAAGGCTCTCTTGCGGTGGCACTCATTGCCGAGCTGACCGCCGCGATTCCCGGGATCGTCTTTGCGTGGGAGCGCGGCCTCGAATGGGGAAGTGACGAGGCTTGGCCTTTCACCGCCCGAGGTCCTGTCGACAGGAGGATGCCTCGTGGAGTTGTCGGCCCGGTTCCTCCGCAGGCAGCCATGGGCCTTTCGAAAGTGATCAGCTACCTTGGCGCCGCCGATCCCGACGTGACAGTGCAGCGAGTGCGTGAGGTCCTTGGCGAGCGGGCCGAGGTCAGCACAGCGACCTCCCCGCCGCTTGCAGAGATCACTGCCAAAGGCTGCGACAAGCGCGATGCGCTCGAGTGGCTGTGCCGCCGCATGAGCATCGGCCGCGATGAGGTCCTTGCGATTGGCGATGCGCCGAACGACCTGCCGATGCTGCTGTGGGCAGGCCGCGGTGTCGCGATGGGCAATGCCCACGCGACAGTGCTCGAAGCGGTTTCGGAACAAACCCACACCCACGAGGAGGACGGCTTCGCCGCCGTAATCGAAGGTGTCTTGCGACCCCAGAACTTGTAACCCGAACCGGTAGTTGTCTGAAAGTCGGTCGGGTTTGTTTGGGGGGATTTCCAATGCAAGGTGCAAGCAAGATGAGGCGGCGGCTCTTCGGGGCAGCTATAGCAGGCTCGGCAGCGTTGGCGGTGATGCTCCAGGCGGGGGCAATTGCGGATGCCAAGCTCGCGAGAGGGTCGTTTCACCAGACCAACCTGGTGTCCGATATTCCGGGTCTGGCGCAATCGACGGACGTGAATCTCAAGAATCCGTGGGGCCTCTCGTCCAGCGCCACGAGCCCGATCTGGGTCTCGGACAACAACGCGGGCGTTTCTACCCTCTACCGCGGCGATGGCAGCAAGGTCGCGCTGACCGTGACGATCCCGGCGCCAGGCTCGCCGACTGGCGGTACTCCAACTGGAACGGTGTTCAACACCACAGCGTCGGACTTCCAGGTCAGCAAGGGAACCGCGAAGGCGAAGGCGCTCTTCCTCTTTGCGACCGAGGACGGGACGATCCTTGGTTGGAACCCGGGGGTTGGTGGAACCAGCGCCACCATCGCAGTCGATAACTCGGCGGTGCCCGACGCAGCGAATGGCGCCGTCTACAAGGGATTGGCGCTCGGCACATCAGGCACCAACAGCTATCTGTACGCGACCAACTTCCGGTCCGGAAAGGTCGATGTCTTCGACAAGGACTTCCACCAGGTGCTGGCCGGCACGTTTAACGATCCAAGCATTCCAGAAGGCTTCGCTCCATTTGGAGTGCAGAACATCGGCGGCCAGATCTTCGTGACCTACGCCAAGCAGGACGCACAGAGGCATGACGACGTGAGCGGACCAGGCAACGGGTTCGTCGACATCTTCGGCACCGATGGCACGTTCGTGCGGCGATTCGCATCAGGCGGCACCCTCAACTCACCGTGGGGTCTGGCCATGTCCCCGTCGACGTTCGGCAACTTCCACGACGACGTTATCGTCGGCAATTTCGGTGACGGAATGATCAGCGCCTTCACGCCGGCTGGCGCCCTGCGGGGCCAGCTCAAGAGCGGGACGAGCGCCCCGATCCAGATCGATGGCCTGTGGGGCCTGCGGTTCGGCAACGGGGGATCGGGCGGCGATCCCAACACCCTGTTCTTCGCGGCGGGGATCAATGACGAGGCCGACGGACTGTTTGGAACGATCACAAACGTCGGGTAGCCTGGAACTGGACGAGTGAGGAGGGCGGCTGCATGCCGCCCTCCACCCATTTGCATCTGGCGCAGTCAAGTGCCGCGCAAGATATCGATAGCTATCGGCAGTTTTCGTCATAATTTGCCACCAGGGTGGGAGCTCTAACGCCGGGAACCCGTTCGCCGTGGCTGAGCCTGGGGGAGGCCAGTCGCATGCTCGGCATCACGCCGGCAACCTTGCGGCGATGGGCGGACCAGGGAGATGTAGCAGCCTTCGTCACGCCAGGCGGTCACCGTCGCTTTCCGCGGGAGGCGATCGAGAACCTCGTGCCTCGATCGCGGCGCAGGCCTGCATTGGCCGGAGTCAACGTGACAGCAACGCGAGTTGCACGCGTCTACAGGCGAGCGAAACCTCCAGGCCGGCCGTCTCCGCCGCCGTGGCTCGCGGGATTGTCGGACGAAGAGAGGGCCGAATTTCGGGAGCGCGGCCACCGCTTGCTCTCGATGCTGCTCGAGCACCTCGACGAGGACAGCGCGAACCGGCCGATGGGCAGGCTTGCCGAGGTTGCCACCTCTGCCGCGGAGTACGGCCGTCGCGCGGCAGCCCTGGGGGCGTCGCTCTCAGAGACGGTCGAAGCGTTCGTTCGATTTCGCGCTGCCTTCATCGGCGAGCTCGCGGTGATGGCAAGGCGCAGGCGGCTCGACACGCGGGAGGCCACCGCGCTGCTCGTCGAGGCCGAACACGCTGCCGATCGGCTCCTCGTGGCGCTGATGAACGGCCACTCGGGCCACGCCTGATGTCCGGTCAGGCGCCCTGGTTGATGTCGGTTCAGGCCGACACCGCCGGCGCAGACGAACGCGAACGGCTCGCGCAGTCGCTGGACGCGAAGATCGGCGCTCACGCGGATTGGCTTCTGCTGAAGACATGCCATAGGGTCGAGCTCTACGGGTTCGGCGCCATGCCCGACCTCGAAACGCCACTCCAGGTTGAAGCCGGCGAGGGGGCCGTTCGGCACCTCATGCGGGTCGCTGCAGGATTGGAGAGCGCGATCATCGGCGAGGACGAGGTCCTGCACCAGGTGCGCGAAGACCTGGCACACGCGCTCGCCACTCGGTCGCTTGACGGCCGGTTGCAGCGGCTCTTCGAAACAGCCATCGCGGTAGGAAGGCGTGCTCGCGCCGGGCGGACGGCTTCGAGCGGCAACCTCGCACAGAGAGCGGTGGCCTGGTTGGAACAGAGGTCGAGGCTCGCCGACCGCATAGTCATCGTGGCGGGCGCGGGCCGCATGGGCTCGTCGCTTGCCCATGCCGCCAAGCGGGCGGGGGCTGACGTCACCATCGCAAGCCGCGACGCCGGCAGGGCTCGCCGCCTCGCGAAGGTGTACGACGGACGCGGCATCGGCCTGGCTGACGCCGCTGTGCTGGCACCACGGAGCGCAGGCGTCGTGGTTGCGCTCGCAGGTGTTTGGCACGAGCTCCAGCTGCTGAAAGGCGAGCTCCCGCCGATCGCTGACATCTCCGCGCCCACTGCGGTCCCAGCGTCCGTCCGTGCGCGCCTCAATGGCAGCTTTCTCGGCATCGACGACCTGTACGTCCGCACCGAGTCTGTTCCCCGCGCTTACATCGACGAGGCCGACCGAGTGGTCGATGCAAAGACTACCGAGTACGTCCGCTGGCTGGAGAGCGGCACATGAAGATCAGGTTGGGCACGCGAGGCTCACGACTGGCGCTCGTACAGAGCGAGCTCTTCGCGCGCCGGCTCCGCGAGGAGGGTCACGAGGTCGGGGTGGTTCGCATCGTCACCGAGGGCGACGTTCGTCCAGTCGACATGTCGCCGGGCGAGGGCGTGTTCGTGGCGGCGCTTGCACGCGCTCTGATCGCCGGGGAGATCGATATCGCGGTGCACAGCGCCAAGGACATACCTCTTGACGAAGACCCTGAGCTGCTGATCGGGGCGTATCCGGAACGCGCCGATCCACGCGACGTCCTGATCACACGCGATGGCGACCAATCGTTGGGGGTGCTGCGACCGGGCGCCACGGTCGGCACCGACAGCCCGAGACGGGCCGGATTCATCCTGGCGGCGCGACCCGATCTACACGTAGTTCCGCTGCACGGCAACGTCGATTCGCGCCTTCAGCGCCTCGATCGGGGCGAGGTCGATGCGGTGGTGCTGGCGGCGGCCGGCATCGACCGCCTCGGAAGCGGCGATCGGATCGACCAGCGAATCGAACCTGAGGTGCTCGCTCCGGCGCCCGCGCAGGGCGCGCTGGCGGTGCAGGCCCGCCGATCGGATGGCGAGCTGCTCCGACTGCTCGGTTCGTTGGATCTGCCCTCTGTCCGGCTGGCGGTGGAGATCGAGCGAGAGGTTTTGAAAGCGACGGGAGGCACCTGCCGCGCCCCGGTCGGCGCCCTGGCGACCGTTGATGGAGACTCGTTCACCCTGCTGGTAGCGGGCGTCAACAGCGATGGCAGCGGGAAACGTGTCGAGCACCTCGAAGGCACCCGCGAGGATGCATTGGAGCTGGCCGCTGCCGCCGGGCGGCGCCTGGTCGCCGAGGTGGCGCTCAGGTGACCGCAGTCCTCGTGACTCGCCCCGGCGGGGAGCGTGATCCCCTGGTCGGTGCGCTGGAGGCAGCTGGCTACCGCGTTCACGCGGTCCCGACCGTAGGCACCCAGGCGCTTGACTTCGAAAGGCCAGACCTGACGGCGTATGACTGGGTGGTCGTCACCAGCGCAACCGGTGTCGGCGCGCTCACCGCATTTCCGTCAGGGCCGCGGTGGGCGGCGGTCGGGACGGCCACTGCTCGGGCCCTGCGCGCCGCCGGTGTCGAGCCTGCGCTCGTGCCGGATGAGGCGGACGGGCTCGCCCTCGCGAACGCACTGCCAGACGTCAAGGGAAAGCGCGTGCTGCTGGTGAGAGCGTCGGCTGCGGCTCCGGTTCTTCCCGAACGTTTGCGGGAGCGAGGCGCAGCGGTCGAGGAGCTCATTGCATACCTGACAATCGAGGGCCCCGCGTCCTCGGCGGTGCCGCTCCGAACAGCGCTTGGCGATGTCGACCTCGCGGCAATCGTCTTTGCATCAGGCTCGGCAGTGCGTGGATATGCAGCTCTCGGCGGCGGCACCACCTGGCCGGCGATCACCATCGGACCCCGCACCTCAGAGGTCGCAAGGCAGCTCGGATTCCGTGTTATCGCCGAGGCCGAAACGCAGAGCGCAGCAGCCCTAGTGGCCGCTGTCTCGGCCGCCATTCCCGTCGAGGAGAAACACCGTGCGTGAACTGTTAGCCGCCCGAGCCGTCGACACCCCCGGCAACGAGCGCCCTCGACGCCTGAGGTCCACTGCCCCGTTGCGCGGGCTCGTGCGTGAGACCCGGCTCGATCCCAACCAGCTGGTCGCGCCCCTTTTCGTGGTGTCGGGGCGTGGTCGCCGCGACGAGATCTCGTCGCTGAAGGGACATGCCCGCCTCAGCCCGGAGCTCGCGGTCGCCGAAGCTCACCGCCTTGCAGGCCTCGGCGTGGGCGCCGTCCTGCTGTTCGGAATCCCCGACGCCAAGGATCCCGAAGGGCGAGCGGCAGCGGACCGCCAGGGCCCCGTAGCGGAGACGCTCAGGGTGCTGAAGCAAGAGAAGCTGCCGCTCGTTCTTATCGCCGACGTCTGCCTCTGCGAGTACACGACCCACGGGCACTGCGGAGTGCTTGACGGTGAGCGGGTGGACAACGACGCCACCCTGCCGCTGCTGGCCGAAGCGGCGATTGCGTACGCCGAGGCCGGGGCCGACATTGTCGGCCCGAGCGCGATGATGGACGGCCAGGTCGCTGCGCTGCGGTCTGGGCTCGACGGGGCAGGCCTTGAAGGGGCCGCCATCATGGCCTACGCCTCCAAGCACGCATCCACGTTCTACGGCCCGTTTCGCGAGGCGGCAGGC
Organism: Candidatus Dormiibacterota bacterium; assembly: GCA_036844615.1. Lineage (GTDB taxonomy): Bacteria > Chloroflexota > Dormibacteria > Dormibacterales > Dormibacteraceae > Palsa-872. The sequence continues at coordinate 29,932 of DAIUFK010000014.1, read as the reverse complement.
TCGACGCCGAGCTTCGGCGACCGCAGGTCGTACCAGATGGATTCCGCAAATGGGCGCGAGGCGCTGAGAGAGATGGAGCTTGATGCGCGCGAGGGAGCCGACATCCTGATGGTGAAGCCCGCAATCACCTCGCTCGACCTGCTGTCGCGTGCGCGCGACAGGTTCGATCTGACGCTTGCCGCCTACCAGGTGAGCGGGGAGGCGGCGATGATCGAGGCGGCGGCAGATCGCGGTTGGATCGACCGCCGTGCCGCAATCCTCGAGACGCTGACCGCCATTGTGCGCGCGGGGGCCGGGATCGTGATCACCTATTTCGCCGCTGACGCAGCGGCCTGGTTGAGGGAGAGCCGATGACCGACAGGCGCTACGTTCACGCTCTAGCGCTCGGCCTCGACGCTGCCTGGCGCCGGCTACCTCGGGAGGAGCGGTGCCAATCGGCGAGCGAGCTTGCGGCGGCCGTCGGCGCCGAGTCCGACGTCACCACGTTCGCCTACTCGATGGTGGGTCTCCAGCCCGGCACGGACCTGCTGCTATGGAGCCTTGCGCCTTCGTTGGAAGCGCTCGAAGAGAGGTCATCCTCGGTGCTGCGGACAGGGATGGGTCAGTGGATGAAGGTCCGGGAGAGCTTCCTCGGCATCATCCAGCCCTCGCAATACGTCAAGAAACCGACCCCTCAGGAACAATCGCTATTCGCAGGCGAACGGTCTCGCTACCTGATCGTGTATCCGTTCACAAAGAGCACCGACTGGTATCTGCTCGCGCGCGAAGCCCGCCAGGGGATCATGAACGAGCACATGCGGGTCGGGCACGATTTCCCCGAGGTCCGCCAGCTGCTCGCCTACAGCTTCGGCATCGACGACATGGACTTCCTGGTGGCCTACGAGACCGACGACCTGCCCAAGTTTGGCGAGCTCGTGCGCGCGCTGCGTGGGACCGACAGCAGGCGATCCACGATCCGTGACACGCCTCTCCTCACTGGAATTCACCGCCCGATCGAAGAGATCACCGCGCTTCTCGGAGCTACGTGACGGTCACCAGCACCATGCCCGCGTGGCGTGAGCGGGCGGCGAAGCTTTTCCCCGGCGGCGTCAACAGTCCTGTGCGCGCCTACAGGGCGGTCGGAGGCGAGCCGCCGATCATGGTCAGGGGCGAGGGACCGTATGTCTGGGACGTGGATGGCAATCGATACGTCGACTATGTAGGCGCGTTCGGTCCGCTGATGCTCGGCCACGCCAATCCTGCGGTCGTCACCGCGATCCGGCTCGCCGTCGAAGCGGGTGGCTCTTTCGGGGCGACCACACCAGCCGAGGTTCGGCTGGCGGAGCTGATCTGCGCGCGAATGCCCTCGATCGAACGTCTTCGGTTCGTCAACAGCGGCACCGAGGCGGCGATGAGCGCGCTGCGCGTGGCACGCGCCGCGACGGGCCGCGACCTTGTCATCAAGTTCGACGGCGGCTACCACGGTCATGCCGATTCTCTGCTGGTCGAGGCAGGCTCTGGCGCCGCCACTCTTTCGATTCCGGGCAGTGCCGGGATCCCGGCTCAGGTGGCGGCCCAGACGCTCGTCGCGACTTACAACGACCTCACCTCGGTCGCTGCGCTGCTCGAGGCCCATCGAGCCCAGGTCGCGGCGGTCATCGTCGAGCCGGTGGCTGCCAACATGGGTGTCGTCGCGCCGGCCGCCGGCTTCCTGGCGGACCTGCGCGACCTGACTAGGCGCGCCGGAGCCCTGCTCATCTTCGACGAGGTGATCACCGGCTTCCGCGTCGCGCCAGGTGGCGCGCAGGAGCTGTTTGGCGTGCGCCCAGACCTGACGGTCCTCGGCAAGATCATCGGCGGCGGCCTGCCTGTTGGCGCTTACGGCGGCCGCGCGGACCTGATGGACCTGGTGGCCCCGTCTGGACCTGTCTACCAGGCGGGAACGCTGTCCGGACATCCTGTGGTGATGGCCGCCGGCGAGGCGACCCTTCTGCAATTGACTCCCGAGGCGTACGCCGCACTCGAAACGTGCGCGGATCGCCTGGCGGAAGGGTTGCGCCGTGATGGTGTGAGCGTGACTCGCGTGGGATCGCTGCTCACGCTGTTCTTCCGCGAACGCCCTCCAACCAACTTTCGCGAAGCGAAGGAATGCAACACCGAGGCGTTCGGGAGGTTCTTCAACCGCATGCGCGAGAGGGGAGTGCTCCTCCCGCCTTCGCAGTTCGAGGCGTGGTTCCTGTCAACGGCGCACACTCGCTCGGTCATCGACGCCACGCTCGACGCAGCCGGCAGTTGAGCCGCTTCCTAGACGCCGCTAACCGCCGGCCGGTGGACGTGACTCCGGTCTGGCTGATGCGGCAGGCAGGCCGATCGCTTCCCGAGTACCGCAAGCTGCGCGAACGCTGGAGCCTTGTCGAGATCGTCGCTCAGCCGGAGCTGTGCGCAGAGGTGACGTTGCAGCCGGTTCGCAGGCTTGGTGTCGACGCGGCGGTGATGTTCGCGGACATCATGCTGCCCCTGCGGGGCATGGGTGTCGACTTCGAGCTGGTCGAGAACGTCGGACCTGTCCTCGCCGACCCGATATCAAGCCCAGCCGGCGTCGAACGGCTACGCATACCGACAGGCGATGAGGCAGCACCTGAGGTGATCGCGGCAGTACGGCAGGTGGTGGCCTCCTCGCCTGTGCCTGTGATCTGCTTCGCCGGCGCTCCGTTCACGCTCGCCAGCTATCTGATCGAGGGGCGGCCGAGCCGTGACTTTGCCAAGGTCAAAGCTTTCATGTACTCCGAGCCCGCGGCATTCGACGAGCTGCTCGGAAAGCTGGCGGTGACGATGACCGGTTATCTCGAGGCTCAGGTCGCCGCGGGTGCCGAAGCCATTCAGCTCTTCGATTCCTGGGCCGGCGCGCTCGCGCTCGAGGACTATGAGGCGCGCGTGCTTCCCCACACTCGCGCCATCTTCGATGCGCTCGCCTCGCTCGGCGTGCCACGCATCCATTTCGGCACCAACACCGCAGGATTGCTGGAGTCCATTTCGTCAGCCGGTCCGGACGTCGTCTCGCTCGACTGGCGGGTGCCACTCGACCGCGGTTGGGAGCGGGTCGGCAGTGATCGTGGCGTGCAGGGCAACCTCGACCCGGCGGTGCTGCTCGGTCCGCCGGACCTCGTTCGCGCGCGAGCCATCGACGTGCTTCGGCGCGCCGGAGGTCGTCCCGGTCACATCTTCAACCTCGGCCATGGCGTGCTGCCCGCCACGCAACTCGAAAACCTGCAGCTGCTGATCGAAACAGTTCACGAATGGGAGGTCGCTCGCGTTGCCTGAGACCAGGGTCGGGGTGCTGTGCATGGCGTACGGCAGCCCGCCGACGGAGGCTGACATCGAGGCGTACTACACGCACGTCCGCGGTGGGCGCAAGCCATCGGCAGAAGCCCTCGATGAGCTGACCGCACGTTATCGGGCGATCGGCGGCTCACCGCTGACGTCGATCACGCGCGCTCAGGCCGCCGCGCTCGGCGAGCAGCTTGGTCTGCCGACCTTTGTCGGCATGAAGCATGCTGCGCCGTTCATAGCGGACGGGGCGGCGGAGGCGAGGAAGGCCGGAATCAAGCGCCTGGTCGGCCTGCCGCTGGCGCCCCACTTCGCTGACATGAGCGTCGGTGGGTACAAGCGAAAGCTGGCGGAAGCCTGGGACGGGGAGCTCGTGTTCATACCCGGCTTCCACGACCATCCCGGATTCATCGGCGCCGTGCGCACTGTTCTGTCGGAGGCCCTCACGGAGTCATGGCCTGAGCGTCTCTTCTTCACAGCGCACAGCTTGCCTGCGCGGATCATTGCGGAGGGGGACGGCTACCGTGATCGGCTCCTCGAAAGCTGCAGGTTGGTGGAAGAGGGCATGACCCTGCCGGAGTGGGAGTTCGCATTCCAGTCGGCCAGCACAACCGGCGAGCCGTGGCTCGGTCCGGACCTGCTGGACGCAATTGAGCACTCGGGCGCTCGCGATGTGCTCGTCTGCCCGATCGGCTTCGTCGCCGACCACCTGGAGATCCTTTACGACCTCGACGTCGAGGCTCAATCCTTCGCTCGCTCCAAGGGCATCAGGATTCGGCGCACGACCTCTTTCAACACGAGACCGGAGTTCGTGCAGGCGCTGGCAACAACGGTGCGCGATGCCTTGAGTTAGCGCGTGCGATAGTTGCACGCGTGCTGCGCCGCCGCGCCTCTCGACTCCTGCCTGTCCTGGTGGCAACCGCAATCGCTGCGCTCATGCCGGCCGCCGGCTACGCCCACGACGAGCGCCCGACCACGACGCCCGACGGTACCGGGAGCGTCCCCGTGTATCGCACTGCCGGCCCGCACCTTGTCGTCTGCAAGAACGACGCAGCCGACTTTGCCAACCGAATCGCAGGCTTCACGGCTGACCTGCGGGCGACCAACCTCCAGCTTTATGCGGAGTGCCTGACCAGCGGGTATCGCGATCTCCAGGCGGCGGTGGATCACGTCAGCGGTCCAGGGACGACCGTCTACGTGCTGCCAGGCATGTACCAGGAAGAACCCAGTCTTGCGCCGGAGTCAGATGTCTGCAATCACCTGCAGGCAAGAAGGGCGCTGGCGGGCTACCAGATCCTCAGCTACGAGCAGCAGAAGGCCTGCCCGCACCAGCAGAACCTGGTCGGTATCTTCGGGATCAAGGACCTGCAGATCGAGGGCACGGGTGCCGCGCCGTCTGATGTGGTCTTCGATGCCCAATTCCAGAAGCTCAACGTGATTCGTGGCGATCGAAGCGACGGCCTGTACCTCCGCAACTTCACAGCCGAGAGATCGACCTTCAACGCGATCTATGTCCTCGAGGTCGACGGCTTCGTCATCGACAGGTTGGTTGGACGATGGAACACCGAATACGGATTCCTCTCTTTTGCCGCCGACCACGGCCTCTTCACCAAATGCGAGGCATACGGCAATGGCGACTCGGGGGTCTATCCCGGAGGCACCTCCGACATCAACGCCGCACGCGGCTTCGACGTGCCGAGATACGCGATCGAGGTGACCGGCTGTCACAGCCACGACAACCTGCTGGGCTATTCGGGGACGGGAGGCGACTCCGTCTGGGTTCACGACAACGAGTTCGACCACAACACGGGCGGCGCCTCGATGGACAGCCTCTTCCCAAACCATCCCGGGCTCCCACAGAACCACGCGCTGTTCGAGCACAACCTGATCCATAGCAACAACTCCGACTACTACAAATACGTTCGCGATGGGACATGCGCGCGCCCATTCCTCCTTCAAGGCATCGAAAAGGGCGTCGTGTGTCCCGCTGTACAGGTTCCCGTCGGCACCGGTGTCCTTGTCATCGGCGGGAACTACAACCTGTTCAGGGACAACTGGGTCTACGACAACTGGAAGATCGGCATCGTCCAGACCTGGGCTCCAGGCGTTGCGAGAGGCGACAACCGATTGCCGGCTCAAGGAGAGTCATCGCATTACAACCGCTACATGGCCAACCATATGAGCGTCGACGCCGCGGGCACGCGGCTTCCCAACGGGATCGACTTTTTCTGGGACGGCGAAGGAGCCGGGAACTGCTGGCAGACCGCGAGCTCCGACACGGTCGAACCGATCACCATGCCGAGCTGTCCAGGCAGCTATCAGCGCCGCTTCATCTCCGACCCCAACAAGCTGTTCCTCTTTGCCGACTGCTCCACGTACAGCCTCGAGACGAAAACGCTGCCTGCCGGCTGCGATTGGTTCGACACGCCTCCGCGCCCAGGAGTCCTGACTCCGACATTCACGACTCAGAGCGTCTTTCCGGCCCTCCAGCTGATTGCCGTGCTGCTCCTGTTCGCCGCGCTGCTTCGGCGCAGAGGCCGGGCGGGCCCGTTGGCACTGCTGGCTGCTGCTGCGGCAGCCGTGGGCGCCGCAGCTCTCTTCCTTTCGTCAGCCGAACAGCTCAACCACCTCGCCCCGCCAGCAATCGCACTGCTCGGGATTGGTTGGCTCGGAGTGGTTCGATCAGCCCCAACAAGGGGGCTCGCTCTGGTCACCCTATTGCTCGGCATCTCCGCGATCCTCGAGGCGGTCGACAGCGGCATCGTGATGCTGCCATCCCCGATCGGCCCTGTCTGGATCCGCGTCGTGCTCGAAATCGCCTGGGTCATCGGGACTTCCGCCGCCCTGATGAGAACAGTCCGAGTCGCGCGCCCGCCCGAACCGGGTTAGCGCTTGCCCTGGTCGAGGACAGCGACAAGGTCGCGCGCGGAGATCAGACCAACTGGTGCGCCCTTGGCGTCCACGACAGGAAGGTGGCGGATGCCCAGCGCCATCATCTTGACCGCCACCACCGACACGTCCTCGTCGGCGGTAACCGTTGCGGGGTCCGCTGACATGAAAGTGTCGGCACGGGTCCTGGTGGGATCGACACCGTCGGCGATTGCGCGCACCAGGTCACGCTCGGTGATGATCCCGAGCAGTCGCTTGTCAGCCATTACCGCGACAGAGTCGCAGTCCTCCAGTCGCATGCGCTTGGCCACCTCGGCAAGGCTCGCGTCGGGTCCGACTGACAGAAGCCTTCCGTGCTTGAGGTCTCTGACTTTCAAGTCATATGACCTCGTAGGCGACGGGAACCATCCTCTGCGAGGTTCTTGGTGGGCGGTTGTAGCTCCGCTTCTGCCGCGGCGGGAGCTTGATGCCCTTCTGGGGCACCGTTTCGTAGGGGATGAGAGTGAGGAAGTGGCTGATCAGGTTGAGATGGGCAGCCCGCTTGTTGTCGGTCTCGACGACGTACCAGGGCGCCTCCTTGATGTCGCAGTACGAGAACATCTGGTCCTTCGCCTCTGAGTAGTCGACCCATCGCGCCCGAGCCTGCAGGTCCATCGGACTCAACTTCCAGCGCTTGCTGGGGTCATTGATCCGAGCCAGGAAGCGCCGCTCCTGCTCGGCATCGCTCACCGACAGCCAGTACTTGATAAGGATGATCCCCGAGTTGACGAGCATCCGCTCGAACTGCGGGCACGTGCGCATGAACTCGTCGTACTCCTCGTCGCTGCAGAAGCCCATGACGCGCTCGACGCCGGCGCGGTTGTACCAGCTCCTGTCGAAGAGGACCATTTCGCCCGCCGAGGGCAGATGGGTGACGTAGCGCTGGAAATACCACTGAGTGCGCTCTTTCTCCGTCGGAGCCGGCAGGGCAACGACCCTGCAGAATCGCGGGTTCAGCAGCGCGGTCATGCGCTTGATGATGCCTCCCTTGCCTGCAGTGTCCCGCCCCTCGAAGATGGCTACCACGCGCAGGTTGCGGTGGCGAATCCACTCCTCGAGCTGAACCAGCTCGACCTGTAGGCGCCGGAGCTCCTTGTCGTATTGCTTGCGCTCGAGCTGGCTCGTCCGTGTCGGTCGCTCGGCGGCGTTTGCCTTCGAGTGTTGTTTGGCGTTCATTTCCGGGCCTCCGTAGGCTACTCCCGATCGGCGAAATGTGACTACTCGGGCCTGCGCATGCCTGCAATTTGCCAGAACAGCCCGGGACGATCGACCGCCTTCTCGAGACCGTGCTTCTCTCCGCTCGCGATGATTTGAGCCATTGGGTGCAGGAAGATGCGGAACTCTCGCCTGGCGATCACCATCCCGACGTTGGCCATCCAGACCACGACTCGCGTCCACCATCGCTCCTTTGGAAAGCTCATGACCAGGATTCCGCGAGCGCGACCGGCCGCCGCGCCGGCGAGCCCCGGCAGGTCTGGGTAGCAACAGATGACGCGATTCATCACGACGATATCGGCGGCCTCGATCTCCCCGCCGGCATCGACGAAGTCCATCACCCTCCGCTCGACGCGATCCGCGAAACCTGCCTCACGCAGCAGCTCAGCAGCGCTCGCTTCGTAGGTTGGCGTCAGCTCTACGCTCACGGCGCTGGCCAGGCCTGCTTTGAGCAGCTCGAGCTGGATGGCGCCGATCCCACCGCCGATCTCGAGCAATGTCAGCCCTTCGACCCCCTGCTCCTTGAGCAGCTCGATGATGCGGCGAGAGATGGGGTCGGGCCCGTTGCGGCGGTAGCGGCGCGCCTGCGCTCGAGCGCTGCGCTCGGAGAAGACCTGACGGTAGCCCCTAGGGGTGCAGCACCCGCTCATGGGGGAAGACTAGTTCAGGCCTCCTTGACCCATCGCATCGCTGCTGGCACTGAGTCGAAACTGCGCATCAGCAAGGGCCTGTTGTCGACCAGCTTGACGATCTCCTCGACGGTGACCTTGCCGAGCCCGGCGTCCGCAGTGACCATCGCCAGGCGCTTCAGTCCCGCGGCGGCCATCTGAGGAATCAGGGTCTCGTTGGCCCAAGCCTGGTCCTCATGCACTATCACCTTGATCTTTCGCGTATCTGACACGTACGCGATCGCGTGCCTCTCGCGAATCGCCTGGAGGCCCTTTTCGAGCGCGGCTCGGAACTCAGCGCTGTTGGCGAACCCCTTCCATACGGAAATGACGCACTTATGCGACCGGTCCCAATGCATGTGCAGCCAGGGCTCGTCCACGTATACGTCTGTGTCGGAAGGCAGCACCTTAGCGCCCACCCCACGTGAGGAAGGAGCGTCCATGTTTAGGTTTTAGCCCACCCGAAGGCATTAGTCGCCATTCGTCGGCACGGTACGAGACCCCTACAGCCTGATTGGGTCCGGCCCGGCTGAGGGCGCCAAATGCCCGGTAGGCGATGATGTCGGGCAGTGAAGGCTCTGGTCTGGCACGGAGGTGACCATCCTCCCGACGCGCCTCCAGGCGCTCGGCAAGACTTCAGTCCGCAACCCGACGCCAGCTCCGAGTAGCCGGCGTGGCCAGCCGCGGGTATGTGGTGGCTGTCGACGTCGGGAGCTCCTCCGTCAGGGCCATCCTCCACGACCTGCGAGCACGTCCGATACCCGGCGTCGAGGTTCATCTCCCGAATACGCTGCGAGTCCTGCCCGATGGCACTGCAGAGTCAGACGCGGACACGCTGGCAGATCTCGTCGAGCGCGCCCTCACCGAAGTCCTGCGCCTTGCGGGCCCGGCGAGGACGAGGGCTATCGCCTGCGTAGGTTTCTCGACTTTCTGGCACGGCCTCGTCGCGGCCGACGACTCGGCGCGCGCGCTGACGCCTGTTTATCTCTGGTCGGACAGCCGCAGCGGTGCTGCGACCGAAAGGCTTCGGGCCCGGCTTGACGCCGAACGCGTTCGCCTGCGCACAGGCTGCCCGATCCACCCCAGCTACTGGCCTTCGAAGCTCGCCTGGCTCAGGGTGGCGCGGCCTGACCTGTGGAAGGGGCAGGTGCGGTGGCTGAGCTTCGGCGATCTCCTTTACTGGCGGCTTTTCGGCAGGCTCGGCACCAGCCTTTCGATGGCGTCGGGCACCGGGCTGTTCAGGCTCGACGACTGCCGCTGGGACGATGAGCTGCTGGATGTGCTGCACGTCAAGCAGGGAACGCTGCCGCCGATCGGCAACATCGACCAACAGCTCAAACCAGCTTATGCGGTCCGATGGCCTGCGCTGGCCGCTGTGCCGTGGACGCTCGCGGTTGGCGACGGAGCCCTCGCCAACCTCGGCAGCGGGTGCGTCACGCCCAGCCGGCGCGCGCTGACGATCGGAACGTCAGGCGCCCTTCGGGTCATGCACAAGGTGCCTCGGGGACCGTTGCCGGAAGGCCTCTGGTGCTACCGCCTTGATGCTGAACGGCTCGTGACCGGAGGCGCTCTCAGCAATGGAGGCAACCTGCGCGCGTGGCTGATTGAGACCCTCAACCTTCAACCGGGTCTTGAAGGCAGGCTGCGGCGGATGGCGCCGGCGGCCCACGGACTCACTTTTCTCCCTCACCTGGCCGGCGAACGGAGCCTTGGCTATGCGCCTCATGCGTTCGGGGTGATCGCGGGCCTCACCTCGGCGACCACGCCGGATGCCATCGCCCGCGCCGGACTTGAGGCAGTCGCCATCGAGTGCGCCAGGATCAACCGCCGACTGGATGAGGGATTTCCGCGTGCAGCCCGACTCGTCGCCAGCGGCGGAGCGCTGTTGAGCTCGCCGGCCTGGATGCAGATGATGGCGGACGCCATCGGCCGACCCGTCGTCGCCGGGAAGCCAAGGGAGGCGTCGAGCCGAGGCGCCGCCCTGTTCGCCCTGGAGGCGCTAGGGCTTGGCGTTCCATCCGAGCCCGACCCCGGCCTCGGCAGGTCATGCAACCCGCGCGTGGCGGCAACCCGAGCCTACCGAAAAGCCGAAGCCCGCCAGGAAGCGCTGTACAAGGCCTTAATCAAATAAGGCGCGGTCCTCCCCGCTCGCCGGGGAGGTGGCCCCGAAGGGCCGGAGGGGGCGTCCAAACCTGCAACCAGCGCTCCCGAAGGCAGGCTTACTCAGATCCCTCGGCCCGGCGGAGGCGCTGGCTCAGCACAGTCAGCAGCCGG
>DAIUFK010000014.1:0-19441 GCA_036844615.1 Candidatus Dormiibacterota bacterium | reverse complement strand
TTACTCAGATCCCTCGGCCCGGCGGAGGCGCTGGCTCAGCACAGTCAGCAGCCGGTAGGCGACCTCGGGGTGCTCCTCCAGGAAAGCCTTGAAGCCCCATTCGGGAATCGACGCCAGCGACACGTCGGTGTCAGCCTTCACCGTTGCGCTCCGCCCCTCGTGGTCGAGCAGCGCCATCTCGCCGAACGAGTCGCCTGGGCCGAGCTTATGGGACTTCCCGTCGGCAGTTTTGACCGTCACAGAGCCGTCGGTGATGATCATGAAACCGACTCCGCCATCGCCGCGCACGAGGATCTCGTGGCCGGCCGAGTGCTGAACCAGCTTCAGCTGGCGTTCGATCGTCTTGAGCTCGCCGGCCGGGAGGCCTTTGAACAACTTGGTCGCTTTGAGATCGAGCATGTCCAGATACTATGCCGCCTGCGGCGACTCTCGACAAGCTCGATTGCTAACGTAAGCAGGGTTCTGTATGAAGCAACGTAGCCGCGCCAAGCGCCCAAAGCCGGCCAAGGCGCCCATCAGCCAGGATGGCGAGGTCCGCCAGGTCCCTTGGCGCACGCTGATCTCAGCCGTCCACCCGAACCCGACGGTCAAGATCAACCATGGCGCCACGTTCATGGTCACCGACCAGTCGGGGGCTGTGCCGCTCGAAGCCGGCGAGAGCGGCGTCTATGCCGCGGATACTCGCTTCATATCGCGCCACGAGCTGCGGCTCAACGGCCGCCGCCCGCAGTCTGTCGCCTCGGTCCGGCTTTCCTATCGACACGCCAGGTGGCACATGATCGCCGACGACATCGCAGGTCCATCCGACGACATGCGGAGGGCGCGCGTGGCGATCACCCTCGACCGCCTCCTCAGCTTCCACCGGCTTCATGAGGACCTCGTCCTCCATACCTACGGGCGGACGCCGGTCACGATCCTGCTCGAGATCGCCCTGGAGAGCGACTTCGCCGACCTCTTCGAGGTTCGGTTCCGGCAATGGCAGCGCCGCGCAGACCTGAACACAACGTGGGTTGGACCCAACCGGCTCGAAGCCAACTATCGCCACGAGGATTTTGTCCGCCGGTGCCTGGTGCGGACTCTGACCGACAAGGCGGGGATCAGCTACGCGAACGGATCGCTGAGGTTCCCGGTCGAGCTCCATCCGGGTGAAGACTGGCGCGTTTGTCTCCAGTACGACTTTCTAACCAGCGACGGCGCCCTCCCAGAGCTCGCATCGCGTTGCGAGTTCGAGCGCGAGGGTGAGGACGAGCCGCGGCTGCTGGCAAATCGCTGGCAGAGCTCGGTCACGCGGATCGAGCCTGCGGACATCCGTCTCAAGTTCGCTTACGAGCGCGCGATCGACGATCTCGCCGCGCTGCGCCTGCATGAGCACGATGGTTCTTCGGACCAGTGGATGCCGGCCGCCGGCCTACCTTGGTTTATGGCGCTGTTCGGCCGAGATTCGCTCATTGCATCGATGCAGGCGATGATCGCGGAGCCGTCCGTTGCGAACGGAACACTTGAAAACCTCGCGCGATGGCAAGCGGATGCCGACGATCCGGTGCGCGACATGGAGCCGGGCAAGATCCCTCACGAGCTGCGCGTCGGTGAGTGGGCGCACTTCGGATTGGTGCCTCACCGCCCCTACTACGGCACGGCGGATGCCACGCCGCTCTATCTGCTACTTCTCGCGGAGCACCACCGCTGGCGTGGCGACGCGAACGCGCTGATGCCTTTCAAGCGCGTCGCTGAGGGATGCCTTGATTGGATCGACCACCACGGCGATCGCGATGGGGACGGCTTTCAGGAATACGCTCCGCGCTCGCCCAAGGGCTATCGCAACCAGGCGTGGCGCGACGCCCATGACGGAGTACTCGACGAGGCAGGTCTATTTCCCGAGCTGCCGATCGGCACTTGCGAGATGCAGGCCTACGTTTATGGGGCGAAGGTGCAGATGGCTCCATTGTTCGAGGCCTGGGGCGATGGCGAGCGCGCTGGCCGGCTACGAGCGGAGGCGGCGGAGCTGAGGCGGAAGTTCCACGAAACGTTCTGGCTCGAGTCGACAGGCGAGGTGGCGTTCGCGATCGACGGCAAGAAGCGGGCCGTCGGCACAGTGACCTCCAACCCTGGCCACTGTTTGTGGATGGGGCTTCTCGATGAGCGTCGAGGGCGGCTGGCCGGCGAGCGGTTGCTGCAGCACGACATGTTCAGCGGCTACGGGCTTCGAACCCTGTCTGAGCAGCACCCCTCATACGACCCTCACTCGTACCAACGAGGTTCTGTGTGGCCGCACGACACGATGATCGCGGCGGCGGGCCTCCGCCGCTACGGCCTGGTCGAGCATGCCTGGAAGATGATGGACGGCCTTCTTGCGGCTGTCATGTGCTTCGAGGAGATCCAGATGCCCGAGCTCTTTTCCGGGCTCCGCAAGGAAGATTTCGCCGTGCCGGTGCCTTACCGGATGGCCAACGTGCCGCAGGCATGGTCCGCCGGCGCGGTTCTCCAGATGGTCCGCGTCCTGCTCGGCCTCGAGCCTGACATGCCCTCCGGGCGGCTTTACCTGGACCCGGCTCTGCCCGCTTGGTGCCCAAAGTTGGCGATCGAGGAGCTTCAGGTCGGACCGCACCGCATACGCCTGCAAGTCGAGCGGGCCGAGGACGGATCGTGCTCGGTAGACCACGATGCCCCTTCTGGCCTTGAGATCATCAGGGGAACTCCCCCCTGGATGGAGCTTTAGAGTCCTAGGGGATCAGCTGCCGTTGGGGGTTTTTGAAGAGTGACACCGCGACGCATCGCAATGATCGTGAGCCCTTGGTACCCGGTGCCCCCTGTCGGTTATGGGGGAATCGAGCTCATGGCCTACAACCTCGCGCGGGAGCTTCAGATCAGAGGCCACCAGGTGTGCGTAATCGGCCAGCAGGGCTCCAAGGGGCCGTTCGAGACGGTCGCTGTGGCGCCAGAGAGCTGGACCTCCCAGCTCGGCACGCTCGATCAGCAGTCGAGGGAGTGCCTGTTTCTGTACCGTGCCTACCACCTGGTGCAGAGAAGGGCCTTCGATGTCGTCCACGATCATTCAGGGCTCCCGGGCATCCTGGTGGGTGCAACGAGTGGGCTGGCAACCCCGGTGGTGGCCACGCTGCACGGCTCGCTTTCTGAAGCAGAGGGTGAATTCCTCGCCGCTGTCGATGGCGACATTCACCTGGTGGCGATCAGCCGTTCGCAGCAGGAGCAGGTTGCAGGTGTCAAATGGCGCCGAGTGGTGCATAACGCGGTCGATCCCTCTGAATACCGGCCTGTCGCTCCCGAAGAGAAGGAGGACTACCTGGTGCAGCTCGCTCGGATCAGCCCGAGCAAGGGTCAGCACCTCGCCATCGAGTTTGCCCGCAGGGTGGGGGTGCGACTCGTGCTGGCGGGCAAGATCGATCCAGACTCAGGCGCCTACTTCGAGGATGAGGTGAAGCCGCACCTTGGCGACGACGTGACCTGGGTTGAGAACGTGGTAGGCGTCGAGAAAGCGCACTTGTTGGCGCATGCGAAAGCGATGATTTTTCCGATCCAATGGGAGGAGCCATTCGGCCTGGCGATGGTGGAGTCGATGGTCAGCGGGACGCCGGTCATCGCGACGGCGCGGGGCGCGGCGAGCGAGGTGGTCGAGCCTGGCATCACCGGCTGGCTGGCCGAGGACCTCGACGGGCTGGTAGAGGCTTATGGCCGCTTAGGCGAGATCGACCTACAGCTGTGCGTGAAGCGAGCGACAGAACGATTCGGCCCAGCGCAGATGGCGGATGCCTACCAATCCGTCTATGAGAGAGCAATCCAGGAGTCTTATCACCGCTAAACGTATGAGAGGGAACCGGGCAATATCCTCCCCTCTTCCTCTGGGGTCCCCGCGCGGCACGCGCGGGAGGTTGGTCGCAGCGCCGGAGGGGCGTCCGGTTAAGTTCCTGCCGTTGTTACCGCGCGTTTTGCGTCGAAGGCTGGGCGCGTGCCGATTGCGTAACTCGTCACCTCGCCTTTCGCAAGCAGGTCGACTGCCATCGCCTCCAGCTCTCTCACGCGCTGGTTCGCCCGGATGGCTTCGCGGATCGAAAGGATGCCCACCGCCGGGTGCCTCTTCTCGATGACGTGGCGCAGCATGTTCAGGTGCGCGTTGTCGGGCACGCCAGGCTCGCGAATCCTGCGCACAGCGGCCCGTACTGTCGCCTGCGTGCCGTCGATCGCCTCACCCCGTCCGAAATCGAACTTGTAGCTGGGGCTGCGCCCGCCAGCGCGACGCTCGCCACTCAACTTGATCCACTTGGCGTTCTCCGCTCCCTTACCCACGTCGATGATCAGCCGCACTGACCTGCCGCGGTTCTGGAAGGTCGAGTTCACTCGCGCGTAGCTCTCCCGCTGACCGGTGAGGCCCTCATGCCGCCCCAGCGACAGCGGCATCCCCTCGTCGAGATGGATGCGATCGATTGGCGTGAGCAGCGAGATGATCGCGAAAGCGTGCGGGATCAGGTCGGCGATCACGCCGATGTCCGCGGCGGCGCCGGTGAGCGGCTGCTCCTCCAGGATCTCGATTCGAATCTCCTCGACGTTGTCGAGAAAATCGCGCAGGGTCCGCTCCTCGGTGAGAAGCATCTGCAGCAGCCGGACCTCGAGCTTGAAGTAGTAGTGGTCGGCGGCCACTATCTCGACTCCTCCTGGTGCGCTGTCGAGAAACTCGCGGTAGTCCTCAGGCGGCGCGCCGAGCGGCTTTTCAATCAAGACGACGTCGCTAAGGTCGTAGTACAGCGCGAGAGTCGGCAGGTGAGTTGCGGCAGGAGTCGCGATATATGTGATGACGTACGAGCTGGACTCCAGCTCGCGCTGCAGCTGGTCGTGTGCGGGAAGTGAAGCTCCGTCCCAGTAGAAGGCGTCCCCATGCGTGCGGACCTCCTCCTCGCGCGGAGCGAGGCGCTCACGAGCGCCGGGCAGGTCCTGCTCCACGACGTGGATGCGGAAGTTGAAGAACTGCTTCAGCGTCTGCAGGTGCTGGTAGGCCTTCTGGCCCCATTGCCCAAAACCGACAAGGACGAAATCCTTCTGGAGGTGACGTTCTTCTTCCGCGAGCGCGTGGAGACGAGCGTTCTTGATCGCCACCGCAGCGCCCAGGGCGAGTCCCTGCACCCGCGCCACCTCTTCGGGCGTGAATGTGCGCAGGTGCTCTCGCTCGCCAAGCACCGCCGCCCCAATCGGCTGGCCGTCTGCGATCAGCGGAAGAGCGAGGAGCGATCGCACGCCAAACGTCTTGACGTACGAGGTGCTGACCTTGTCATTCGTGCTGGTGTCTTCGACCACCAGCGGCTGGCCGTGGTCGAGCACCTCAAAGAGGAAGGAGGGCTCTGAGCGCTCCCCGTGCTGGCGACGCCATAGCTCCTCCTGGTCTGACGCGGCCGCTCCGAACCATCCCTCGCGATCCTCCTCATAGAGGGCGATCTGGCAAAGCGACGCATCGACAAGCCGCACCAATCCCTGCGCCACCAGGCGCAACGTTTGATCCAGGTCGATTGAAGACGCGATGGCGCGGCTCACGTCAGCGCTCAGCTCCAGCTCGTCGCCATGGCGTCGCGCCTCTTCGTAGAGCCTCGCCGTCTCAACCGCCACCGCCACCTGCGCCGCGGCGGCGCGCAGCGCTTCGATCTGGCCCCAGTCAGGCCTGCGGTCGTGCGACCGGTGATACCCGACCTCGAGGACGCCCGTCGCACGGCGGTTCACGTCGGAACCGAAGGGAAGGAAGATCCTGATCAGGTCGGCGTGGCCGCTCTTCTCGAACACCTCGCCCGCGAGCGTGAACGGCGGGTCGCTTACCGCCTGGCCACGGACGTCGGCGCCCCCTCCGATGAGGCACGCTGCGACATGGGCCAGGACCGTGCCGTCGCTGCGCACCACCGGCACGTCAGACCATGTTGATTGCGTGGGGAGCGCGCCCGCGACCACGTCGGCCCTATCGGTTTTGTCGCCGGCAGGAAGCGGTCCGACAACTGCCACCTGCCAGGTGCGTGCCACGTACACGAGCACGTCGTCGGGCGCCAGCTGGCGCTCCTCTTCGAGTATCCACCGCGGCACCCGCGCATGGCGCGCCCCTGTCCCCCTCCCTCCGCCGGGGGGAAGGTTGGGGAGAGGGGCGTTACCGGGCATTGACCGCTCAGCGCTGTCGACAGCTGTTGAGGTCGCCGAGCCTGCCGCCTTGCTGATGACTATCGTCTCGTCAGCCCGTTCTTCCAGCAGGTAGACGCTGGCGAAGTGAAAGTCGAACTCGGCAACTGTCGCGTCGGTCAGGTGCCCGGCGACCGCCTCCAGCACCTCCTGGCGGGAAGCGCCTGGCTTCAGCATCGCAGTGGTCATGTCCCCGAGCGCCCCAAGCAAGCGGTTGCTCTGCTCGAGCTCCGCGATGAGGCGCTGGCTTGCCAGCGAGCTGCCGATCAGCTCCGCTCCCGCCTTGAGCAGCAGGTCGGTGGCCGGCGCCCTACGCACTGTGGCGAGGCGATCGCGACTCAGCACCACCAGGTAGCCGTGGGGTTCCTGTTCGTTGCCCAGCGCATAGGTGGCAATGGGGTGAAGGTCCGCAGTCGCAGTCGACGCGGCGACCGCCTCAGTCAGGACCGACGGCCACGGGGCGACAGGGTCTGTCCGGTCGACGCGCGGTGGCGCTGCCACAGGCGCATGAGCGGTGACGAGCTCAAGGCTCGTGCGCTGCGACGCGAACTGATAGATCGCCGCCGCGTCAAGCTCGCTGGCAAGGAGCAGCTCGGCGAGCGCGATCGACAGGAGGCGCCGGAGCTCCCTGATGTCGGTCCTCTCGTCGCCTGCGGGCGCCGTCAGGAGGGCGGCCAGCCTGCCGATCCCGTCAAGCGCGGAGCGTTCCGCCGCTGCCAGGACAGCTGCGATCGCGGCGGCGGCGGCCGCAGCGCGGCGCTCGAGCTCGGCGAGCTGCGCACCGTCGGGCGCCTGGTCGCGTCCGCGGTAGTTGAGGTAGACGAGCCCATAGAAACGATCGCCAGCAAGCAGGGGCAGCCCGATCGTCGCCTGGATCTGGTAACGCCTGACGAAAGTGCTGTCGATCTCGGCGGGGGCGTCCCTTGCCACCAGTGTTTGGCGGGTCACCGTCAGCCACACCGTCGAGCCGTAGTGGTGGACGCCGATATCGTCGGGGACCTTGCCCTGCAGCATGTCGCTCGAATAGCGAGCTAGCTGCTCGCGCATGTCGGTCAGCGAGTCGAGCAGGCTCTCTTGGGGTTGTCCAGTGGCAAACGGGGCGTAGTACGTTCGTGTTGCGTCTTCGTAAAGGAAGATCGACACGATGTCGGCCTTCGAGGCGTGCTGCATGTCGGCGACAACGCCGCGAAGCACGGTCGCAAGGCCCGAAGCTGATTCCAGAGGCGGGCGCATTCTGTCCTTCGCATAAGAATGAGGGAAATGCAGGGAGTCCCGAGACCCGACTATCCCAGGCCCAGCTTCAGGCGGCCTGCGTGGGTCAACCTCAACGGGGAGTGGGAGTTCGGCTCGGGCGACTCCGAGACCTTCGACAGGCGCATCGTCGTTCCGTTCTGTCCCCAGTCAGAGCTGTCAGGACTTGGGCGACCCGAGTCGGTTGCGACCCATCACCCAGATGCCAAAGAAGCGCTAGGCGATCCGGCGGGCTCGCGCTACAGCGCCAAGCCACGTCGCGCTGGGTTTCGGATGCCTCGCGAAGGTTTCTCGGTCCACCGCGACAAGCCCGAAGGTCGGCGCGTACCCGAATGCCCACTCGAAGTTGTCGAGCAGCGACCAGTGGAGATAGCTGCGCACGTCGATGCCTTCCCCCATGCAGGACTGCACCTCTCGAAGGGCGGCATCCATGAACGCGATCCGCTTGTCGTCGACGGAGGTCGCGATCCCGTTCTCGGTGACGAGGATGGGGATTCCGCCAGTGCTTTTCCAGGCCCGCCGGATCGCGCCTCCCAGAGCCTGCGGGTAGTACTCGTAACCCATCTGGGTCGTCTGGTCCGTCTCTTCGGTCTCCCGCGTCCAGTCGCTCCAGTCGCTGCCCGGGCTGCGCGGGCCTTCGGGCCCGATGCGAAAGCGCGTGTACGTCTGCACCCCTACGAAATCGTCCCCGCGCGCGAGCTCGAGAAACCTGTCGTTGATCCGCGCCTCGAGCTCCAGGGAACTGCTCCCCGGCTCGGCCCCATCCTCGTACTGGATGTCCGGGATCGCGAGCGTCACGCCAACCGGTGCGTGGGTGTGGGTGCGGATCGCGGCGGCGGCCAGCCGATGCCCCTCGAGCAGGTTGTCGGTGGCAGCCTGCGCGCCGGCGTGATCGTCGGTGTGGCCCGGGGGATTGATGCCGAGGAGATAGCCGCTCTGGCCGAGTCCCTGCGGCTCGTTGATGGTGCAGGCGACCCCTATCGCGTCTCCGAGCGCAGCGGCAGCGTGGTCGCAGTAGCGCGCGAACAATGAGGCGAACCTGTCACTGGCGAATCCGCCAAGGTCGGACAGCCACTTGGGGAGGGTGAAGTGATGAAACGTGAGGATCGGAACGACGGAATGCTGGCGACAAGACTCGAGCATCCGCCGGTAGTGGTCGAGCTGAGCACCCGAGAACTCGCCTTCGGCCGGTTCGATGCGCGCCCACTCGATCCCGAACCGGAAAGCGTTCATACCAAGGCCGGCCAGCATTGCGATGTCGCTGTCGTAGCGGTGATAGAAATCGCAAGCGTCGCCGGATGGCTCTCGGCACACGGTGCCCTCGCGGTGCTCCCACCACCACCAATCGCTGTTGGTGTTGCCGCCCTCGACCTGGTGGGCGCCCACCGCGGCGCCGAACAGGAAGCCGTCCGGAAAGGTGTTCGACATCGCCGGCCAATCTAGCATCGTCATCCCGGACGCAATGCGTCGCGCGCCCTGCTGAACGTCTATTTGGCAAGATCCAATTCGGCGAGTTAGAATCCGCAGATCGGATTGGGGGCCCGCACTGGGCATTTTGGGGGGTGACTCGATGATGGGTCGGAAATTGCGAAGCATTGGTGCTCTAGCCATGGGCGCGGTTCTCGCCGTCGCATGCGGTGGCGGATCGACCAGCGGGCCGGGCACCGTGCACGTGCTGGCAGTCTGGGCAGGCGCGGAGCAGGACTCGTTCATGGCGGTCCTCGCACCGTTCACAGCCCAGACCGGCATCAAGGTCGAGTACGAGAGCACCCGCGACCTTGACGCCATCCTTCAGACCCGCGTCCAGGCAGGCAACCCACCCGAGGTCGCAGCGGCGCCGAGCCCCAGCACCCTGACTGCGCTCGCGAACTCGGGCAAGCTGGTTCAGCTCGACTCAGCCACCAACCCGGTCCTCGATATGACCGCCTTCAACAATCAATACGCTCCAGGCTGGATCCAGCTGGGCAAGATCAACGGCAAGCTCTACCAGATCTTCGCCTGGGCCGCTGTCAAGGGCCTTATCTGGTACGACCCGAAGAACTTCGCCGCCAAGGGCTACCAGGTGCCCACGAGCTGGGATGAGATGATCACCCTCCAGAACAAAATCAAGAGCGATGGCACCACCCCATGGTGCGTTGCGGTTGAGAGCGGAGCCGCCTCCGGCTGGCCGGGCAGCGACTGGGTCAAGGAGATCGTCCTCAGCCAGGCAGGCCCGACCGTCTACGACAGCTGGTGGCAGGGCAAGACCAAGTGGACCGACCCCGCCATCAAGCAGGCGTGGCAGACGTGGGGCACCATCCTCGGCCCCGGCAACTCGAACGTCTACGGTGGCAAGAACCAGATCCTAGCCACCAACTTCGCCAACGGCGGCGACCCGATGTTCAAGACGCCACCCAAGTGCTACATGCACAACCAGGCGTCCTTCATCACCGACAACTTCGTCAAGCAGGACAAGGTGACGGCAGGGACTGACTTCAAGTTCTTCCCGATGCCCGACGTCAATACCGCGAACGCGGGCGCGCACGTCGGCTCCGGAGACGCCTTCTCCATGCTCAAGGACACCCCTCAGGCCCGCAAGCTCATGCAGTACCTGACCACCCCTGAAGCCCAGGCGATCTGGGTCAAGCGCGGTGGCAAGCTCTCGCCGAACAAGAGCTTTGACCTGGCCAACTACCCCGACGACACCACCAAGCAGGTCGCCCAGGTCATGACCGGGGCGAAGATCTTCGACTTCGACGCCGGCGACCTCATGCCGGCCGACATGCGCAACGCATACTGGGCCGCCGTGCTCCAGTTCGTGGCGGACCAGTCCAAGCTCGACTCGATCTTGGCTCACCTGGACCAAGTGCAGGCGACCGCTTACAAGTAGGGGGAGGCGTTCTAAGTCGTGGATTTCAGCCAACTGCTGGCGGATGTGCCCACGCTCGTTGGAGTCATCATCGGCGTGCCGGTGGTACTCGCCGCCTACATCGTGGGTGGCGAGTACCTGGTCCGGCTTCTACCTGACAAGTCGCGGCCTTCGGTAAGGCCGTGGATCTGGGTAGGCCCCGCGCTCGTTTTCGTCGCCGTGTTCCTCGTCTACCCGGTCGTTGGCACCGCGTATCGAAGCCTCTTCGACCGCGACGGCACCGGTTTCATCGGACTCTCAAACTACGCAACTCAGCTCACAGGCTTTCCATCCGGTGGGGCCTGGATCGCGATCCGGGACAACCTCTACTGGCTGGTCTTCTTCACGCTCCTGGTGCTGATCTTCGGATTGCTTTTCGCGGTGCTCACGGACCGAGTGCCCTACGAGAGCCCGATCAAGTCGTTGATCTTCATGCCGATGGCGATCTCATTCGTCGCCATCGCCCTGATCTGGAAGTTCATGTACAGCTACCAGCCACCCGGCGACCCACAGACCGGAACGGTCAACGCCATTCTTGGCGTCTTTCACCAGGACCCGAGGTTGTGGGTACAGGATCCGAATGTCGCCAACCAGGCGCTGATCGTTGCAGGCGTTTGGGGATTTGTCGGTTTCGCGATGGTCATCCTCTCGGCTGCCCTCAAGGGCATCCCGGGTGACCTGCTCGAGGCGGCTCGGGTCGACGGCGCGGGTGAGCTCACGATCTTTCGCAGGGTCATCTTCCCGTTGATGATGCCGACCATCGTCGTGGTCGGGACGACGCTTGTCATCTTCGCCCTCAAGGCCTTCGACATCGTCTACGTGATGACCAACGGCAACTACGACACCGACGTCCTCGCCAACCGCATGTACAAGCTCATCACCGTCGGGAACACGGGCAATGCAAGCGCGGTTGCGATCATCCTCGTTGTCGCAGTCATCCCGGTGCTGATATTCAACCTGCGCCAGTTCCGGGCAGTGGAGGCAAGACGATGACGATCGCCAGCGAGAGGATTGCAACACCGGCCGCAGAGCGCAGGTTCTCGCCCGAGTGGCTCGGGGCGATCTTCTCGAAGGTCCTCCTTCACGTGGTGGTGATCGGCATCACCCTCGCCTGGATCGTGCCAACGATCGGCCTCCTCGTCAGCTCTTTCAGGCCGCTCGACCAGTTCACCAGCAGCGGCTGGTGGACTGCCCTGTCCCCGCCTTGGAAGTTCACCCTCGACAACTACAGCCAGGTGCTCAACAGCAGCAACCTTGGAAACAGCTTCTTCAACAGCTTCATGATCACGATCCCGGCGACGGTGATCCCGGTGACCATCGCGGCTTTCGCCGCTTACGCGTTCTCCTGGATGAAGTTCTGGGGCCGAGACTTCTTCTTCCTTGCGCTGGTCGGGCTGCTGGCGGTACCGCTGCAGGCGACCTTCGTGCCCATCCTGAAGCTGTTCTTGCAGCTGGGCCTCACCCCGCAGAACGTCGGGTTCGTGGGCCTCTGGCTCGTGCACACCGGCTATGGGCTGCCTTTCGCGATCTATCTCCTTGCGAACTTTTTCCGCGCGCTGCCCACCGACCTCTTTGAGTCGGCAGAGATCGACGGCGCCGGCACCCTGACAGTCTTCTTCCGGATCGTGCTGCCGCTGTCGGTGCCTGCCATCGCGTCGCTGGTCATCTTCCAGTTCCTGTGGATCTGGAACGACTACCTGGTTGCCCTCGTATACGTTGGCGGCACTGCCGAGTTCTCGCCCCTGACGGTGACTCTCGCCAACCTCGTCGGCTCACTCGGACAGGGCTACCAGCTGCTGACGGCGGCAGCGTTCTTCTCGATGATCGTGCCGCTCATCGTGTTCTTCAGTCTCCAGCGCTATTTTGTTCGCGGCATCCTTGCGGGCTCTGTGAAGGGGTAGTAGCAAAACATGGCGTCAGTCACTTTCGACCACGTCGTCAAGCGATACACATCTGACCTCACAGTCGTGAAGGACTTCAACGTCGACATCAAAGACAAGGAGTTCATGGTCCTGGTCGGCCCGTCTGGATGTGGCAAATCGACAGCGCTTCGAATGCTTGCGGGTCTCGAGTCCATAAGCGAGGGGCAGATCCGGATCGGCGACCGCGTCGTCAACGACGTCGCGGCGAAGGATCGCGACATCGCAATGGTCTTTCAGTCGTACGCGCTCTACCCGCACATGAGCGTCTACGACAACATGGCGTTCCCGCTGCAGATGGCTCACATGAAGAAGCCCGAGATCGAAAAGCGGGTCAGCGACGCTTCGCGAATTCTCGGTTTGGACAACTTCCTCAAGCGAAAGCCGCGAGCCCTCTCAGGTGGACAGCGGCAGCGAGTCGCTCTCGGTCGGGCCATCGTGCGCAACCCCAAGGTCTTCCTGCTCGACGAGCCACTCTCCAACCTCGACGCGAAGCTCCGCGGCCAGACCCGCATCGAGCTGCAGAAGCTGCACAGGGACCTGGAGACCACCTTCATCTACGTCACTCACGACCAGGTCGAGGCAATGACGATGGGCGACCGCATCGCGATCATGAACGCCGGCATCCTCCAGCAGGTGGGGACTCCAGGCGAGATCTACGACCACCCCGCCAACCTGTTCGTCGCCGGCTTCATCGGCAGCCCGACGATGAACTTCGTCCCGGCGACGGCGCAGAACGGGACTGCAAAGGCGTCAGGCTTCGAGGTGAAGCTGCCCAAGCCTGTGTCGGCACAGAAGGGAACGCTCGGCTTCCGGCCAGAGGCAGTGACCGACCGTATCACTGACGAAGCCAACGCGATGCAGATGAAGGTCGACGTGGTCGAGCGCCTCGGCTCCGACCAGTTCCTGTACGGGCAGGTTGGCGGCGACTCGGTCACCGCCAGGGTCGATCCCCGAATGAAGGTGGACCCGGGTGACACGGTGAAGCTGGGGCTTGACACCCGAACCCTGCATTTCTTCGACGGGGAGACCGAGCTGGCGCTGCTTTAGCAGCGCCAGCAGCCTTTGGAGAGCCAGCGGGCGCGTGAGGACTTCGACAGCGCGCGCTTCAAGGCGTTTCGACGGGCGCTCCAGGCGGCGCTTACGCGCCGTTCCCAGCGCCTGCTGTCTCTCGATCGCGTGCTCGCCGCGGCGGGCCTGGAGGGCAAATCCTTCGGCGGCGTGCAGGAGATACCGCTCGATCGGATCGTGGGGTCCGCGGCCGCTGATGCCAAATCGGCCGACTTCGACCCCGCGTTCCTCCCCGTCAACCGCAGGCTCAGGGACCGCTGGACGCGGATCTATACAGCCATGGTCGAAGGCGATGAGCTGCCACCGATCGACGTCTATAAGCTCGATGACTTCTACTACGTGATCGACGGCCACCACAGGGTTTCGGTGGCCAGGAATCTCGGCCGCGACACCATCAACGCGCGAGTGGTCGAGGTCAAGACTCGGGCGCCCGTGGGCTCCAATGTCGACGCAGCCGCCCTGCTGAGAGCGGCTGAATACTCGGCGTTTCTTGACCGCACCCAGCTGCATCGCCTTCGGCCCGAAGCCCGCCTCGAATGCAGCCGGCTGGGTAGGTATGACGAGATCTTCAAGCACATCCTCGGCCACCGGTACTTCATGGGCCTGGAGCAGGGCCACGAGGTTTCGCTGGCCGAGGCCACGGTGAGCTGGTACGACAATGTCTACACGCCTATCGCCAAGCTCATCCGCAAATATCGCGTGCTCGAGCAGATGCCCCAGTGGACCGAGGCCGACCTCTACGTCGAGATCACCCGCCGCTGGCTCCATCTGAGCGAGGAGGGCGAGCCCTCCGGGCCGGACCCAGCCTTGCACTCTTTGCTCGACGACGAGACGCGGAGCTTCTGGGACCGCCGGCGAGCCTTGAAGCTGGACATGGAAAGTTGATCGGGCTGATCTTCGGCCCGCCAGGAAGCGGCAAGGGCACGCAGGCGGCCCACGTGGAGCGCGAGTTCAGGCTGTCGCACCTATCGACAGGCGACATCCTGCGCGCCGAGGTGGCGCGCGGTAGCGAGATCGGAAAGGAGGCGGAGCGCATCATGCGCGCCGGCGACCTCGTGCCTGACGACCTGATCATCCGCATCGTTCAGGGCATCCTGCGCGATCCGAACGTCAGCTCGGAAGTGCTGCTGGACGGCTTCCCGCGCACCCTCGAGCAGGCGAGGGCCCTGGACGAGATGCTTGCGAAGGAGGGCCACAAGGTCGACTTTGTGATCGCTTTTGACGTCCCGGAGGACGTGCTGGTCGAACGGTTGCTGCACAGGGCGGCGGTGGAGGGGAGGGCCGACGACACGCGAGAGGCGATCACCGAGCGGATGCACGAATACAGGAACCTGACGGCAAGAGTCCTCGACCACTACCGCAAAACCGGGGGGAGGGTGGAGAAGATCGACGGCGTGGGGGAGGTCGACGAGGTCTTCGACCGCATCCGCAAGGCCCTCTCCGGGTAAGGTGTCCTCCCCGCTGGCCGGGGAGTGGCTTTCCGTATGGGGTCCCCGCGCTCGTGGTGCGCGGGGTGCATCCGGAGGGGGCGCTCACTCTTGTAGGGCTTCGGGCTCCTGTGAAACAAGCGCGATTCGCGGAACACCGGCCTATGATTTGCCCTCTGGAATCAGCGCTGGGGAGCGTGTAGAACGGCAAAGAAGGCGCGCGTCGAAGAGCTCGGTCACGCAAGCAAACCCGCCTCCAACGGGAGCCATCGGCCCGCGCCCCGTCCCGCCACCTCGCCCCTGGCCGCACCCACCGCGAGCGCCTTCCCCCCGATCGCCGACTACGCCTTCCTCTCTGACTGCGAGGCCAACGTGCTGATCGCTCCAAGCGGGCGTGTCGAGTGGATGTGCATACCGCGTCCCGACAGCCCAAGCGTCTTCGCTGCCATCCTTGACCGTGGCGCGGGCAGCTTCCGTTTTGGCCCGAGCGGTGTCAACGTGCCGGCCGGGCGCCGCTACCTCCCCGGCACCCTCGTGCTCGAGACGACCTGGAGGACCCGAACCGGCTGGATGGTCGTGCGCGATGCCCTCTGCATAGGCCCCTGGTATCACACCGAGCGTCGCTCCGGAACGCACCGCAGGCCGCCCACCGACCAGGAGGCCGAGCACATTCTCCTCCGGACGGCGAAATGCGTTGTCGGGAGCGTCGAGGTGAGCCTTGATTGCAGCCCGGTGTTCAACTACGGCCAGACCGCGGCCCACTGGGAATACTCGGGGCCGGGCTACGGCGAGGCGATAGCGACCGGCGAGAAGGAGGACGTGCCGCTGCGGTTGGTCACCGACCTCAATGTCGGTTTCGAGGGACCAGGCGCTCATGCGACGAAGACTTTGACTCAGGGTGAGTGCGCTTACGTCGCACTCTGTTGGCCGCGATCGCACTACTCGGCTTCCAAGGAGCTGTGGGCGGAGCATCCGCCCCCTGCCAACACTGACGAGGCGTTTCAGCGTGTGGAGCGGACAGCCGATTTCTGGCGCGAATGGATCAACCGCGGGGAGTTTCCCGAGCACCCGTGGCAAAGCTACCTACAGCGCAGCGCCCTCACGCTGAAGGGCCTCACCTACAACCCGACTGGCGCCCTTCTCGCAGCCGCCACGACCTCACTCCCCGAGCGGATCGGCGGCGAGCGCAACTGGGATTACAGGTACACGTGGATTCGTGACGGCACCTTCATGCTGTGGGGCCTCTACACGCTCGGTTTCGCGCGGGAGGCCAACGACTTCTTCTACTTCATCGCCGATGTCGCGGCGGGGAAGAAGGACCTGCAGATCATGTACGGCATCGGCGGCGAGCAAGAGCTCGCCGAGAAGACGCTCGAGCACCTGAGCGGATACGAGGGGTCGAGGCCGGTGCGTGTCGGCAATGGCGCCTACAGCCAGGAGCAGCACGACGTGTGGGGCGCAGTGCTCGACTCGGTCTACCTTCACACCAAGTCGCGGGACTATCTGC
This sequence comes from Candidatus Dormiibacterota bacterium, assembly GCA_036844615.1. Classification (GTDB taxonomy): domain Bacteria; phylum Chloroflexota; class Dormibacteria; order Dormibacterales; family Dormibacteraceae; genus Palsa-872. Next base: position 3,217 of record DAIUFK010000014.1, on the reverse strand, counting down.
CCGAGATCGTCTGGCCGATCCTCAAGCATGCTGTCGAATCGGCCATCCGGCACTGGAAGGAGCCCGACCGCGGGATCTGGGAGGTGCGAGGAGACCCCCAGCACTTCACCTCATCCAAGCTGATGTGCTGGGTCGCATGCGATCGGGGAGCGCGTTTGGCCGAGCTGCACGGGGACATTGCACTGGCCGCCGGCTGGCAGAAGGTCGCCGATGAGATCAAGTCGGACATCTGCGAGCACGGGGTCGACTCGCGCGGTGTCTTCGTCCAGCACTACGGCTCGAAAGCGCTTGACGCTTCAGTGCTACTCATCCCTCTCGTCAGGTTCCTGCCGCCAGACGACCCGCGTGTGAAAGCCACGGTCCTGGCCATCCAGGAGGAGCTGACTGAAGACGGGATGGTGCTGCGCTATCGGACTGAAGAGACCGACGACGGTCTGAAGGGGGAGGAGGGCACTTTCACCATCTGCTCGTTCTGGCTGGTGTCGGCACTTTGCGAGATCGGCGAGGTGACGAAGGCCCGAGAGCTGTGCGAGAAGATGCTGTCCTACGCGAGCCCGCTGCAGCTGTACGCCGAGGAGATCGACCCGCGGAGCGGCAGGCACCTCGGCAACTTCCCGCAGGCCTTCTCCCACCTGGCGCTGATAAACGCGGTGATGCACGTGATCAACGCTGAAAGCGGAGCCACCAACGAGTTCGTCGCCACCGACCCTACGTCGAGCTAAAGGCCGCCGGCTGCACTGACCCACCGGCGGGTGCCTCGTTGCCGATCGTCAGATGGTCGTGGCGGCCGACCCGGTTGCAAGGACCGTTGTCCCATTGTGGTGTCCCCTTCCGGGCGGCCATGCTCTGAGCTGATCGATGTATTCACGGATCGGGTCTGCGCGGTGAAGCCGGTCAGCGCAGCCGTCACCAAGGACACCACCGTGGCGCCGACTACGGCATACAGCTATACGGTTACGGCAGCCGATGCCGCAGGCAACGTATCGGGTGCCAGCGCAGCCGCCTCGACGACAACTCCCGCTGATACCGCGGCGCCAACCGTCCCGGCCGGCGTCGGCGCGACCGCCAAGAACGCGTCGTCTGTGGTCGTGGCGTGGAGTGCATCCAGCGACAACGTCGCGGTCACTGGGTACACGGTGAATCGCAACGGAGGTACGCTTGCTACAACCGGTGCCGTCACGAGCTTCACGGACAACACGGCGTCAGGCGGGACCGCCTATACGTACACAGTGACCGCGAGCGATGCGGCAGGCAACACGTCAGCTGCCAGCGCCACCGCCAGCGTTACGACCCCGCTGTTCATGGACAACTTCGAGGCCGGCAACTTGTCGCTGTGGTCAGCCCAGCAGCAGATGATCGTCCAGAGCCAGCAGGTTCACGGCGGGACTTACGCAGCCAGGGGAACCAGCACAGGGTCGCCGACGTACGCTGTTGCGCAGCTTCCCACCAGCCAGACCTCGGTCTACTGGAGCAGCTACTTCAGGATCTTCAGCAACAAGACCAATGCCGGCCTTCTCGAGGTGCAGTCGGCCGGCGGCACTCCGATAGCCACGTTCTACATCACCGACAAGGGCAAGCTCGCTTATACGAATGACGTGGCGGGTACCACCATCTCGAGCCCGGCCAACGTTGGCAACGGATGGCATCAGGTGAAGGTTCATGTCACGAGCGGAGCCACAAGCCAGGTCCAGGTTTGGCTGGATGGCGGCATTGTGAATCAGCTCACCGGCACCACCAATCTGGGGACTGCGGCAATCGGCAAAGTCGTGATTGGTGACACCGCTTCCGGCCACACCTACGACATCGCATTCGACGACGTGATCGCGGATACGAAGCCTTGAGGATGAGGTAGCCGGTAGGTCAGAGTCCCGAGACCCGGGACAAACGCCCAGGCGTTGCCAGCCACGCCCCTTGCGCTGGTGGGCCTGCCAGTGGTTCAATTAATAGCGGCTGCAGCGCCCGCACCTCTGTGGCATTACCGGCATTTGGCTCCGATTTGCCGTGGAGACCGTATCTTTGAGTGGCACATTCGACAAAGCCAAATCCACTTCAGAAGGGAGGAGCGATAAGTGAGCTCGCGGCCACCGCCGCTCGGTAGGCGGGTCCGTCTGGCACTCCTTTCGGGAGTGGGTGTCAGCGTCCTCGTGGTGACCCTGGGATTCGATTCCACCAACCCTCTCCAGGCGTCGGCAACCACAGACCCGGTAATCGCCGCCGCTGGCGACATCGCATGCGATCCGACCAGCTCGAGCTATAACGGCGGCAATGGCACCTCTGGCTCCTGCCACGCGATGAATACGTCCAACATGCTGGTGAACGGCGGCTTCTCGGCGATCCTGCCGCTCGGTGACAACCAGTACTACTGCGGCGGGTACCAAGCTTTCGTGCAGTCGTACGACGCGAGCTGGGGTCGGGTGAAGGGGATCACCCACCCCTCGGTCGGCAACCACGAATACCTCACCTCGGGCGGGACCGACTGCGATACCACGGGCAAAGGGCTTGGATATTTCCAGTACTTCGGAGCAGCGGCCGGACTCGCGTCCCAGGGCTTCTACAGCTACAACATCGGCACCTGGCACCTGATCGCCCTCAACAGCAACTGCAGCAGCGCCGGCGGCTGCTCGGCGAGCAGTGCCCAGGGCACGTGGCTGGTTGCGGATCTGGCCGCCCACGCCAACATGTGCACCCTTGCTTACTGGCATATTCCCCTCTACAGCTCCGGGGGCCGCGCCAACGGCAACTCGCTGTACTTCTGGCAGGCGCTTTATGCGGCACATGCCGACGTTGTCCTGAGCAGCCACGACCACACCTACGAGCGCTTCGCTCCGCAGGATCCGTACGCCCACCTCGACACTGCAAACGGCATTCGGGAGTTCATCGTCGGCACCGGCGGCGCCAACCACACGTCATTCGTAACGGTTGCAGCCAACAGCGAGGTGCGCGACTCCACATCGTTCGGGATCATGGAGATGACGCTCCACGCGACGAGCTACGACTGGAATTTTGTTCCTGACACTGCGGGGGGCTTCACCGACGCCGGTACCGGCACGTGTCATAGCTCAGGCGGCGACACCGCTCCGCCCACGGCCCCAACCAACCTCGCTGCGACCGCGGTCAGCCCAAATGAGGTTGACCTGAGCTGGACCGCCAGCGCCGACAACTTCGGGGTGGCCGGCTATCGCATCTACCGCAATGGCAGCCTGGTGGGGTCCTCCAC
>DAIUFK010000013.1:2539-40070 GCA_036844615.1 Candidatus Dormiibacterota bacterium | reverse complement strand
AGGTACAGGACATCCGCGACCTGGTTGCAGTCCCGGGCCAGCGCGACCGGGAAGCTACCGGGTAGGCGGCGCTGCGCGCGCCTTATGAGGGAAACCCGGATGGTGTCCCTCATCGCCGGGCGCTTCGCGCGCGGACCCGGACCTGCATCCCCGCTCTGTTGAAGTCGACCTAGGACTTGGGCCGGCGCTCTTTTTCCGGTATATCGAAGGGACTTGTTTTAGAAGAGTGTCTCCTCGCCACCTCTGGCAGTCATTAGGGACAAAGTCATGGCCGGGGGACCCCGGCCAACCCTGCCGCGCTAGCGACGGTTAGGGCATGCGCGGGCTCCTGAATACCCCAAAACGCTCAGGTTGCCTGTGCGGAAGGCCTAAAAGGGGCGCATTTGGGCCGTATTCGGCCCACTTGACATTAGTTGAGCCTTATTAACCACATCGCGGGAGGTTGAACCGGGACCTGGGGCTAACTTCCAACTCACGCCGCCCGTGAGGGCAGCGCTCGAGCAGCCCCGTCAGGGCAGCGAGGGGAAGGAAGTGGTTTTTGACCTCAGCGCAGTGGTTCTTGCGTGTCTCGCGGTCTCGGCCGAAGACGCGCATCGTGCTGGCCGGGTTGGCTGCAGGCAGCCAGCTTTGCATGGTTGCCTTCGCGGCAGGGCCCGCGGGCACCTTGTCCGCGAATCGCATCAACGCGGGCCAGCAAGATGCATCGTCGTGCAGCACCACCACCAGCCTCGGTTCGGCGCTGGGCACCACCTGCAAGAACGTCGCAGCCTTGGCCGCCGATCCGATTCAGCTCAAGCTGCCGGCAGGCACTCGCCAATGCCCTGATTCCGGCCCGCAGGTCACCTGCCACGTCTCGGAGACGTCGGCCCCTCCGGAGCCAGGCGTGGCATCGATTCCCGCCGGTGCCGCCCGCTGCCCAGTCGTCGCTGAAAAGACCGGGCCAAGCACCCCCGCATCGTGCAACGACACTGTGCTGACAGCTGCCGACCTGTCAGCTCCCGGCGGCAGGTTTGGCACCACGGTGCAGCTCCCTGTTCCGCCGAGTGTTCCCGCCGCTTCCTTAGCGGCACCGGGCACGCAGCAAAGGGTCGATCTGGCCGCCAACGTCGGGTCGCTGGTGCCGGGTCAGGCAGTGCTTCTCACCGCAACTTCCGGCGCCACCATGACCAGTACGCCGAACGCCATTGAGATCTTCGACGAAACCACCTCGACCCTCGTCGGCGCCTGCATGCAGGCAAGCCAGTGCGTGGTCAGCTATGCGGCCAAGTCAGGCATCCACACCTTCGCGGCTTTCATCACGCCGCCCACCGTTAAGCAGCCGGTCTCGAGCACTGTCGCGTCGTCAAAGCCTCTTAACGTCGCGTGGCTCGGCCTGACGCTCGCGACGACCACCGCGTCCATCGTCGCCCCTGGCAAATCCGTCACGTTCACCGCCACCGCCACCGCCGACGTCGGCAGGGCCGGCTACGTGCTGAGCCTGTACGACCGGGCCTCCGGAACGCGCCTCACCTACTGCAGCCAGGGCTCGACCTGCAGCACCACCATGACCAAGTTGGGATCCGGCAAGCGCTCGATAGTCGCGTACCTCGCGGGCTCGTCGGCGTCCCTGCCGCCTCCCGCGATCCAGGCGCAATCGGCACCGATCGCAGCGACGTGGTTGGGAGCCTCGGTTGCCGCCAATACCGTCTACCCCCACGGCGGAAGCGCCGTTTACATACGAGCGACCGCCAATGCGGACTTGACCAACACGCCCTGGAGCATCGGAATCTTCGACGCGGCGGGCAACCTTGTAAGCAACTCCTGCAAAACCGGGTCCAGCTGCGCTGCGCTCGTCCAGCTGACGGCGGGCCCACTTCCATGGTTTACCGCAGTGATCGGAGTGCGTCAGCCGGTGGTCGACGCCTCCACCGCGTCGACCCAGCTCGTGAGGACAGCCCAATCGCATTCGTCGCTCGTGGACATCCAGGCGCGGTCCGCCGCTGTGCAGCCGACCAAGCTGCTGTGGGGGGTTGACTCGTGCAAGCCGATCACCTCTGACGTCACAGCCCATGGCGGCATGTACGCGCAGGTGGCTCGTTACTACGGTTCCCCTGATTTCTGGGGGCGATACATGACGACCACCTACAACTGCCCGGGTATGAGCTCGACAGAGATCGCAGGGGCTGCCTTCCGCAACTTTGGGATCCTGCCGATCTACAACGACTACGACTGCAATGCTGTGCGGGGCTACAAGGCAGGGCTCCAGTACGCCACCGAAGCGACTGCAGCGGCGGGGAGGCTGGGCATCCCCGAGGGTAGGGCCCTTGCTGTCGACATCGAGCCATACGGCGAACAATGCCCCGGCGCGGCAAATGTCGACGCCGGCTTCATCGAAGGGTGGTACGACGGCGTCATGAATGCGAGCTACATCCCGTTGTTCTACGGCAACGGTACTTCGGGCAGCGAGTTCGGCAACGCGTGGTGCAACGCGATCACGCAGCGTCCCGAGGTCGCGGTGGACTCGTTCCTGTGGACCTTCCAGCCTTCGCTGGTTGGCAGGTGGACCAAGGCCAAGGCGCCGGCGTTCACCCCGAACCACCCAGCTTGTGGCGGCAAGTTCGACGTATGGCAGTACGTGTTGAGCACCGGTAATAAGCCGGACGTTGACAGCGACGAAGCCCTCTCGACAGTTCCTCTGTGGTACCCGGGGGCGGCCACAACCTCCTAACCGGTCGAGGCGAACCCCTGACGCCGGTTCTCGTACCAGCGACGCACGTACTCCGCGCTGAATGTGGCCTCCTGGCCCGATCGCATCGGACGAAGGAGCTGCGCGGCGAATTCACCGCTGATCAACCGAGTCACTGGATCGTTGGGTTGAGCATCGTGAATCTTGGGGCGCGCTCTCGTTAAGACGTCGCGAAACATGGCGTTGGCGAGCTCAGGCGCGCCGGTGCTTTCATCCGGGTGATCCGAACCTGCGTCTTCGTGTCCATGTTGGGAGATCTCATCCGCCTCCAGTCGCAACGGCTCACGGCCTCCGTGGCCAACAGTCGCCATCCAGCTGCCGAACGACAGGTGGTGAAACGTGTAGGTCACGTCATTGGCGGATGTGCCGGCTTCTCCGCGCCCGCATTGGTCCGCAAGGAATGCGAGGGCCCAATGTTCGAACTCCGTTACGGATGCGGGGCCGCCGGGCCGGGGCGCCCGGTCCGTGATGCCAAGCCTTTGAAGGTCGTGGTCGATGGACAGAATCGTCCTTTGCACCTCGGCCGCCCGCGCGAGCGGTGTTGTCGACCGGATGTGCCCGAATTCTGTGAGTGCCTTGGTGATCCGGAAGATCGGCGACCAGTCAGGAAAGACCGCCGGCAGCGATTGCAGGACATCCACCAGCTTCGCCGGCCGAGCCAGGCGATAGACCAACCTGTTCGCTGTTGGCTGGACCTCGACGATGCCTGCCATCGTGAGCATGTCGAGCGCCTGGGCGACGCTGCCCTTGCCGTAGCCTGCCGCTTCGGCGAGGGTCGATGCCGCCTGACCCCTGGCTGGGTCGGCGAGCATGAGCTTGAGAATCTCGGCGCGCGCCGAGACTCCGACCAGCGCTCTGAGCCGAAGCTGGATCAGCGAAGGCCGGCGCAGGTCTGGCTCGCTGATGCGTTCAGAGGTCCAGATGGCAAGAGGGTCGCCAAGGCTCGGCCAAGGCACCTTGGCGTGAGCCTTGATCGTCGCTGCATATCGCCCGAAGGCCGCGCGCGTTTCATCGCTGTCCTGCTCGGCAAGGTTGCGCAGGCGAAACGCTGACGCGAAACGGGCATTGGCGATGCACCAATCCATCGAATTGGCGCGGAGGCGGCTATCGAGATTGCCGATGGCGGCGGTGAAAATGATCAGCGGCTCCAGGTCGATCGCCTGCCAATCGTGGCGTCGCTGCCTTCCGTCCACCCCTAGCTCACCCCAAAGGCTCCAGGCGAGATCGAGGGCCAGTCCGTCGATCTCTGCTTCGAGGCGAGTCATGTTGCCTCAGTAGTCGTTTCCGTGATACGCACTCTCCTCTCGGACCGCCGTGGGCCGAGAAACGCTTGTGGAACAAAAAGAAGCAGCCCGGGGCAGGTGGGCTGCTTCCTATTGCTAGAACGCCGGACTGGGCCTCGATACCGTTCCCAGTTCGTACAGCGCTACGGGGAGCCGGCGCCGAGGACGTTGCCGTAAGTGACGCCCAGCGCAAGAAGTCCGATCAGCGACATCAGCACGAGCACGAAAGTGCGGGCGCAGGTGTCGACGAGGCCAGTCTCATTCATGGTGTCCCCGGCCGGGCTCAAGCGGCCCTTCCAGACCCCCGCCCTTATCGCGAGCGCGACGGTGATGAACAGGATGATCAGAAGTACTGCCATAGAACCCCCAAGGTCGAAGGCTTGGACGCTGAGCGGGTCAGCGTCCTTGCCACTCACTACAACGCACTGCATCGCGATTGTGGCTACTGCTTTCCCCACACGCGCGCACAACCATTCCTGCGGGAAACGCGGAGTTGAAGACCTGCCCGGTAAGTGGGGAGGTGCGCGGGCAAGCGCGTTGTGTAGGCGTGGGACCGCTGGGATTGCAATTTTCGATCGCGCTGTGCACCGGAATGGTGGCGGCCACGTTCGCGCCTTCAGTCCGGCGCTCGATACCGCGGTGGTTCGAGATCGCGCTCTGGATCGCGCTGATATTCGTCTGCTGGTTGGGCATTGCGACCATCAGCCAGCCGCAGGTCCGCGAGCTTACCGACTCGGTCAACTGGGCCGTCGGCAGGATTTTCAACACTTTGCTCGGCCTGGCGGGAGCGAGCCTCATGGACACGGTGGCGGCCAATCGCTTCGCGATCGCCGGCGCGGTGGTCTTCGTGTTCTGGACCGCACTCCTTGCGCTCGCGCTCATCTCTTCCCGCCGCCAGGGCCTAGGGTGGCAGCCCGAGGTCCGGTTGCGCGATTGGATGGTGCTGCCAATGGCCGCGGCTCCAGCAGCGGTCGTGGCGCCGGTCGGACCATCGGCAATCGACGAGCTCAACGAGAGGTTGGCTGCCGCGAGCGCTGTGGCCGGAGCGGCGGCTGCGACGTGGTCAATCCAGTTCCTGATCTGGGCTCGAGACGTCGGTCTCCCGCGGGCCGAGGCAAGGCTGGCGCTTGCCGCCGCCGTCGGGCGCGTGGAGACGAAGGTCTGGCTGGAATCGGTAAGAGAGACCGCCCGCGAGCTCGAATCAGGCGCCCGGACCAGGTTCGCAGGCTCCGGACCTGAGGTCAACAAGCTTGCGCTGAGAGTCGCCGCGATCCTGAACGGCGTAGTAGACGCCGAGCAGCGCATTGTGCCCGGCGCCAAGACCTACGCGCAGGTTGTCGACCTCCAGGCACTTCGAATAGCCCAGACGCTCGACCGGATCGACCGGGATGCGTCAACCGACGAGAAGGAAGACGAGAATGCTCAACAATCGAACCGACTGGCCTCATAGCCGCAACGGCTTTCGCCGGCGCGCGACCGCACGGGTGGCCCGCCGCAGAGCGCGAGTCCTCGGCCCCGCAGGGTGGCTTCTCCGCCTGTTCCTGCTGTGCGTGATCGCGATTCCGAGCCTTGTCTACACGTCTCCGGATTACGCTGTTTTCGCGGATAAGCTGCCCGACCCGACGTCGGTGACGGCTCCGATTCCCGAAGACACGATCCTCTATGCGGCAGACGGTAAGACCATCCTCGCCGACCTGCATCCGCCTGGTTATCAGCACTACTACGAGCCGATGCAGGCCATGGGCACCCTTCTGCCCGAGGCCGTCTTGAGCATCGAGGACAAGAACTTCTACAACGAGCCAGGGGTCGATCCCGGAGGTGTGGTGCGCGCGGCGGTGGTCGACTATCAGGCGCAGGGGAACGTGCAGGGGGCATCGACGATCACGCAGCAGCTGGTGAAGATGCGGCTGGTCGGCAACGAAGCGACCCTCGACCGCAAGTTCCGCGAGGCCCTGCTCGCCTTCGAGATCGAGAGGCGGTACGCCAAGGACGAGATCCTCGAGATGTATCTGAACAGCGCGTTCTTCGGGAACAGCGCCTGGGGCAGCGCCGCTGCCTCACAGATCTACTACCACAAGGCGACCAAGGACCTCGACCTCGCCCAGGCCTCGATGCTCGCGGGTCTGATCCGCGGGCCGTCGGTTTACAACCCGCTTCTCGACTGGAATGCCGCGAAGAACCGCCAGCGTGACGTGTTGCAGGCGATGGTTCGCGACCAGAAGATCACGGCGCTCCAGGCCGCGCAGGCTTTCGTCGAGGACATCTCCGCGCCGAAGCACATGTACACGCCTATCAACACGATTCTCGCCCCTGCGTTCGTCCGCTACGTGACTGGGCAGCTGGTCGCCACGTACGGCGCGGACGCCACGTACACCGGCGGGCTGCACGTCACCACCACTCTCAACTGGAAGCTTCAGAGCCTGGCTCAGAAGAGCGTGACGAACACAGTCAAGAGCCTGGCTTATCGCCGCGTCAGCCAGGGCGCGCTGGTCTCCATCGACCCGACCACAGGCGCCATCGTCGCGATGGTCGGCTCCGCCAACCCGAAGGCCAACGGCGGCCAGTACAACCTTGCTGTGTGGCCTCCCCGCAACCCTGGCTCGTCAATGAAGATCTTCACCTACACGACGGCGATCGCCAGCGGCAAGTACACGATGACCACGCCGATCGCCGATAGCTCGTTCTCGTATCGCGATCCAGTTTCGGGCGAGGTCTACACGCCACGCAACTACGACGGCCACTATCACGGCACGATGCAGCTGCAGCAGGCAATGGCGAACTCGCTGAACATTCCGGCGGTCAAGGTCGAGCTCGGCGTTGGCGTGTCGGCGGTCGTGAGCATGGCGAGAAAGATGGGGGCGCCGCCATACCAGCAGCATTTCGATTCGAAGGGCAACCCTATCTACACGACGAACGACAAGCTCAACACGTTCGGGCCGTCGCTCACCCTGGGCGGTTACGGGGAAACCCCTCTGCAGATGGCGACGGGAGCATCGGTCCTCGCCGCCAAGGGTGTCCTGATACCCCCCTACGTGATCGCGAGCGTCGTGCAGGACGGGCAGGTCGTATTCCAGCACAAGGCGTTGGACGGGGCCAAGAAGGTCCTCGACCCCCGAGTCGCTTTCATCATGAGCCAGATCATGTCGGACGACAGCAACCGCAAGCTGATCTTCGGCATGGGCACGATCCTCACCCTTGCCGGCCATCGGGTCGCGGTCAAGACGGGGACCACCGACCAGTTCGCCGACGCGTGGACCATCGGCTTCACGCCGCACCTCGTGACGGCGGTGTGGGTGGGCAACCCAGACTGGCGAACCAAGATGACCGAAGGGTCGGACAGCTTCTACACGGCAGCTCCCGTGTGGCACAACTACATGGCGTCGGCGCTGCCACTGCTGAAGCTGAAGAACGAATGGTTCCCCAGGCCCAGCGGCCTGGTGACCAGGACGGTCGGCGGCAAGTACGCCTACTACCTCCCGGGAACGCACTAAGCCGTCGCGTGATGCAGGCAAGGTTCAACAAGTTAGGCCGGCGCATACCGGACACCGGTCATGGGTGTGGGTGCGAGCTATGCGCCTTGACCAACGCTCCTCGTTATGAACGCCGCAAGGATGTCCGCAGCGCAGGGCCCTGGGGGCCGATGCGGCGCCGGCTGGCGCGTGTTGTTCAGAGCCTGAGTCCTAGGCGCCCCCAGGCAACCTGAGTGGGGCGCCCCCACCCCGCGACTCGCGGCCCACGCCTTCGGCGCGGGGTCCGCAAAAGGATGGCATCCGTCCCGGCGAGCGGGGACGGGTTGGTCCGGCTTCAGACCGGACCTAAGTGCGCTTTGGGACCGTCTTTGGTTGCTTTTTCCTCAATTCGACTGCAATTCAAGTAGGCGCAAGCGTCGAGAACGTTGCACAAGTGGGATGAAACCACCCTCAGCGTCCGCAGCTGACCATCCCGGCGACGTTCTGAACGCACTGGCGATCGGGCTGGCCGCCGATACTTCCGAGAGCGGTAAGAAGGCGCTTGAGGTAGTGCGCGCGCGGTCGCCTGAGCTGCCGCGTATCGAACAGACCGGCGAAGATCTGCTCGCGACCTCCGTCAGTTTCATCGATGCACTGCTGCTCGCGCTGCGCTCCGACATCGAGCCACCCTGGGCCCACTATGAGGAGAGGGCGCGGGAGCAGGGACGGCTGCGAGCCGCGCAGGGTGTGCCGCTTGCGGCATTGATCGACGTCGTATCCATCTACCGCAGGGCCACTATCGAGCTGCTTGCGGGGCCGCTCGAGGTCAGCATGCGTCGCGACGAGATCATCACCATCGCGCAGCGAAGGCTCGAGGACGTCGTCGAGCGCCTCACCTCCTGCATCGCCCAGGGCTACCTCGACCACCTCGAGAACGAGCACCGGGCAAGGGAGAGCGAGCTGTACGGGCTCGCGGCGATAGTGACTTCGATGGTGCGCTCCCTCGACCTTGTCGAGAGTGCAGAGGTCGCTCTTATCGAATCGCTGACAGCGCTCCGGCTCAACGCCGGCGCCGTCTGGCTGCGCGAGCGCGCCACCTACAAGCTGGTTCACACGGTTGGACTCGAGGCGGACCAGATCGAGGAGTTTCGAAGCCAGGCCGGCCCTCGCGCGAAGGCGACAGTGTCCGCCAACGGCAGGTCGGAGTCGCGTGTGGACGGTGTGGTTGGCGGTGAATGGACCGCGCTTAGAGCGCAGCTTCGTGTCAAGGGGCGAACCGTCGGTGTGATGACGATCGGAACGCAGATGCAGCGTGTGTTCGGACCGTCGGACTTCCTGTTCATGGCTGCGGTGGCGGACCAGGTGGCGGTCGTACTCGACCGCGCTCGCCAGTTCTCGAACGAGTCGCGCACCGACCACCTGACTGGGCTTGCCAATCGCCGCGAGTTTGAACGGGTGATGGAGCGCGAAGTCGCGCTTGCCGAGCGTCACGAGCGCCGGCTGACGATGATGATGATCGACCTCGACAACCTGAAGCGGATCAACGACCGCCAGGGTCACCGCGGCGGCGACGCCGCTCTGCGGTTGGTCGCGCAGCAGCTGCTGAGGGTGGTTCGCGCATCCGACCTGTGCGCTCGCATCGGCGGTGATGAGTTCGCCGTCGCGATGCCCGAGACAGACCTTGATCGAGGTCGCGAGGTGGCGACCCGCTTGATGGCCGCAGTGCGGGAGATGAGCCTTGGTGCGAAGTCGACGGAGGCCGTCGAGGTCAGTGTCGGGCTGTCGGCATGGCGTCAAGGTCAGGACTGGCAGACGGTCTATCAGAACGCGGACATGGACCTGTACGAGAACAAGCGCCGACGGAAACTCGCGCGGCGAAGTACAGTGCCCGAACGGGCTGCCTTGAGGTTGCTACCACGAGGTGGGATCAGGCGACGGGTGGTCGGCTCCTAAGGCCTGACAGCGCGGCTATTCGACGAGTGCGAGCTCTCGAGCCTTGACGATCGCCTGCAGCTTGGAGTGCACACCGAGCTTGGAGCCAAGGCTGCGAATGTGCGTCCTCACCGTCGTGTAGCTGATCCCCAGCCTGCTGGCGATCTCGCGGCTGGAGATCCCATCTGCCATCAGTCGCAGGACCTCCTTCTCGCGCGGGGTCAGGCTCTCCAGCTGGGCGTCCATGGAACGGCGCTGGTGGAGCAGGGCTGCAATCGTGCGGGGGGTGATCAACGTTCCGCCACCCGCCACCATGCGGATTGCGTCGACCACTTCTGAGGCCGCCTTCGACTTGTGGATGAAAGCGCTGGCGCCGGATTCGAGGGCGGCGAAGCGGGCCGCGTCGCTGTCTTCTCGGGTGAGAAAGATGAGCTTGGTCTCCGGCCTGATTTGGCGGATGCCCGCGCCTGCGTCCGCGCCGGTGCCGTCCGTCAACCGAAAGTCGAGGATCACGACGTCGGGGCTCACCTCGGCAGCCAGCGCTATGGACTCCCCAACTGACCCCGTATTGCCGACAACTGTCATGTCGGGCTGGTCGTTGAGCAGCGCGCCGAGACCTTCGGCGACGACCTGATGGTCCTCGACGATCAGGACGCGGATTGGGTTTTCGCTCACTTGGGCGTCGGGATCCAGAACTCGACTCGGCTGCCGGTGCCCGGCTCGCTCGAAATCTTGCACCATCCGCCCGCGAGGAGCGCGCGCTCGTTGAGCGACAGAAGGCCGACGTGCCCTGGCAGGTGGTCGCGCTCAGCGACCACGAAACCACGCCCGTTATCCACTATCAATCCGTAGATGCCCTCGTCGAGCACCTTCACCACCACCTCCACTCGCGTTGCGCCTGCATGCTTCTCGACGTTTGTGATGGCTTCCGCCACCTGTCTGAAGATGGTGGACTTCAGCTCGTAGGCAACATCGTCAGGCAGATCCAGCTCAACATCGGCCTCGATTCCTGTCAGTGAGCGGAGCATTTGCAGGCGGTCCCTGATTGTCTCTTCGAAGCCTCCGGGGATCTCGAGCGACGGCGGGCGCACCTCGAACAACAGCTTTCGAAGGGCGTTCTCTGCTTGCTGGAGCAGCCCCTGCGCCTCCTCGATCGGTTCGAGGCGCGTCGAGCTGACACGCCCGAGGTGGAGCTCCGCCGCGGTCAGCTTCTGGAGCGCGTCGTCGTGCAGCTCCGAGGCGAACCGGTGCCGGATCTTGTCGGCTGCCTCGGAAGCGTTCTTGAGCAGCAGCTGGCGCGCCGAGTCCACTTTCTGGAGCCGCTCAACCGTCTTCTTGAGGTCGGTCTCGGCCTGTCTGAGCTGCGCAACGAGGCCGGCAGCCAGGCCTGCCTTGTGAAGGACCCAGGTGTCCTCCCTGGAAAAACCTTCCGGCTGCCGGGAGTCATAAGCAGCGACCAGACCGAGACGATGGTCTCCAGCACGCCAGGGCACGCTGATCGCTGTGGTCACGCCCAAAGCCTCGAGGACTCGGATGGCTTCGGGGTCCGCGTCATCTCGTGAAGCGCGGTAGATGAAGTCCTGGTGGACCACCCGGCTTGTCAGGTCGTCCCCGTCGGGCTCGCATGGCACCGGATGAAGCCGCGCAAGGAATGCTTCGTCGATTCCGTGGGCGCCGGGTATGGCGGTAAGCGTTCGGTTGTCGTTGAGCTGCCAGAACAGGACCTTCTCTGCTCCCACGAGCTGAGCGACAGTCGCCGTAAGGCGGCGGTAGAAGTCTGTGAGGTTGTGCCCCAGGCGGGCGTGTACCGACACTGCAAGCAGCGCCTCCACCGCAAGCTCGTGCGCGTGTTCCAGACGCTCGGTGCTCCTGGCGCGCTCCTCGTTGAGCAGGCGCTGCTCCTCGCTTCGGTCCAGCTCGGCGCGGAGGTTGATGAGCGCATCGACCATCTCCTGGCGGCGCTGGTGTAGGCGCGCGATCTCGATCGCGGCTGCCAGCTGGTTCGCGAACAGTGAGAAGCCCCTGCGTTGTACTGCGGTGAATCCCGCCCGGTTGACGACGCCGATCATGCCGAGCGACCTGCCGCCGGCCTGCAGCGTTTGGCCGCAAAAGGAGGAGCTCAGGCCCGGGTCCGCGACGCGACCACGGCTCTCTACCAGCGTCTCGATCTCCGAGTCGGGAAGCGTCTCAGACGGGTTGGCCGAGCGCGAGTAGACCTGCCTTCGAGCGCCGCCCTCGTCGACAAGGGCGATGAACGCGGTGGACGATTTGGTGAGGGCCAGCGCAAGGTCGAGGGCTCGCTCCGCCACCTGGTCCAGCTCCAGGTACCCTGCCAGCTCGAGCGAAACAGACTGGAAGGCTTCGAACTGCTCCCAGAAGCCGGCTTCTACCTCGCTCACCGTTGCCATTGGCAGCGACCCCCGCCGCGATTGTACCGAACCGTTGCAGCACCGCCAGGAGGCCCTGCAAGCGCTATGCCAGGGTGCCGGTTACTCACCCTCACAGGGGCGTTTCCTAGTGTGAGGGGGCTGCCACTGGCTGCTTCAGTGGGGCTCCTCCAGGTCACTTCGGAGACAAATCGGGGTGTTAGTCGGATGAGCCAAGATTACGTCGAGCTACACGGCTCAGGCGCGTTCGAGCTTCGAAAGCTTGATCGCGTCCTCTCGGAGCTGACGCGTCCCGCCCTGGCTGAAGACTCGATAGCTCCGGCCACACGGGTCGCGGTGGTGCGGCTCGGAATTTGCGTGGCGGGCGACGCCTCGCGAAGGGACCTTATAGAGCGCCTGTGGAGCCGCAAACGCTCTGTGCTCCGGCAGATGAGCGCCACCAACAACTGGGGGCCGTTCCAACCCGTCGCCTGATCGAAACGGATTCCCTCTCCCCGCAGGGAGCATTCAGTAGGGCCCATCCTTAACGCCGCTTGCGCGCAGGGCTAGGGAGAGGGGCGTAGGTTGGCAATGACCGCTCCTGACCAGACCCCAAATCCAGACCCCAACTTCCCGATCCTCGAAACCCCTGGCGTACTCGGCGGTGATGCCGCGTTCTTTAGTCGAGATGGATGCGCGCCGAGCTCTTCTGATAACCAACGACAAGGTCAGCATGAGACCTTTCGTGGTCTTTGCCATCAAGGTGCTCGGGCCTGGGCGCCGGCGCCTGGAGCTCGTCAAATTGGCGCACGACATGAGCGACCCTCGGGGCGACCCGCGGCTTTTCCCAGGGAGGCTCCAAGTTGCGCTCGACCAGCCCAAGCCCGCACAGGCGCTTCCTTCCAACCAGCGCGCGGCCTAGCCCAGGCGGCAGGTTGACGCGCACCGCCTGGATCCGTCCGGCGGCCTCCACTATGTCTCAGCTGGGCGTTCGGCGTCGCCTGATGGTGCAGCCCAGCGCAGCTTCCAGAAATCGGCGGAGAGTATGGGTAGTCCACTTGTGGGAGGCGTTTCTACTACTGATGGACGATTTCGACAGGCGGTTGGAGTTCCAGCTGCGCCGCAAGCTAGATGGGGTGGTGGCTGCGCCCGTGCCCGTCCGTCGCGGACGGGCCGGGTTGGGCCGTTTTATCAAGGGCCACCGCGAAGAGGCGACTAAAAAGTCGGGGGGCATCATCCCCATCCAGCTCAGGCCGGACTCGCTCGTATTTTCCGAGCATTCGTAGAAATTCCTTCCTTCCTCTCGCGAGGCCGGGCCCGCAAGGACTCGGCCTCAACTATGTCCGCTTCACCGGCGGATTTAGACTGAACAGGGGGGTCTGGATTGTGAAACGAGTAGTGATCGTGGGGGGAGGCGGCGCAGGAGACGCCACGGCGTTCGCATTGCGCAAGCGGGGTTTCGATGGCGAGGTCGTGATCCTCAGCGCGGACCGCAACCGCCCCTACGACAGGCCCTACCTCTCGAAGGAGTTCCTTCGGGGTGAAGTCGAGCTTTCCAAGGTGTTTCTTCACGGGGAGGACGACTACGCAAAGGCGAAGATCGAGCTCCGGCTCAACCAGCGCGTGGTCGGAGGCTCTCTTGCCGGCCGAACGGTCACGCTGGAAGATGGCGAAGAGGTCGATTTCGACGTGCTCGTTCTGGGCCTCGGGGGCACTCCTCGCTGGCTTCCTGGAGTGCCGCACTCGGACAACGTCCTGACGCTGCGCTCGCTCCATGACAGCCAGGCAATCCGCAAAGCGCTGAAGGCAAGCTCGCGCATCCTTCTCGTGGGGGCCGGCTTCATCGGCGCCGAGGTCGGCGCATCGGCGCGACAGCTCGGAAAGGACGTCCTCATGGTGGAGGCGGCGCCAGTGCCGCTATCGCGCGCGCTTGGCGAAAAGGTCGGCGGGGTCTACGCATCGATCCACAAGTCAAACGGGGTCGACGTTCGTACCGCCACGAAGGTCGAGAAGTGGCATACGAAAGGCCAGAAAGTCGAGGGGGTGACCCTCTCCGACGGGCGGCGCGAGGAGGTCGACCTGGTCATCCTCGCCGTCGGCATCGAACCCAACCTGGAGATTCCAAATGCGCTTGGGCTGCCCATGGAGGGCGGTGGAGTAAGCGTTGACGATGGTCTGCAGGCGGCCGAAGGCGTCTACTGCGCAGGCGACATCGCGTTCCACCCCCACCCAGTGCTTGGCCGGAGTATTCGCGTGGAGCATTGGGAGGTCGCCAAGAACCAGGGCCGTGGTGTTGCCGCCGCGATAGTGGACGGGCCCACACCGTATAAGAAGCTCCCTTACTTCTGGTCCGACCAGTACGACGTCAGCATGGAATACAGGGGCCAGGCATCAGGCGATCACCGAGAGGTGTGGCGCGGCGACCCGGAAGGCCTTGCCTTCTCAGTCTTCTATCTGCGCGAAGGCCTCGTCGACGCGGTCCTGTCGATGAACGATAAGAAGACGAACGAGGCAGGCGGCAAGCTCATCGAAATTCGGCATCAGGTTGATGAGGCTGCGTTGGCCGACCCCAGCGTCGAAATCTCGGAGCTGATTCCCGCCGCCAGCTCGTAGGCCGAATCTGTCTGATGCGCCGCGTGTCAGTGGTCGGTACGAGCGGGTCCGGGAAGACAAGATTGGCTCGCGCGATCGCAAAACGATCCCACGCCGAAGCGGACCGCTGGCTGAGATCAGTCGCTATTCAGACTTGAGCCAGGGCAGGGCTTCGGCGAGCGGTTGCTTGAGCGTCGCAGCCTGCTCCTTGCTGATCAGGTTGCCGGCGACAAGCCCGAGCGCACCAGCGAACGCGGCTCTCTCCGCCTTGTGGCCGATCTCACCGTGCTCCGCCTTCCAGGACACCAGCGCGTCACCCGATTCCGTCAGGCCGAAGAGCGAGCTCCTGACCGTGTCCCAGGCCGCGCCTCGATCGGCTTGTTCGATCGCGTGTGTTGCCGCCTTCTCAGCTTCGTGGAAAGCCTGCAACCCCTTGGTGCCAACATGATGGTCCCAGCCGCCAGCAATCCTTTCGACTCCAGCCGGCGACAGCACCCTGATGTCGTCCATCAAACGCGCAAGGGTCTGCTGGTGCTCAGGGAAGCCGTAACCTTCCGCGTCAACGCTCATTGGCACCCTTAGCGTAACCGGATGAGCTTCGGCGCTTCAGGCAGCCGGGAGGATCCGGATCGAGTCAACCGGGTGAATCTCCCGCCAGCCGTGGTCGGTGTCGAGGACCCACGGACCGTCGATCGCGATGTGGTCGCCGATCACCGGTATCGGCAGCGTCGACCTCGGGCAGCGCGCCGCGGACTGCGCGTCTGGCGGATTGGTCGCTTCCGGACAGTCCGGTGTGATCTCCGCCAAGAGCGCTGGTCGCGCCTGGAAGTGGTTCTCGGAGTTCAGCAGATATTCGAGCCCGGGATCGACCTTGAACCACACGTGGTAGTCGCCGTCATCCTCGTGGGCGACGTCCACGACTACACCGGTGGCGTGCTTGCATGGGTCCAGGACCTGCAAGCGATCCGGGTTGTGGACGCCTGCCTCAGGCGGCCCTGTCCTGCACCCCGTTGTTGCGGGAGTTGGAGTCGCGGGAGCGACGGTAGCAGGGGCGCCGCCCGTGCATCCTGCCAGCAGCAAGAGGATCGCAAGCCGCGTCAGCGCAGGAAGGATGGCACCCAGCTGAACCTTGAAAGCGCATACGGGCCTGCGCCCGACACGATCACCTGAGCGTTGACTAGCACTGCAAGGTAGTAGAGAAATCGAAAGCCCGGATCGGCGGCAAAAGCGACGGTCAGCGCAAGGTTGAGCGCAAGCAGCAGTCCGAGCACTCCAACCCATCGCGTGGCGAGACCGAGGATCAAAAGCACCGCGACGACTGTCTCACCGGCCCCCTGGGCGATGGCGAAGGGGAACCAGTTTGGCACCACCACCTGCACCAGGAACTCGTGCAGCCCCGGAATCGGGTTGACCGTCGCCGTCTGCTTGATGAGAGCACGCATCCAGTCCACGCCCTGCCATTTCTGGCTCGCGTAGTAGAGCCAGAACAGGCCGACGACAACTCTGAACAGGCTCGCCCACGCTTCACTCATTTGCATTCACCGCCACCACAAGGAGATTGAGCGCCGGGTCCGATGCGATCGCGACGGGCGATGAGCCCACTCCCCAATGGTCGGTCAGCCCGCCGGCGATTGCCAGCACCTCGTGATCGCCGTGCGCCGCCACCAGCACAGTCGATCCGGACTGCAGCACCTGGTCCGGGTCGCGAGGCCTCGCCAGCGTTTTGAAGGTGCCTACCCCGTCGAACGAGAACACGCCGCCAGGGTCTGTGTCTTCCGTGCCGCCCTCGGCTGCGATCAACAACGTGCCAGCAGCGCCAGGGGCAAGCCAGAAAGGAAAGAGGGGCAGGGGAAGGCCGACCCGGTGACCGTCTCCTGCGCGAACGAGCTCAGCACGCTCGTAGTCCGCTGTCCAGATCTCGCCGGCCACCACTGCCACCGAGAAGCCATGGCCGGCGGGTGTCGAGGTGCCATCCACGTAGTCGACG
Source organism: Candidatus Dormiibacterota bacterium (assembly GCA_036844615.1). Classification (GTDB taxonomy): domain Bacteria; phylum Chloroflexota; class Dormibacteria; order Dormibacterales; family Dormibacteraceae; genus Palsa-872. The sequence continues at coordinate 23,736 of DAIUFK010000013.1, read as the reverse complement.
TTGCCTCGAGTGCCCGCCACCATCACGCGACCGTCAGGCGCGATCCCCAGCACGCCAGGTCCCTGGGGCACAGGATGGCTGGCACGCTGGGTGCCATCGGCCGGATCGAGCTCGACCACCGCCGCGCCCGAAAAGAGACTCACAAAGAGTGACCCTGCATGCAGCAGCAGCCCGAACGGGGCGCCGCCGACGTGGCGCTTCCAGGCGACGCTCAATCCGGGCAGCCTTACCGCGTAGACATCTCCCGGCGAGCTGTCAGCCACATAAGCCATGCCGCCGTCCTCGGAGACGATCACCGCGACAGGATCTGTACCGACCGAGGCCGAAGCGCGATGCGATCCATCCTTCAGCGAGAGCAGCACAAGGCCTGTCGCGGGGACAGCGCCGTTGTTCGGGGCAGGCGCGTTTCCGCAGCTGGCGGTCAGGAGCGCCAGGGCGATCGCACCGGCTACTTGAGAGCGCGTAGCAGTGGGTCGGTGGCGAGCTCGAAGGCTCTGGCGGCCGGGCGGAGGTGCAACTTGTTGAGCTTGTGCTGGATGGCGCCTTTCATGATCGCGGCACGGAGCTTGTGCTCGGAGAAATCGGTGTTGAACAGGAGCCGGTTGTGGCGCACCTTGTGCCACTCTCCGTGCTGGCGGCGCTCGCGCACGCGTTCGTAGAAGCCAGTGCCTGGTAGGGGATACGCGATCGTGTAGCTGACGTAGTCGAGGGGCAGGCTGCTGGAAAAGTTGATGCTTCGTATCAGCGAGTCAGTGGTCTCGCCGAGATAGCCGACCATGAAGAAGCCGGCTGCCTTGATGCCGGCGGCGACGCATGCCTCCACCGCTTTCCGTGCCTGGTCGGGAGTGATGCCCTTCTTCATCTGCTTCAGCACGCCCTCGTCGCCTGACTCGATGCCGAAGAAGATTCGCTTGCAACCAGCGCGATGCATCTGCTCGAACAGCGCCTGGTCGACGTGCGTGACGCGGCTCAAGCATTCCCATGTGAGGGGCAGACGTGCGGCCTCGATCGCCTTCGCCAGCTCGAACGTGCGCTTGTAATTGAGCGTGAAGAGGTCGTCAGACATCCAGATGTGGTCGTAACCGAGGTCCGCGATCTCATGCATCTCTGCGACCACCGATTCGACGGGTCGCGCGCTGAACAGGTCGCCGAACACCGACTTGTGACAGAAGTCGCAGCGGAATGGACAGCCACGCGTCGACATCAGAGGTGTCGTCGCATCCTTCCAATGCTTGCGCCAATACGTGATGTACTCGGCGTTCGGGATGTCGCCGCGATAGGGCAGCGGCAGGTCGCTCATATCCTTGGTTCGAGCGCGCGGTTGGGTCCGCACGATCTCGCCGCCGCGCTTGAAGACGAGGCCCCCTACGTCCTCGAATCGCCTGTCGGCGAGGTGCTCCATGATCTGGACAATCGTCTCCTCGCCCTCGCCCACAGCCACGAGGTCGAACTCGTCGACAAAGGTGTCGGGCTCCCCGGAGGGATACGGCCCGCCGACCACCGTCAGCGCTTTCCCGCGGACCTGCGCCGCAAGCGAAAGCGCCTCGTCCTGCATGGTGATCATGCAGTAGATGCCGATCACCGAAGGCTGAAGCCGCTCGATCTCCCGCAACACCTCACGGCGCTCGAGGAAGGTGTGGTCGATGTGCCTGACTGTGTAGCCCGCGCGGCGCAGCGAGGCGCTGAGATACATCAGGCCCAGCGAGGGCATTATCCAGTGCCTTCCCTGCGCCGGCGCTCGCTGCGGATAAACCAGCACGACATCCGTACGGCACGGGTGAGGACTTAAGTCCTCACCCGTGGTACCCCCACCTGTTTTCAGGATGCCCGTAGGAGTTTTGAAGTTGACGCCTGGTGACGGCCGGAGTGAATCCGGCCTTCCGCTCCACTCAGCTCTTGTTTTCACTTTGCCCCCTGCACGTTGATGTGGTAGCTCGCGCCGGTGAATGGCGCCTGAAAGATGTAGTCGAGGCCAGCCCAGTCGAAGTCGGGCGGGGCCAGCTCGCGGCCTGCGTGAAGCTGCGCCTTCGGCAGCGGCGGCACGGACCACTCCACGCCGAGGGTTGCTGAGCGCAGCCGGGCATAGTCCCCGGATGCCGGCAGCCATGCGCCGAAGTCACTGCCCAGGTAGGTGTGGCCAGGCTCGGCGAAATCGTCGAACGCGGCCCCCTGCTCGTTGAGGACCCCAACCTCCGTGTAGCCCGGTGCCAGGTTGAGCACGCGGGCCGCGATCGAGACGCCGCTGGAGTCGACGGTGTAGGTGATCTCGATGGTTCCGCGCGACGTGGTGGGCACGAACGCGTAGCCGTGGACCGCATCGCCGCCGATCTCGTCAAGCGTGAAGGTCCGCTGCCAGACCGCTGTGGTCGGGGTCGACAGGTCGATTGTGGTCGCTGTGCGCGAGTACACCCAGCCGTCGGGGTAATGGACGATCGGGGCGCCGAACCCCATGCCCTCGCCTGCGATGTCGGCGCCTCCGACGCGGAGGGTCAACCCTTTGGCAAGTGGAGCGGTCTTCCCTTGCGAGGGCATCGGCGAGACGGCGGCGCTCAACCCGGGAAAGATCGACTGGGCCTCGAGGGAACCGCCCATTCGGTACGCGTACACGGGCTTGCCTCCTGGCACCTGGTACGCGCGCTGGTCGCCGAGCGCCTCGAAGGGAGGGCTCGCGCTGCCGGCGGCCAGGTTTGGAAAGACCGTGGTCGCGTGGTAGTAGCTGATGTTCTCCAGGACGAGCTCCGTCACTCCTTTCGCGCGCATCCACGCAATCGCCTGCGTGCGAGTGTTCGGCAGGTTCTGGGAGCCAGTGATGTCCGACAGCGATTTGCTGCTGTAATAGGCGGCCACCGGCGAGTCGGTGACCAGGACGCCTGGAGTGGCGCTGGCCGCTTTACCGGCCGCCAAGAGTCCCGCGTTGTCGGCTGCGAAACCTGCGAACACGGGTACGAAGCCGACGGCGAGCAATCCACTCGCTGCCACCGCTGCCACCCGCAGCACAGCCCGATGCCGGTCCAGCGCGGCGGCGGCGAGCAACGCCAGCGCGGGGAGAGCTGGATACAGGTAGCGATGGCTGCCCGTGTAGGCGCCGATCGTCACGAGCCCGAACACGGCGACCAGGTACACAAGCGCTGGCACGTACACGAAGCGCAGGCTTATCCGCTCGGCTCCCGAGCGCGGAGTCCGCGCTGCTGAGGTGAGCCCAACGAGGCCCAGCGCAAAGAGCGGCAGGGCCGCCAGGCCGAAGGTGCCGGCCAGCTCAGTCAACCGTCCGATGGCGTTGCCGGAGATGCTTCCGCGAGCGGTCGCGGAAAAGGCCTCGACCGACCCCCGGCTCAACGAGTGGGTCGCCGGTCCGAAGCCGAGCTGCAACAGGACCATGAGAGCAATCGCTGGAATTGCCCAGGCAAAGACCGGCTGTGACCACTGCCGTTGCCTGTTTACGCCCCTCACCCTGTCCCCAAGGGGGAGCGGGAACCTTTTCGAGGCCGCCTCAACCATTACGAAGAGCACCGCGGCTCCGATCCAGATCCACGCTTTGGTGGCGGTCGCGGCTGCCAGGACTGCCAGGATCGCCGCCAGCTTCATCCTCCCGCGCACCGCGGCCAGCGCGCCGCCGGTGAGGAGAGCGGTCATCAACGGCTCGACGACAGCGGAGCTGGAGGTGAAGAGGAAGACCGGGTTCAGCGCCAGCAGAGCGACAGCCAATCGGCCCTGTCGGGCATTTGGCGCCAGTGCGTACACGGAGGCGAGCGTCGCCAGGCCGATCAAAGCCCCAAGCCCCTTCAGCGCTCCAATCGACCAGAGGCCGAAAATCTTGAGCACGGCTGCGGCCAGCACGTGATAGCCGGGCAGCCAGGTGTCCTGCATGCCGAACAGCGGGTCTTGCAGCTGCCCTGTCGACGCCAGGTTGGCCGCGATGAGCCAATGACCGTATCCGTCCTCGAATGGTTCGGGCATCTGCGCTGCCGCTAGGAGAAGGAGCCCGCAGAGCAGTAGCAGCCCCAGAGCGGGCGCCGCCAATCGCAGGCCGACGAGGGCGCGGCGCCCGAGGTTCCTCAGCGTCAGCACCTGTAGCAAATCGGCTGCGGTCAAGAAGGCGATGGCCAGGAAGCCCACGGCGAAAAGGGTCGAATAGATCGCGATGAGCCACTGGCCCGACGCGAGGGCGACAGCGACCATGAACAGCGAAGCCAGGCCAAGCAACGCGTCGCCGAGCGCCCGCGGATCGCCGACACGAACGTACGCCTGGTCGCGCCACTCCTGTCCGCTCTCGACGATCCGGTGTTTGGGCGTGCGTACGAAAGTGCCGCCAGGACGGGTCGCGCGCACGAGCGCGATCAGCACGGTAAGGGACATCCCTGCGCCCACCAGCTGGCAGAAAAGCGCTGGAGCGCCCGACCACCAACGCCTGCCGCGTCGGGTCTGCGCAACCATGAAGCCGATCCAGGGCGCAATTCCGACCACGATCCCAACCGCGGACGCTGCGGCCAGCGGCCATGGGACGCCGCGCGGCCCGACGCTGAGCAGCAGCAGCGGATAGCAGGCCAGCTGCACGAGCATCACCGGTCCCACGCCGTAGGAGAGCAGGTGAATGGCGGCTTGCAGCTTGGCCGCGGGACGAGTTTTGCTTCGCAGCACGGGGACCAGCAATTTGAAAGCGGACTGGAAGCTGCCTGTCGCCCAGCGTGACTGCTGGCGGCGGTACGCGTCGATCGAGACGGGGAGCTCCTCGGGGACCACCAGCTCCTCGAGGTATGCCGCTCGCCAGCCGCGAAGCTGGGCTCGGTAGCTGAGGTCCAGGTCCTCGGTCAGGGTCGCCGCGCTCCAACCCCCCGAGTCTTCAATCGCAGTCCGCCGCCAGACGCCCGCGGTGCCCGTGAAGTTGGTGAAGTAGCCGTCGGCACATCGCACCGCCTGCTCGACAAGGAAGTGGAAGTCGATAGCCATCGCCTGCAGGCGCGTGAACCACGAGTAACCCTCATCGAGGTGGCCCCACCGAGCTTGCGCGAAGCCGACGGTCTCGTCCGCGAAGACCCCGACGGTTCGGCGGAGAAAGTCCCGAGGTGGCACGAAATCGGCATCGAAGATGGCGATAAACGGGGAATCGATGAGCGCCATCCCATGCGCCAGAGCGCCTGCTTTGAATCCCGCGCGCGAGCCGCGCCTGACCTGGGTGACGTTGATGCCCTTTCGCCGCCAATGGGCAGCGCGCCGCGCGACGATGGAAGTCGTGTCGTCGTCCGAGTCGTCGAGAACCTGGACTTCGAATCGATCACGCGGCCAATCGAGCACGCAGACCGCATCGAGAACGCGTTCTGCGACGTAGCGCTCGTTGTAGATCGGCACCTGGACGCAGACGCTCGGCTCGTCTTTCGCAACGAGGAGGTGACTCTGCCGCGGGAGGAGGCGCGTGGCACGCCATGTGAGATAGAGGAGATTCACGCCGAATCCGAACAGAGCAATGCTCGTCAGCACGAGCACGCCGATGGTGAACGTTGCGAGCACGCTCAGACAGGCCCGTCGAACAACGTGTAAGGACGCATCGTCTCGCGCACGTAAGCGACTCGCGACAGCGCTTCGGGATGGTGACGGCGTGTCCACTGCATGTAACGCCACGCCACCCTGCCGATCCCGCGAGCGACCCTGTCAAGGCCGGCGGGAAAGAGCCAATCGGGCGCGCGCCTCTGGGGCGGGTCGAGCGCGAGCGGTTCGGATTTCCTGGCCAGCTGGGGAAAGTGGCTGAGCAGGGCTGGGTTGGAATCGATGAGATCGTCAAATACTTCAAGGCCGAAGATGGGCTTGGCGACCAGGAGCTCGTACGCCATGTCCTCGTCCTGCCGCGCGAGGGGATGGCATTGCGATAGCTCGAGGATGAGATTGGCGGTCATCAGCCTCGGTGCCACCGGCCGGCGCGTGAGATCGTCGACCGGCTTGTGACGATGCGCGAGCGCATGCGCGATGCCGAGCACGTTGACCACCACGTACGCGAGGTGGCGATGCCCGTCATCGACGATCAGGTTGAGGTCAACGTCGTCGGAAGCACGAAAACCTCCGCTCGCGAGGGAGCCTGCCACCGAGACGCCTCGAATGAACGGGGCTGCCGCCACCAGCTTCCTGACGAAGCGCAAAGTCATCGGCAGGTAGGGCGCGGCCTCGGAACCGTGAGCCTTGGCGCGCGATCGGATCTCGCCGGCGCGCCCAACCGCGGCGCGCTCCACCACCAGGTCGCCTGCAAGCGTCAGCCCCGGGGCGGCTGCCACCGCCCAGCGCACCTCGGCCTCGGACAGCTCACCGCCCAGGCACAGGGCTCCGAGGCGCTCGGGCGTCAGTGCATAGCCTCGCCGTTGGAGCAGCCCGACAGTCTGTAGGACACGTTCCGACGTGCTTGCCGATCGGGCAGGGGAGTAGCCGACAGCCACCGCAGCGCCTCCATGAGTTCTGACGGGGTCAGTTGGGATACGACCCGGGGTTACGCCCGGGGGTTACCTGCCGCCCGCACGGCATGATCGTTTTCCGGCATCATCGGTGGTGGCGCCGGCAAGCTCGTGACACCCCAGGAGCAGACATGACCGCGGACGGACACTTCAAGGTCCCGACTCCAGTCAACGAGCCGATACGCGCCTACGCGCCGGGCGATCCGAATCGCACCAGCCTGAAGTCGACCCTTGCCGAGCTCACCGACGCGCGCACCGACGTCCCCATGCAGATCGGCGGCGAGCGCCGCTGGGGCGCCTCGAAGAGCGATATCCGATCGCCCCATCGAAAGGAGCTGTCAATCGCCCAGGTTGCTGTCGGCGGGCGCAAAGACTTCAACGACGCCATCGATGCCGCGCTCGACGCGCGAAAGATGTGGGCGGCCACCTCCTACCAGGAAAGAGCTGCAGTGCTGCTGCGGGCAGCCTCCCTGCTCGCCGGGCCATGGCGCGACACCATCAACGCCGCGACGATGCTCGGCCAGTCGAAGACCGTGCACCAGGCGGAGATCGACGCAGCGTGCGAGACGATCGATTTCTGGCGTTACAACGCCTACTTCGCCGATCAGCTCTACGCGCAGCAACCCGCAAACGACGGCACGGCATGGAACCGGCTTGAGTACCGGCCGCTCGAGGGCTTTGTGTTTGCGGTGAGCCCTTTCAACTTCACATCGATCGCAGGCAACCTGCCAATGGCCGCGGCGCTGATGGGTAATACCGTGGTGTTCAAGCCGGCGACTCAAACTCTTCTGGTTTGCCATTTCCTGATGGAGCTGCTCAACGAGGCGGGGCTGCCACCGGGCGTCGTCAACATGGTCAGCGGCAGCGCCGCTGAGATCTCGGAGCAGGTCCTTGCGCACAAGAGCCTCGCGGGCATCCACTTCACCGGGTCCACCGAGGTGTTCCAGGGCATGTGGCGGGAGGTCGGGCAGAACATCGACCGCTACCGCACCTATCCGCGGCTGGTGGGCGAGACCGGCGGCAAGGACTTCATCGTCGCGCATCCCTCCGCGGATCCAGACGCGTTGCGCACCGCACTCGTGCGAGGGGCGTTTGAGTATCAGGGCCAGAAATGCTCCGCCGCGTCCCGTGCGTACATCCCTCAGTCGATCTGGAAGACCCTCCGCACCGAGCTGGCGGAGCAGGTCGATGCCATCCCCCAGGGCGATGTTGCCGACTTCCGAAACTTCATGGGAGCGGTCATCGACGGCAAGGCGTTTGCCAAACACATGAGAGCCATCGAATTCGCGAAGAAAGCGGAAGACGCAAAGGTCATCGCCGGAGGCAAGGGCGACTCAAAGGAAGGGTGGTTCATTCGGCCGACCGTGATCGAGACGAAGAACCCCGACTTCAAGCTCCTCCGCGAGGAACTTTTCGGACCCATCCTCACGATCTACCCATACGCCGACTCAAAGTTCGAGGACACGCTCGAGCTGTGCGACAGAACCAGCCCTTACGGCCTGACCGGCGCGATCTTTGCTCGCGATAGGCAGGCCATCCGCAAGGCATCCGAGACACTCGTCAACGCAGCCGGCAACTTCTACATCAACGACAAACCGACAGGAGCAGTGGTAGGGCTGCAACCGTTCGGGGGCGCGCGTGCCTCAGGCACCAATGACAAGGCAGGCTCTTTCCTCAACCTGATCAGGTGGGTGAGCCCGCGCACCATCAAGGAGACATACGTGCCCCCGACCGACCACCGTTATCCGTATATGGACGCGGAGTGACTCTGTGGCGCCGATCGCGGCATCAGGCTGACGAGTAGGAGGACTCCAAGCTCTCCGCCGATCAATGGGAGGGGACCCCATAGGGGCAACCCTTCCGCGGCGATGACCAGGCCGAGCGCGAAAACCCAGGCCCACCGCGGCTTTTGATCGATCCGAAAGTACAGCCACGCTGCCAGCCCGAGCATCACGAGGTCGTCGAGGTGGAGGTAAGGGCTGGCGAGAAGGCCGCCCAGGATTGCGATCACGAAAACCCACTCGAGTGGACCTTTGCGAAGCCTGTAGACGAGCGCGAGCGCCCAGATTGCGATCACGGCCTGGATGAGACGAGTGACCGTCAGGTTTCCGATGAGGGGGGCAAGGGTCAGCTCGCGATTCACCGGCACGCCGGCGGCAAAGCTCAGCCTTTCCTGGTAGGCGGCGATACCGCCAGGCCCGACGTTGATCGCGGATGCAGCGGCAAGGACCGCAAGCACGGCGACGGCACCGGCGAATGCGCGGTAGCGACCGCTGACGAGTAGGGCGATCGGGACCAGGAAGCCGAGCTGTGGCTTCAAAGCGAGGACGCCGAGGGCGAGCCCGGCTGGAAACTGCCTTCCCGAACGCAAGAGGGCATACGAACCTGCAACGCCAAGGGCAACGAGCAGGCCGGGCTGGCCCAGCTGCAGGCCGTAGATGACAGGCAGCCAGCCCACGGCGGCGACGAGGTGGAGGAGCCGCTCAGGTCCGCTGCCTGGCGCAGCGAGATACCAGGACAAGGCAAGTGCGAGAAGCAGCAGGGCGCTCCATATCCAGTACGCGACGTCGTAAGGGAGCGGCGTAAGAGGCAGCGCCAGCCAGGCCACAGGCGGCGGGCTGATGTAGCGCGCCAGCTCCGCAATGTGGATGCGCGACCCCATCGCGTCGAGCTCCGCCTGCTGGATGGACAGGTCGTAGATCGATCCCCAGCCGTGTGCGACGCCAATCCGCGCGGCGGCCAGATAGAACGTCAGGTCGTTGTGGAAGTGATCCGACGCAAATGCCTCGACCCACTTGTAAAGATCCCACGCGGCGAACAGCAGGGCCGCGGGAGCGCCGGCCGCCACGCCGAGGTTGCGCCACCTGTGTCCTGGATCCATCGCACCGGATCGTAGTGGGCTGTTCGCTTACCTTGTAGTCGCATATGGGCTCAACGGGCTTCGAGCCGCGCAAGCTGGAGCTGACCGATGGCACGAAGGTCTACGTCCGCCCGATCGTCCCCGAGGATGAGCCGCTCTTGCACGAGGCAGTCGCCGCGATGTCCGAAAGGACTGTGTATTTCAGATTCTTCTCGCCCCTGAAGCGAATGCCCGACGCGCTCGCCCACAGGCTGGCGGTCGTCGATTACAAGGACAGATTCGCCCTGGTCGCGACGACCCACAAGCCTGCCGCCAAAGAGCGAATCGTCGGTGTGGCGAGGTACGACCGTGTCCCCAACACCGAGGTGGCCGAGATCGCAGTAGCCGTTGTTGACGAATTCCAACGCAGGGGACTGGGAAGCGCGCTCATGACCATCCTGGGCAAGGTTGCGCGCGACCATGGGATCAAGACCTTCACTCTCATCGTCCTGCCCGAAAACCAGCAGATGCTCGGCCTGCTCAGAAAGATGGGCTGGATCCACCGCGCGAAGCTGTCGGGCGGCGTCTACGACATCAGCTTCGAGCTGCCCAGCTAGGCGCCTTCACGGCGCCGACGCGTGAAACCTCCCCGCATCGCGGGGAGGTCCGGGCGCGCTCGCGGAGAGCGCCCCCCGGAAAGGGGCCGGCGCTAGAAGCGCTCAGCCGCCAGGCGTGCGCCGAAGCCCAGCAGGACGACGCCTGTCACCCGCTCCATCCACTGGCGAACTCGCGGCGCTGTGATCACGTCGCGGATGCGCGTGACGAAGAAGCCGTACACGTTCAGCCAAGTCCAGCCGATCACGGCGAAGAGCAATCCAAGCACGAGCAGGCGGGGCAGCACCGCCTGGCCGGGCATGACGAACTGCGGCAGGAAGGTGACGAAGAACACGCCGAGCTTTGGATTGGACAGGGCTGACAGGAATCCCTGTCGGAATATCACGTGGGCGGGCGCTGCGGGCGCCGTGCCGGCAAGCAGGTCATTTGGTTTCCGCCGGGACTCGATGAGCGTGCGGATGCCCAGGTAGGCGAGGTAGGCAGCCCCGATCAGCTTCAACACGATGAGCAGGTCGCTCGAGGCGCGCAACACAGCAGACAGCCCGACCGCCGTAGCGCTGATCCAGATCGAAAGCGCGAGAGCGATGCCCGTGGTGGTCAGAAAGACGCCACGCCTGCCGTGGGCAAGCGCGTTCTTGGTGACGACTGCCATGTCCGGCCCGGGAGTAACCGAGAGGAGCACACAGATCGCGACAAAAGCAAGCAAGGTCGTATCCATGGCTAGTCCGCTCTGATTGCTACCAGCGTCGCAGGGTTGGCCGGGGTCCCCCCGGCCATGACTTTGTTCCTGCTTGCCACCAAGCGTGGCGTGGAGAAACTAAATCGTAAATAAGTCCCATCGATATACCGGAAAAGAGCAGCCGCGTCGGCGAAGCCGACCCGGCGATGCATTCAGTATGGCCGATCCTCAACGCCGCTTTGCGCGCAGGGAAACCAACCGGGTTTCCCTCATAAGGCGGCCGAAGGCCCGCCGTCAATTCCAGCGAAATTCCTGGCACAGATAGTCGAACTCCTGGCCTTCCGGCATGCCGTTCGGAAAGTTCTTGGTGTCGGCGGGGTCGACGGCGAATATGACCACCGAGATGTTCCCGCGGGTGGCGGCGATGACGACGAATCGGGCCTTGGTCGAGGTCGCGTTCGAACCGATCACGTTGGCTGAATAGACAGCTCCAAGCCCATCCTGATCGCCGATGTGGGCCCCTTTCAGCTCAGAGACCCTGACCACGCTCTGCCAGGTGGATGAGGGGAGGGCCGAAACCGTCGCGTTGATCAGCTGGCTGAGCGAGGCCCCCGACGGCGAACCTGTCACGTCGAGGCGGCCGATCCTCGTGCCGAGCGAGACACCGTTCGCGTCCTGGCTGCGCACCTTCCACGCTGAGCTGTAGTCGACCTGATACTTGAATGCCACGCTGCGAAACGTGTTGGACTCAGGAAGCGGCGTGACGAGCTTCGGGCCACAGTCGTTGGTGCACGTCGAGTGCGTCCCGAGGGCTCGCGAAACCGCGAATGCGCTCACCGCCACCACGGCGATGGCGAGGATGACAAGGAGGCCGACCAGCACCATGGTCTGAGGCACCTTGACCCTGCCCGCTGCGGGGAAGGCTCCAGGCTGCGCAACCCTGTAGCCATATGCGGCGGGGGGCGCCATTGGCGGAGCGGCGACTGCGGTGGCGACCTGGGGAGCGCCGCAGCGGCCGCAGTAGATGGCGCCCGGCAAGAGCTGGCCGCCGCACCTTCCGCAGAACTGCGCCTGTACTGCCATCAGGCGGTCCCGACCTGAGGTCGCGAGTGCTTTGAGGACGCGGCGCGATTCACGCCGCAGTGGGGGCAGTACAGCATCGTCGGCACCACTCGGCGGCACTCGGGGCATGGCGCGTCAGGTCCGATCTCGTGCACCGAGCCCTCGGCCATCAGCGACTCGTGAATCACAACTCGCAGGTAGAGGAGAAGCGCCACCGCCGCGAGCGAGCGGATAACGACCTGCGCGAAGAGGTCCGGAATGACAACGCTGATCATGCCAAGGAGGATCTGGGAGCCGAGCGCGACCACGAGCGCTGCCAGGATGCTGACGTACCATTCGCCGCCGGACCGTCGGGCGTCGTACCGGTGAAGCCAGATCGATGCGGTGATGACCCCCGTCGTACTGGCGTTGATCAGCGAGATCAGGATGCCTGCCTGCAACAGTCGCAGCGTCCAGTCAAGCCCAGACCCGCTCCCGACCAGCGGCCCGGCAATCACCGGCCAGAACGTGGTGAGCGAGCTCGCGAGCGTGAACCCGAGCGCCGAAGCGGCGCCGAACGTGAGGCCGTCAAGGGGCTCCCTGAACCCGCCCCTGAACGAGTAAAGGAATAACGGTCCGAGAAGCATCAGGGCCTGGGCCATGATCGGGATCGCGACGCCGGCAAGCATGAACGCGCTGCTGGTGTCGCCTGTGAGGTTGAGGTTGGCGACCGCCCCACCCGCATATTGCGTGAACGCAAAACCGAACACCGCGCCCGCAAACATCGTTGTTCCCACCACCAGCCACGGCTCGTTCTCGTAGACCTCGACCTCGTACAGGTAAAGGAGGTAGAGGGCAGGCAGGAGGAAGGTGGCGACAGCTGTCGCGGGAGCGAACAGCTGCAGGGCCGCGAGCAGGACCACCGCCGCGGTGCCCCCGAGAAGCGCCCAGCGGAAGGCGCCGCCGCGCCGATGCGCAAGATGCGGAAAAAGAGTGGTGACAATCGAAAGGTGCGCGACGGATTCCGAAGGTACTGCCGCGAACGCGTGCCGGCGCGTCGAGCTTGCGGTGGTGAGGTGGGCGCCGCAATGACCGCAGAAGTCGCCTTCGGGAACTGATATCCCGCAGTGCGGGCAGAGAACGAGAGGCGGCCGGCCGAGCTCAGCGCCTGCGTCCTCCAGGCCGCTCGGTGGCCGGCTCAAGCTCCCCCTCCTTTTATGTAGAGGGCCCACGCCTGGTCCAGGGCGGCGCCGTCCATGCTGCCCCAGCCTGTCGCGAAATCCCAGCCCGGCGCGGCGTCGTAAGCGAGGTTGTTACCTGTCGTCACGTCGTGGAAAGGCGCCGCGGAGAACTTGGCGGTGTTCTGGCCCATCCAGTAGATCGCTGGATTCGCGAAGCCCACCTCGCGAAGCCCTTTCTTCTTGAGGTCCTGGTTGATCAGCGCAACTGTGGCTGCCCAGAGAGGAGTCGCCGCGGACGTGCCGCCGGCCTGTCCTGCCTTACCCCCGAAGATGATGTGAAAGCCTGTCATCGGGTCCCCGTTGGCAGCGACGTCAGGAACCTGCCGCTGGCCCTGGCCTGCCGCCTGCGCGACGCCCTTCTGATAGCCCGGCAGGGGGTAGAAATGGCTGAAGCCGCCCCCAGTGCCCGTCTCGTCGATGGGGCTTCCCCACGCAGCCTCTTTGAAGTACCTGCCCTGGACGGATTGGAAAACGCTCGTGCCGCCGACCGCGGTCACCGAAGGCAGCGTGGAAGGGAAGCTGCCTGACGCTGGAGTGTCCTGCCCGCAGGTGTAAGCGCCGCTGTCACCGGTGGCGATGAAATGCGACATGCCCTGGGCGACGGCTCGATCCTCAATGCCCCCGTATATGGCACGGTGCCCACTGGGCACGTCAGCCTCGCATGCGCCAAGGCTCTCGGAGATGATCGAGCCCAGATGGTCGGTGACCATCTGGTCGAACGCCCGATCCCCATGAGAGAAGTCGGGAGCGGAGAGGTAGATGACCATCTTGGCGCCGGGCGCGATCTCGTGGATGATCTCGAGGTCGAGAACCGTCTCGCCCGCCGGCTTCATCGGAGCGCCCCAGTTCTTATCACGCTTGATGGTCACCAGCGGACCGAAGGGCGGCAGGCTGTACTTGGCAGCGAATAGGTCGAGGTCCTTGAGGTTAGGAAGGTCGTCGATCTCCGGCAGGACGATGGTTTGACCGGTCCCGTCGAGGCCGCGGTCTCGCAGCGACTGCAGGTTGTAGAAGGCGAGGACATCGGTCGGCGACAGGCCACCGGGCCGCACCGCCCAACTCCGTGCCTGCCTGTAGCTGTCGAGTCCGCCGACGCTGCTGACGATCGCCGACAGCTGGGGCGGTATTCGTGGCTGGTCCAACGATGCATAGAAGGTCGTCCCATCGGCGAGTCGATAGTTCTCGATGCCGACGGTGAGGAGGCTGGCCGCCGCCGGTGCGGGGCCATCGGCAGCGATCAAGGTCGAGCCCGGCTGCCATGTGACGTGAAAGCCGCGTGCGGTAAGGGTGGCCACCGCGCTGCGCGCCAGGGTCGGGTCAGGCCCGAATTCCGCCTCGTACTCGGCAGGGCTTACGGTCCCTCCCGCCGCCAGCAGCGAAGCGAGCCGGCCAGGCTGGCGAACCTTCAGGCCGAGGGTCAGATAAATCTCGGTCGCAGGACCTGCAGGTCCAAGGTCGGAAGCTTTGCCGATTGCAACCGAAAGGGGAGGCGGCGGGGGGCTGACGGCGGGTACTGCCTGCGGGGAGGTGGCGTGCGAGGCTGGCCCGCACGCCAGCGCGGCAACGCAGCCGACGACGACGATTGCCAGCCATGACCTTGCCCTCACCGGAACGTAGCTTCCCAGACCTCGGTCTCAAATGCCAACTCGAAGCCCAGCTTGCGATAGGCGTCGAACGCCCGCATCGGGCTCTGGCCATCGACGTACAGGGAGGCGGACCGAGCGCCTCTGCTGTGAAGGCGGGCCAGTGCCTCCGCCACCACCCAGGTTGCGAGGCCCCTGCGGCGGTGCTCGGGCAATGTGCCGACGGAGCTGATCACTCCCACTGGCTGCGGACGCAGGTCTCCTGGATAAACTTCGATCTGGGCCAGGGTCAGCGCCGCCGGCGATTCGTCGGTTGCCACTGCTATCAAGCTCAGCTCCGGGGGACGTCCGGCCATCAGCTCCCTTTCGGTGCGGGGAAAGAACCGCCAATGGTCGGCGAAGGCTCGGTTGTGCACGTCAGCCCACATCTCTGAAGGGGCCGTCGTCGCGTCGCCCAACCGGTAACCGGCGACCGGCGATGGCGGCCGAAGCGGCTCAGGTCCAAGGCTCCGGTCCATCCGCCACCACATTCGAATCAGCTCCAGGCCCAATTTCTCCAGTTCGTCTGCGTTGCTGCTGCCGCGCCAGACCTGGACGGCGCCGGCGCCCGCAGCCCTCGAGAGCCCAAAGCCCCACCGGGTGAGCTCGTTGAGCAGCTCGTCGCGACCCGCTATGACCGACGCTTCGACTGCCGCGATGGTCGTCGGGAGCTCGGTGGCCCGATTGAAAACCAGCGCGGCTCCATCCAGCGTTCCGCCTGCTCCGTCGACGAACCTGGACCTCGCCTCCCAGTCGAAGCTCGCCATCATCGAGCGAATCTGAGCCTCGCCCGGAACACAGTCGCGACGCCCTGCTCGCACGTCCTCCCGCCAGAGCTCGACAAGGCCCGGCAGGTCGCTGGCGCGACCCTGCCTCATGCGATGGCCCGTGCGACCACCTCGTGGACCTCGGGCAGGGCGCGACGGATCTGCACTTCGAGCTCCGTCTCCACCTGGTGCGCGTGCTCGAGGCTCACCTCCCCGTCGAGCTCGGCGACCACGTGTGCATAGATGCGGTGATGCCGATCGCTCAGCTCGACGTCAACGCATCGCCGTACTTCGGGATGGGCCTCAACCACCTCGCGCATCCTTGCGGCCAGCTGAGCCCGCCGGCTGGTCACGTCTTCGCCAATCACCACATGAGGCTCCATCGGCTCGAGGTGGATGTCGACGCGCGTTGCATCGGGAAGCTCGGCGCGGAGCGTCCGCTCGAGGTCGGCGCTGGCCCGCGCCGCCTTGGCAAGTGTCATGTCGCCAGGCAGCTTGGCGTGCATGATGAGGTGCAACGAGCCGTCGGTTTCTCGCTCCACCGTCACGTTGTGGAGGTCGCGAACGCCTCCGTTGCGGGCCGCCGCGGCGTGGATTCGTTCCACCAGGTCGCTGGGGCGCGCCTGTCCCTCGACGACGACGGTGAGCTCGAGTGCGGGGAGTGTCGCCTTCGAAACGTTCTTGACCTCGTCGACAAGGCGCCCCGCAGCCTCCAGCGAGAGCATGCGGGCGGTGGCGATGCTCGCGTCGCCGAGCAGGTTGGGTCCCGAGCGCCTCACACGCACCGAACGCACCTCGCGCACTCCATTTACAGCTTCGATCGCGGAGCGGAGCTGCCGCTCAGCCCCTGCCGGGGCGCGGTCCATGAGGATGTCTACTGAGCGCCAGGCCACCATCGCCGCTGCGCGACCGATGATCGCAGCCACCAACAGGGCGGCGACGGAATCCGCCCACTCCAGGCCCATCCGCACGCCGATCAGGCCGGCCAGGACGGCGACCGTCGCCAGCACGTCGGCGAGCCTGTTGATGGCGTCCGCCTGCAGCGCCTCGCTGTCCGCCGCCCGACCCACGCCGCGAAGGATCCCGGCCCGTACCGCCTCGACGAACAGGGTGACGATCAGCAGGGCGAAGGCATAACCGGCTGCGTTGACCGCGCCTCCACCCGCGACAAGGCGCCGGACCGCTTCGAAAGCGATCCCGGCGGCGGTGATCATCAGAAGCACCCCCTCCGCGAACGCCGCGACGTTCTCCGCTCTGCCATGGCCGTAGGGATGCTCACTGTCCGCGGGCTTGCGCGCGGTGCGCACCGCCACGAGGGCGAACACGCTCGCGATCACGTCGAGGATGGAGTGGACTGCCTCGCTCAGGATGCCAAGGCTTCCTGTCAATAGACCCACGACGAGCTTGCCCAGGACGAGGGCCACCCCGATGAAAACCGAGGCGAGCGCAACGAGCTCCGGCCTGCGGCCAAGGGCTTTCATTGAGCGAACTGTACGGAGGCGGCTTGTGGCCTGGGAGCTACTTCAGCATGGCGGCGGTGGCGACGAGCTGGTTCTCGGTGCCCAGGGCAACCACGAGGTCGCCCTCCTCGAGATGAAGGTCTCCGCCGGGGTTGGCGTGGAGCGTTCCATCGCGGCGGCGGAGCGCAAGGACCTTCGCCCCTGACGGGTCGAGAAGGCCGGCATCGTCGAGAGATTTGCCGAGCGCCGCCGTGGTCGGGCCGACGAGTATCTCCTCGACGCCGATTTCCGCGCCACCGTGGTGCAGCGTGTCCAGCACATCGACAAGGGCCGGGTGGACCGCAAGCTCGGCCATTCGGTGACCTGCCATCCGGTAAGGAGAGATCACGCGATTGGCGCCGGCAAGCTCGAGCCGCCTGGCCGAGTCAGGCCGGCCGGCACGGGAGATGATGAATAGAGACGGGTTCAGCGCCCTTGCGGCAAGGGTGATGTAGACCGAGCGTTCGTCGGAGTCGACGGCTGAGATGAGGCCGCGGGCTCGCTCGATGCCTGCCTGCTTCAGGATGTCTTCGCTCGACGCGTCGCCCTCGATGTGAAGGCGGTCCTCGTTGTGGAGGCGCTCGAGCGCCTCAGGCGTCTGCTCCACCACCGCATACGGCACCTTGTGCTCGTCGAACTCGATGGCGATCTGAGTCCCGATGCGGCCGTAGCCGCAGATGATGAAATGGTCGCGAAGGTGGTTGAGCTGCCTTTCCAACTGACGCTGTCTCCTGTAGATGCCGAAGTTGTTCTCGGTCAGGGCCTCCGCGAACACCCCGAAGCCGAACAGCATCGTACCCACACCGATCACGATCAGGCCCGATGTGAAGAGCCTCCCAGTCGTCGACTGCGGATGGACCTCGGTGTAGCCGACGGTGCTGATCGTGATGATGGTCATGTAAAAGGAGTCGAGCAGGTCCCATCCCTCGATGAGGGTGTAGCCAGTGATTCCAACCACGATGACGGCCACCAGCAGCACGGCCGGAAGGCGAAACCGAAGCAGGGGATTGGTGACATGCGAGCTTCTCACTGCTTTTTCCGGCGGCGTTTCCCCATCTGCTCGACCGCTTTCCAATGCGCCGGGTCAGCCCACGTGCGGGCGAATGCCTCGACTGTCGTATCCGCAAGCTCAGGATTTCGATGCGGCCGCACCGCGTTGATCGAGCTCTTGATCCCGGCCACCGCCGCAGGCGGCGCGGCGGCGATTCCGATCGCCATCTCATGGATGCTTGCGTCGAACTCCGCGCTTGGCACCACGACCTCAACCAGTCCCAGCTGCATCGCCTCAGCCGCCGGCATCAGCCGGCCGCCGAGAAGGATGGACAGGGCGCGGCCACGCCCGACGAGCGACGCGAGCCGCTCTGAGGCGCCCCACGCCGGCATCAGTCCAAGTGAGATCTGCGGAAACCCGATGCGCGCGTGCGCTGCGGCGATGCGGAAGTCGCAGGCAACCGCAAGCTCGGCTCCGCCGCCAAGCGCGTCGCCGTTGAGCCCTGCGATGACGGGTATGGCTAGCTGCGGAATCCGATCCAGCGTCGCCCGCATCCGGTGCGCCATCGCCGCAGCCTCTTCCTCCGAGCGCATGTGCTCGAGCTCTTTGATGTCGCCGCCGGCGCAGAACGCCTTGTCCCCGGCACCGCGGATGACGAGGACCCTCGCACGCTCGGTTCGCACGGTTTCCAGGGCCTCGTCGAGCTCGGCCATGGTTTGCAGCGCAAGGGCGTTTCGGGCCTGGGGCCTGTCGATGGACAGGGTTGCCACTCCGCCGACGACCTCGAGCCTGAGGTCATTCATTTAGGCGTCTAGCCGCCTCCGCCCGGTCCTTCCAGGCCCGGCTTGGTCATCTTGCCGAGGTCCAGCACCTTGTTCAGGGTGACCTCGGACATGCCCTTCGTACGTGCAAGCTGGCGGATCGAGCGACCTGTGCGCATCGACTCCTTGGCGATCTTGGCGGCTTCGTCGTAGCCGATCACAGGGTTCAGAGCGGTAGCGAGCATGGGGCTCCGCTCCACCAGCTCGGGCCCGCGGTCGGTCGCCTGCAGCCCCTCGATGCAGCGCCCCGCCAGGTTGCGGGCCGAGGCCGCCAGCAGAGTGATCGACTCCAGAGAGGCGACCCCTGCCACAGGCATCATCACGTTGAGCTCGAAAAGGCTTCCCGATTGGCCGCAGAGCGCGACCGTGATGTCGTTTCCGAACACGCGCGCGACGACCATCGTCATCGACTCGATGATCACCGGGTTGACCTTGCCGGGCATGATGCTCGAGCCAGGCTGCGTCTCCGGCAGGCGCAGCTCCCCAAGCCCCGCGATCGGGCCGGAGCCCATGAGCCTGATGTCGGAGCCGATCTTCCAGAGGCTGGTGGCGATGGTCCGCAGTCCGCCGTGTGCGGCAACCAACACGTCAAGGGTCGCCTGGGCGTGGAAATGGTTGCGCGTCTCGTGCACGGCGATGCCTGTCGCTTTGGCCAGGCGCGCGCATGTCAGGCGCGCGTACTGCGGATGAGAGTTGAGTCCAGTACCGACTGCGGTGCCGCCGAGCGGGACCTTCGCAAGCTCGTCAACTGCGCTCTCTGCACGCCGGATCGATTCCTCCACCTGCCCCGCGTAGCCTTTGAACTCCTGGCCGAGCCGGATCGGTGTCGCATCCTGCAGGTGCGTGCGGCCTGTTTTCATCACCGGCCAGAATTCGGCGCTCTTCGCCTCCAGCGCCTTCTGCAGCCGGCGCAGCGCCGGGATCAGCTCATCGGTGATCGCCACCGCGCAGGACAGCTGGATCGCCGTCGGGATGACGTCGTTGGAGGACTGGCACAGGTTCACGTGGTCGTTGGGATGCACTGTCTTGGAACCTCGTTCGGCCCCTAGGATCTCGATTGCCCTGTTGGCGATGACCTCGTTGGCGTTGGTGTTGGTCGAGGTGCCGGAACCGGTCTGATAGATGTCGATTGGAAACTGGTCGTCAAGCTTGCCGTCGATGACCTCCTGCGCCGCAGCCGCGATCGCACGCGCGCGCCTTCTGGCGAGGAGGCCGAGCTCCAGGTTGGTTTGCGCAGCGGCTTTTTTCACCATCCCCAGGGCGCGGATGAAGCGTCGAGGGAACGGTTGGCCTGAGATCGGGAAGTTGAGGACAGCACGCTGGGTGGAGGCGCCGTAGTAAGCGTCAGCTGGAACTTCCACCTCACCCATTGAGTCGCGCTCCGTACGTACCTTCTTCTTACCTGGCACTCACGGAGATTCTAGAGTGGCTGTGGGATGCGATTGGCCGCGGTCGACATCGGCAGCAACACGGTGCACGCCCTCGTGGCCGATGTTGCTCGGGGCCGACTCGTCGACGTTGCGCACTACGTCGAGATGCCGGAGCTCGGCGCCCAGGTCGCTCGGACCGGCGCGATTGGCACCCGCGCCAAGCCCGCGATCCGCGCATTGCGTTCCGTCGTCGCCAGGGCCCGAAACCACGGCTACGAGGTTCTGATTGCGGGTGCGACGGAAGCTGTTCGCAAAGCGTCGGACCGCGAGGAGTTCGTTCGCGAGGCGGGGGAGGCGATCGGAACCGAGGTGCACATCATCAGCCCGACGCGCGAGGCTGAGCTGAGCTTCCTGGGGGTGGCTTCCAGGCACGCGGCAAGGCGCGAGTGGCTGATGGTCGACCTCGGCGGCGCTTCCACCGAGATCGTGGTCGGCAACGCACGCAAGATGGTCCGATCCGCGACGTTGCCCATAGGGTCCGGTGTTCTCGCCAACGCTTACTTTTCGGACCCGCCCAAGCCAGAGGAGCGGGCGCGGCTTCGCCGGGCCGCGCTGCGTGAGCTCTCCCATGCCCCTGATGCAGACGTGGAGCGTCTCGTCGCCACCGGTGGGACCGCCTCCAACCTGCCCCAGGTGCTTTCGAAGAGAAACCCACCGACCGTCCTCACGACCGCCGACCTCCTCACCTGCGAGAGCCGCCTCGATGCCACTCGAGCAAGCGAGGTGGCCGCGAAGGTCCTGCTGCCGGCCAATCGTGTCAAGGCAATGCGTGCAGGAGTCGAGGCGCTGTTGCTTCTCCTCGACTGGTACGGCCTGGCCGTGCTTCACATCAGCCACGAGGGCCTCCGCCACGGCATGCTCCTTGCGTACCTCGACCATGCTGACGACTGGTGGAGGTAATCAATCGGACGTCCTCCCCGCTTGCCGGGGAGGTGGCGGGCTGTGCCCGCCGGAGGGGGCGCCCAGGTCGGCAATTAACCGTGCTTGCAAGTGGGTAAATTGAGTTAATGGAAACAGCGAGAGACCGCAGC
The DNA here is from genome assembly GCA_036844615.1 of Candidatus Dormiibacterota bacterium. Classification (GTDB taxonomy): domain Bacteria; phylum Chloroflexota; class Dormibacteria; order Dormibacterales; family Dormibacteraceae; genus Palsa-872. The sequence goes on along the minus strand of DAIUFK010000013.1, from coordinate 2,726 downwards.
GCGACACTGAAGGTGGCGCTCGCGCTCACCTGCGCGGTCCTGCTTGTCGAGCTCGCCGGCGGCCTCGCCGCTCACTCCCTTGCCCTGCTCTCCGACGCCGGGCACGTGCTGACCGACGTTTTCGCCCTCGGGCTCGCCTGGTTTGCGGTCGCCCAGGCCAAGCGGCCCGCGGACCAGCGGCGGAGCT
>DAIUFK010000013.1:0-2439 GCA_036844615.1 Candidatus Dormiibacterota bacterium | reverse complement strand
CTCGCCTGGTTTGCGGTCGCCCAGGCCAAGCGGCCCGCGGACCAGCGGCGGAGCTACGGCTACCACCGCGTGAGCATCCTCGCCGCCCTCGTCAACGCGGTGACGCTGATCGTGATAGTGATCGTGATCGCAGTCGAGGCTGTGCGCCGCCTGGCGAACCCCGAACCCGTGCAGGGCGGCATCGTCATCGTTGCCGCGCTGATCGGAATAGCGATCAATGCGTTTGTAGTCTTCGGCCTGCGGGGAGAGACGCACAACGTGAACACGCGGGCGGCGCTCATCCACGTAACGGGAGATATCGGGGCATCGATCGGCGTGGTGGTGGCCGGTGCCGTCATCCTGCTCACAGGCTGGCTGCCCATTGACCCGCTGCTGTCGATGGCGATCGCCGTCCTGATCGCATTCGGCGCTTGGCGGCTCGTGCGAGAGACGGTGAATCTCCTGATGGAAGGCACGCCACGCGACATCAACCTTGCCGCCGTCACGAGCGAGATCACCGGGACATCGCTGATCAGCAGCATGCACGACCTCCACGTTTGGGCCCTCTCGTCCGATGAGATGGCGCTCAGCGTTCACGTGGTCGTCGACGACTGCCCGCTCGGCGAGGCCGAGCACGTAGTGAGGGACCTGGAGAGAAGGCTGTGCGATCGGTTCGCGATCGGCCACACGACAATCCAGGTCGAGAGCTGCCACCCGTGCGGTGAGATCAACCACGGGGCCGGGCAGCACAACCACCCCCACGCCCAGGTGTTGGTCGTCAGCTCAGGAGAGCGTCCTCCCGCTGCAGGATCCGCCTCGCCACCGCGATAGCCGAAGCGTAGGTCGAGTCCATCCCGCGATAGCTCAGGCCTCGCGCCCCGAGGGTTCGGGCCTGGGTGTAAGGCGTGTCTGAGGCGTAGTGGACGATCCCAAGATCAAATGTGAGCCGGGCCATGTTGACGCTCTCGTCGATTGGATACCGGCCGGGCTGGGCGATCTCATAGCAGGCGTCGAGATACGGGCCGGCTTCCATCTCCACGATGGTGTACCGGCCCTGGTAGTAGAAGTCGAGATAGTCGCGGTTCTGCAGAAACGTTCCGCGGACCGCGACGGCGCGCTGGTTGTCAAGCGCCGAGCCGTAAACGAGATTTGGCTGCACGTCGCCCGCGGCGAAGCAGTTGTCGAGCCAGTACGTGTTGCCCGAGTGCTCGTTGTGAACGACGTTGGGAATCATCACGTCGCCGACGTCGGCGTTTAGCGTGGCGGCCTTGCCGAGGATATAGACCCCCGCCACCCACGAGGCCTGCTCCGCGACCTGGCGAAGGATGTGATAGGCGGCCATGCCCAGCGGATAGTCGACGTTGAGAATGCAAGCCCCGGAGGCGCGCAGCTTGGCCTCGTCCACGCGTCCCACCCTGCCGTCGATCGAGGACGGGTCCAGCTGAGAGAGCTTGAAAACCTGCGCCGCCGAGTCCACGCCAGTGCCCTTCGCGGCGACGTGGCGGATGCCGTTGGCCGCCTCCATCTCCGCGCGGCGCTGCCGCTGGCGCTCACGATCGGGATGCAGGTCGAACAGGTGGCGCGCGCTGTAATAGAGCCAGTTGTCGGGCGACGCGCGGCTGTCGCCAGCCTCGAGCTTGCGTCTCTCCTCTTCCAGGTCGGGGTGGTTGCGACCAACCCAGTCGCGGATCTCGCTGTCGAACTGCCTGGCGACGCCGGTGAGCACGTTGATGAGGCTGTGCGCGTTGGAAGAGACGAAGTAGATCGGGGCCTCACGGACTCCCAGCTCTTCCATCGCCGCAGCGATCGGAAGCCACCACCTGCTTGCGTTACGCGCATAACCGAGGTGACTGCCGCCGACCAGCCGGAGCACGATCCTGCACTCCTCGCGCTTGATGGCCGCGAGCGTCTCGTCGAAGCCCCCGCCCCAAGCGTCGTGCAGCCGGCGCCAGTCGTCCTCCGTGGCCCCTGCGGCCGACCGCGCCTGCTCATCGCTGAGCTCGACGTCCTGCAGCGAGGCGTGGAGCTTGTTCCATTCGATCTGATAGGCGACGAGCGTCGGCACGAGGTCGTCGATGTCCGACGTGGAGGCGATGAGCACAGCAAGCGTTTGCCCGTCCTGGTACCAGCGGCGCCGCCGGGCTGGCGCCTTCACCGCCTGCCACGCCAGGATGTCGGCCCCGAGCACCGCTCTGAAGCCCTGGGGGCTCTGGCCCATCACCACGTGACGGCACCGTTTGATTGCCGCGGGAAGCCGGCGGACCGCATACAGCAGCGCGCCCATATCTGTTTGCGGATCGGCTGCCAGCGGGTGTAAGACGGAGCCCATGCCCAGGTGCGCCTGCACAAGGGATTCGATCTTGATGTCGCCGGAGCTCTGCAGCATCGTCGCGTATGTCCTGACGTAGAGCTCGACGGCGTGCCGGCCCGTCCAACCGGCCTTCGGCGGCGCTTCCATGG
>DAIUFK010000012.1:22378-40546 GCA_036844615.1 Candidatus Dormiibacterota bacterium | reverse complement strand
GCCGAAGTCAAAAAAGCCCGCCGCAAGGCGAGTTAATAAGGCGCGGACCTCCCCGGTCCTGTGGGGTCCCCGCGCGCCAGCGCGGGAGGTTGTTCTCGGAGAGCGACGGAGGGGAGGCCCCCGCAGGCAAGACGGGCCGAGTCGAGGGCTACTCTGAAGGCAATGACCAGCGATCCTGATCAGCTTCAAATTGAGCTCGAGAACTTTCCAGCGGAGCTGCGCCCTATGCAGGCCGCATCCGCGGAAGCTCCATTCAGCTCCCCCGAATATCTCTTCGAGGTCAAGTGGGACGGCCTCCGCTGCCTGGTGTTCCGAGACAGCGACGGCCGGGTTCGGCTCCAGGATCGCGGCCTCAACGACCTCACCGCCGACGTGCCGGAGGTGATCGCCGCCGCCAAGCGGATCCCGCCCGGCAGCGTCATCGACGGCGAGCTGGTCGCCACCGACCCCGACGGGCGCCCGGACTACCCTCGGCTGCGCCAGCGGCTGGCTGGCGGCGCCGCGCTGCGGGAACAGATCCCAGTCGCCTATCTCGCTTTCGATGCGCTATACCTCGACGAGAAGCCCCTCCTGCGCCAGCCTGTCTTGAGAAGGCGCACTCGACTGCAGAAGGCAGTCGAACCTGGCGGTCACATCTTCGTGCCCGACCACATCGACGAGGACGGAGTCGAGCTCTTCGAGGCGTGCCTCGAACGCGGCCTCGAAGGCGTGGTGGCCAAGCACAAGCTGAGTCCTTACGTCGCCGGCCAGCGCAGCCCCTTCTGGCTGAAGGTCAAAGCTGTCAAGTCCGATGACTTCGTCGTCATCGGCTGGACTGGCGAGAAGCTTTTCGACGCACTGGTCGTCGGGTACCACGAGGACGGCCGCCTGCTGCCGTGCGGGACGGTGGGCGGCGGTTATGACGAGGCGGCGATCCAATCTGTCGGCGACGCGCTCGTCGCTCTGGCCAGCGAAGATTCGCCTCTCGATCCGCCGCCGATCATGACGAGACCAGTTCATTGGGTGCGGCCGGAGCTCGTCGTCAGCGTGCGTTATTCGGAATGGTCGCCCGACGGCACGCTTCGGTTCCCGATCTTCAACGGCCTCCGTCCGGAGGTGCACCCCGCCGAAGCGGTGCGGCACAGGCCTCGAGTGGTCATCTCGGGTCATGTCAAGCCTGGCTCTCTCGCGTATGACCTGACCAGATTTCCGTTCTGATGGAACCAGGCTTCGACGTAGTCACCGGCGCTTTCAGCTTCACCGGCCGGTTCATCGCGCAACACTTGCTTGCGGGCGGCCGGCGGGTCCGCACACTCACCAACCACCCTCGGCGACCTGGTGCGCAGGACATCGACGTCGACGTGGCGCCGCTTCAGTTCACCGACCGCGCCGCGCTCGTTGAAAGCTTTCGCGGAGCCGATGTCTTCTACAACACGTACTGGGTTCGCTTCCGCCACGGCGGGATCGATTTCGGTGACGCTGTCGCGAATACCAGGATCCTGATGTCGGCGGCCGCGGAGGCAGGTGTGCGCAAGGTGGTCCACATCAGCGTCAGCAACCCGTCGATGGATTCTCATCTCGACTACTACGTGGGTAAGGCTCGCACCGAAGAGCTCGTCCGCGAGTCGGGAATGCAGTGGGCGGTCGTGAGGCCGACCCTCATCTTCGGGCCCGGTGACATCCTCATCAACAACATCGCGTGGCTGCTCAGAAAAATGCCTTTCTTCGTGATTCCCGCACGCGGAACGTATCGGGTCCAGCCAGTGGCGGGCGAGGACGTTGCCGAGATCGCAAGCTGGGCGGCGACTCAGATAGAGAACGTCGTGGTCGATGCGGCGGGGCCCGAGATCATCTCGTACGCCAACCTCGTCGACAGCGTCGCCGTCGCGGTCAGGCGCGGGCCCCGCATCTTTTTCATGGCGCCATCGCTCACCCTTCTTGCGGGCGACGTCGTGGGCCTGTTCATGCGCGACGTCATGCTGACCCGCCAGGAGCTCGAGGGCTTGATGGAGGAACGGCTCGTCTCGCATGAAGCCCCACGTGGCACGCATCGCGTCGACGACTGGCTTCTCAAAGGCTCCGAGTCGCTGGGCAGGAGGTACGCGTCGGAGCTTGATCGCCACTTCCGATAAACGCCTCAGCTAATGTGCAAACGATGACCTCGACCGAGCCCGGTCACCCTGCGACTGCAGTCGAAGCCAGGCAGCTGGTCAAGCGCTTCGGCGTCGTCACCGCGGTCGACGGCGTCAGCTTCCAGGTCGCGCGCGGTGAGATCTTCGGCTTCCTCGGCGCCAACGGCGCGGGAAAGAGCACGACGCTGCGGATGCTGTGCGGCCTCCTGGCCCCCACTTCAGGAACTGCTCTCATCGACGGGATCGACATTTTCCGTCAACCCCTCCTCGCCAAGGCGCGCCTTGGCTACCTCGATGAGGAGCCCTTCGTCCATCCTCACCTGACAGGGCGAGAGTTTCTGCATTTCGTGGCCGACCTCTACAGCATGCCGCGCGGCGCCGAACGCGAACAACGCATGGAGCGCCTGCTCGGACTGTTCGAGCTCGCCAACCGGGATGGCGAGCTCATCGGCGGGTACAGCCACGGGATGAAGCAGAAGATCGGCCTGGCGTCGCTGTTGATCCGCGAACCTTCGGTGCTCCTGCTGGACGAACCGACAAATGGGCTCGACCCGCGCTCCGCACGCCTTGTCAAAGACCTGCTCGAGGAGCTGGCCAGCCGCGGGACCACCGTCCTGCTTTCCACCCATATCCTCGAAGTGGCTCAGGCGCTCTGCCGGCGCGTTGCGATCATCGACCGCGGCCACATCACCGCCACCGGGACGATGGACGAGCTCCGGGCTCAGGCTGGAAGCGACCAGGCGAGCCTCGAGGACCTTTTCTTGAAGCTCACAGCGGGGCCCGAGTCGAAAGAGCTCATCGAACGATTGCTGGCATGAGCGGTCTCGCGGCAACGCGGATCATTCTTGGCGCCGAGGCCCTCGGGCTGCGGCATCGACTCATGAAGCGCGGGCCGTTTCGTCTGCTTCTGTTGGCCGTTGCGCTGGTCGCTGCAGTCGTGTTCATCGGCGGCGGCGCCTTTGCCATCGGCGCAGGCGCGGGGCGATTCCTCCCCTCGGCGGTGGACCTGGTTCTCGTCGGCGGCTTCACCAGTTTGTCTGTCCTGATGCTGGTGGTCGGCTTTCCGACAGTGATCGCAACCTTCTTCGTCGGTCGGGACCTGCTGCAGCTGACGCTCGCGCCTGTCCGCACTGTCGAGATCTTCGCCGCACGACTGATCCTGGCCATGGGCGCCAACCTGTTGATCAGCTTCATCCTCGGCGCTGTCGTTTTCGGTGTCGGCGCGGGCACAGGCGCCCCACTCGCCTACTTCCTGCTCGCGGTGCCGATGATCTTCCTACAGGTCCTCGTGATCACCTCGTTGCAGACAGTCCTCATGTCGATAATCCTCAGGTGGGTGCCCGCTCGAATGGCGCGCGACGTGGCGGCAGCCGCTGCAGGCTTGACCGGCGCAGGGCTCTATCTCGCATGGAACGTCAGCCTGCGCCAGTCATTTTTCGGGCGCACGCGGCCCAATCTGGACAACCTCGACACGTTTGTCCAGCGCATCGACTGGCTGCCACCGGCGTGGCCCGGCCATGCGCTGAGCGCAATGATCGCGGGGAACGCGTCGGCTGCCGCGACGTGGGTTGGACTGACGCTTGTCCTCGCCGCCGTGACGCTGGCAGCGGCCGAGGTGCTCTACGAGCGAACCCTTCTCTCGGGCCTTGGGGTGTTCGGCAGCACACAGCCGATCTGGAGTCGAAGGGCCCGACGCCAGGAAGTGACGCCCGCACGGGGCGCGGCTTCACCGACGCTGGCGATCGCGCGCAAGGACTGGCTTGGCTTCCGGCGCGACATAAGGCGCCTCAGCCGCCTGCTACCGGCCCTGCTTTTTCCGATCGGCTACGTCTTCGCGGTCAGCCGGCCGTCGCGCGGCGCGAACGGCTTCTGGACGGAGGTTTTCCTCGTCGGCTTCATGTCGATGTTCATGTCAACTACGCTGGCCACGCCTGCGGTTCCAAGCGAAAGGCGCGGGTTTCTGATCCTGCGCATGGCGCCGCTGACGATGTGGCATGTCCTCCGCGCCAAGGTCTTGTTGACGCTCCCTCCGGTGCTCGTGATGACCATCGTGTTCAGCGTGGTGGTGGGCCTGGTCAGCAACAACGGGGCTGACCGCATCCTCGAGCTCAGCACTTTGGTGATCTGGCTCGGCTGCGGCTTCGTTGCCATCGGAGTGTCGGCAGGCGGCATCGATCCCCGGTTCGACTCGCTCGACGATAGGCGAGCGATTGGCCTCATCGGCACCCTGGCGGGAATCGGCGGCTCGCTCGGTTTCGGCCTCCTCAGCGTCGGTGCATTGGCTCTTTTCGTTTTCGGAGCAGAAGCTTTTTCGGGCGGCGCCAACCTTGGACCCATCCCTTCGACGCCCGAGGTCGGGACAGTGATGTGGGTGGCCGGCGTCATCCTGGCGGCAGCCTCGTTTGCGCTCGTCACCCTCTTGCTGTGGCTCGCGAACTCCCGGCTGCGCTCGTTTGAGACCGCTATCCCTAACTCATAGGGAGTTCACTCGAATGGGTCTTCGATCAGCTCTGCGTCGAAACCCCCTTCGCTCCTCACCGTCAGGCCAACTATCGCGTAGCGGATCGGACCCCGCCACCCCGCCAACGCCCGGTACTCCGCCGCCGCCGCCATGAGCGCTCGTTGCTTGCGCGGGCCGACCGCCTCTGCCGGCGTCCCGAACTCCTCGTCGGTCCTCGTCTTGACCTCGACGACAACGAGGTCTGGGCCGCGACGGCAGACCAGGTCCAGCTCGCCCCGCCGGGCTCGGAAGCCGGAACCAACCACCTCGTAGCCGCGCCGCCTGAGGAGGTCCGCCGCCGCCTTCTCGCCGGCGCGGCCGAGCTCTAGCCGGGCTGCGCTTGCTCGCGAAACGGTGCCCACGACGTCCGGTGGATCGGGCTTGGACCCAGGAGGCGGATGGCGGCACGGTGGGCGGGCGTGGCGTAGCCCTTGTGGCCGGCGAAACCGTAGCCGGGATAGAGCCGGTCGTACTCGATCATCGCGCGGTCCCGGGCCACCTTGGCGACGATGCTGGCGGCCATGATCGAGGCACAGATCCTGTCCCCTTTGACCACAGCCATCTGGGCCATCTGCGCGTCGGGCACGTCCCATGCGTCGACCAGCAGGTACTCGGCAGGGATCCCCAGGCCGGCCACCGCGCCGGCGGTGGCAAGGTGCCGGGCCCGCAGAAGGCCGAGGCTGTCGACCTGGGCATGGTCCACCGCGCACACCGACACCGCGACGGCGCGGCGCCGGATCGCCCTGTCAAGGCGCTCGCGCTGGTCGGCGGTCAGGAGCTTTGAATCGTCGAGGCCCGGGATCCGGACGCCGATCGGAAGCACGACGGCACCACCGACGACAGGACCGGCGAGAGGGCCCATGCCCACCTCGTCGACGCCGGCGACCACCTGGTATCCCATCGCGCTTGCCATGCGCTCGTAACGCCAGAGCATGTGACGGCTCACCAGCCGAGATTACCGGGCCTTAGACGCCTTCGCCATGGTCTTAACAGGCAGCTACTCTTCCCCGCTCTCCTCAGGCTCATCCGCTGCCGCCTCGGGTGCCGCCACCGTGCTCCTGCGCTCGCGTATGCGGGCTTCCTTGCCAACCTTCGCACGCAGGTAGTACAGGCGACCCTGGCGCACGTCGCCGTGGCGCAGGACGTCGATCTTGTCGATGCGTGGCGAGTGGATCATGAAGGTGCGCTCGACGCCGACCCCATGGGTGACCCTGCGCACAGTGAAGTTCTGGCGGAGCCCGCCACCTGTGACCCTGATCACTGTGCCTTCGAACACCTGGATGCGTTCGCGCGTGCCCTCTACGACCTTCGCGTGCACCTTGACGGTGTCACCGGCGCGCAGCGCAGGAACGTTTTCCTTCTGCTGCTCCTTCTCTAGCTGCTGGATGACGTTCATGACTTCTTCAACTCCTTGATGTGTGAAACATGTCTTGCCGCTGCTTGCTGGCGGCGCCACTGGCGGATTCGCGCGTGGTCGCCGGAAAGAAGAACCTCGGGGACGCCGAGCCCTCGAAACTCGGCAGGTCGCGTGAACTGTGGCCAACCGGCAGGCTCGCTCGAAAACGTGTCCTGGGTGAGTGATTCGGGATCGCCGACCACCCCCGGTATCAGCCGCGCGACTGCATCGATGAGGACCATGGCGGGGATCTCGCCCCCGCTGAGCACATAGTCGCCGATCGATACCTCGCGCGTCGCCAGCCCCGTGCGCACGCGGTCGTCGATGCCCTCGTATCGCCCGCAGACGATGATCAGCCCGGGCTCGGCCGAAAGCTCGGCCGCGAGGCGCTGGTCGAGAGGCTCGCCCCAAGGCTCCATGAGCACGACAGGTCCCGGGTTGTGGGGCCTTATCGCCTCCACCGCCTCGAACACCGGCTCCGGCTTGAGCACCATGCCAGGGCCGCCGCCGAACGGCAGGTCGTCGACCTGGCGATGGCGGTCGTGCGTGTGGTCGCGGAGGTCGTGGGTGTTGAGGTCGATAAGGCCGCGCTCGATGGCCCTGCCGACCACGCCCTGCTCGAAGACCGGCGCGAACATGCCCGGGAAGATCGTGACCACGTCAAATCGCATGGCTACGCGTCCTCGACCTGGACCAGCCAGTCGGCGACCACCACCCGTCCTCCGGTGACGTCGACTTCGACCACTGCATCTTTTGTCGCCGGGATCAAGTGCTCGATCACCCCTTGCCGGCTGACCCAAACGTCGTTCGCCGGCCGTTCCAGCACCTCCGCGATGGTTCCCAGGTGCCGACCCGAGCTGGTGAGAACGGTGAGCCCAACTACCTGGTGGTGATAGAAGTGGCCTTCCGCCAGGGGCCGAACCGCCGTCTCGGGGACCTCGAGGTACCTGCCGCGAAAAAGGTCCGCCATCGTGCGGTTGTCGACACCCCGCAGCTTCACGACAAGGCCTGGATGGCCCGGCCGGCTCCATTCGACTTCGCGTTCGGCGCCGTCGACGAAGAAAGTGGCTCCGGCATCGAAGCGGTCGGCAAAGTCTGTCAAGGGAACGACCTTTACAGCTCCGTCCAAACCATAGGCGCCGCCGACCTGTCCGACTCGAATCATTCTGCCACGCCGCCCATGGCGGGCCTGCCCCTTGGCGCGGGGTGGTCCAGGGGTGCATTGGCGAGGTCGACGAAGACGCGCTTTCGGTCGCGCAGGGACGCCACGCGGACCAGGGTGCGCACCGCCTCGATGTTGCGACCCGCTTTGCCGATGAACCTGCCGACGTCACCGTCGGCCAGCTTCACCTTGATCGCGATGGTGCCACCACCGCGCTCGATCGCTTCGACCACTACCTCGTCGGGCTTTTCTGCCAGGGACTTGGCGACGTACTCGACAAGCGCCTTGTAGTCGATGGCAGGGCCCGGAGGACCCGATGGACCGTCACGTCGAAAGCCGCGGTTGTAGGGACCGCGGCCACCCGCGCCTTCACGCCGAGGCTGTCGACTTCCGCGTCTCTGCAAGTCGCTCAAGAATTCCCTCCCGCTTCAACAAGCTCCGCGCGGCTTCCGTGGGCTGTGCGCCCTGCTGGAGCCAGCGCACGACTTTGTCGCCGTCGATCTTGATCACCACCGGGTCGGTCATCGGATCGTAGTACCCGAGGTGCTCGATGAACCGGCCGTCGCGCGGCGACCGCGCGTCCGCCACAACGAGGCGGTAGAAGGGGTGTTTCTTGGCCCCCATCCGCCTCAACCTGATCTTTACCAACCTGGACCTCCTTGTCCAAACAGCCGGGCCACCCCGGCCTTTCCGCTGCGATTGCCGAACTGCTTGACGAGCTTCTGCATCGCCTCGCGCGCCTTGATGAGGCGATTGACGTCGGCGGGCTGAACTCCGCTGCCGCGCGCGATCCGTCGCTTGCGCGCGCCATCGATCAGCTCGGGATGCGCGCGCTCCCGCGCCGTCATGGAAAGGATGATCGCTTCCATCCTTTTCACCTCTTGCTCCGTGTTCGCCCCTGCCACCTGGCCTTTCAGCTTGGCGCCGCCAGGGATCATGTCGAGCATTCCCTCGAGCGGACCCATCCCGCGGACCTGGCGGATCTGAGTGAGAAAGTCGTCGAAGCTCAGGTGGCCGGCGCGCATGTGACGCTCGATCTCGAGGGCCTTCTCCTTGTCGACTGTTTGTTCGACCCGCTCGATGAGAGTGAGCACGTCGCCCATCCCGAGGATCCGCGAGGCCATCCGCTCGGCGTGGAAGACCTCCAGGTCCTGGGGCTTCTCACCTGTCCCGGCGAACCTGATGGTTAAACCAGGCTGAACGCCCCCTCCGGCCGGGCCAGGCCCGGCACCTCCCCCGCGCACCACGGGCGCGGGGACCCCGGGAGGGAGCGGGGAGGGCTGGGCCCTCGCCCTCCTCAGGGACAGGGCGGCGCCGCCTCTCGCGTCGCCGTCGAGCTTGGTGAGAATCACGCCGTCCAGCCCCACAGCGCTCGCGAACGCCTCCCCCACCTTCACCGCCTCCTGGCCTGTCATCGAGTCGGCGACCAGGAGTGTCTCGGTCACTGGCACCGCGGCCTTGAGCCTGTGCAGCTCGTCCATGAGCTCGGTGTCGATATGGAGACGTCCCGCTGTATCGAGGATGACGACGTCGTGACCGAGACGCTGCGCATCGCGGATCGCCGCCGCCGCAATGTCTTCAACTCGGCCCGTGCCAGAGTGGAAGGCAACCTTTTCGCGCTCCGCCAGCGTGCGCAGCTGGTCCACTGCTGCGGGTCGACGCAGGTCTAGCGCCGCGACCAGAGGGCGATGGCCGTCTTTGCGAGCAAGCAACGCGAGCTTGATCGCGGTGGTGGTCTTGCCCGAGCCCTGGAGGCCGACCAGCATCACCACCGCCGGCGAGGCGCCGTAGTGGAGGCCTTCCGAATTTCCACCGAGAAGGTCGATGAGCTCTGCGTGCACCGCCTTGACCACCTGCTGCGGAGCCGTCAGGCCAGGCGCGACCTCAGCGCCGGTGAGCCTTTCCCTCACGCGCTCGATGAATTCCTTGACCACCTTGAAGTTGACGTCAGCCTCCAGCAGCGCGATACGAACTTCGCGTAGGCCGGCGTCGACGTCTTCGGGGCGAAGGACGCCGCGGCCTGAGATTTTCTTCAGGGCTGCCGCCAGGCGCTCGCCCAATGTCTCGAACATCTAGTGTCCTGCTCCGGAGGAGCGGCCGAAAGTCGCCGGATCGGCGCCCGAGATCAAGGCGCCGGCGAGCAACGCAGTGCGCATGTCGATAGACCTGTAAGCGAGTAGCGCAGCCGGCAACGCGGATATCGGGCGCCTAGCCGGATGAACCCGAAGGGTGCCACGGGCACCGCGCAGCGCTGCCCCTGGCATTTCGGTTGATCCTCCGGAGCGGGGCACTATAGCGTCGCGTCCAGGCGTGCCATCCGGCGCTTGAGGCCCGCCAGCTCGCGCTCCAGGGAGGCGATGGCGCGGCGGCGCTTGCCGGCTTCGGCGAGCAGCCCCAGCCTGCGTTCATATTCCTCAAGCGAGCTGGTCGAGCGGCGAACTATGTCGTGAACCGCTGCCCTTGAAGTCCCCTGGTTGGCGGCGATCTCAGCGAGGGACCAATCGCTCCTCAGGTGCAGGTCGAGGACCTCTCGCTGATGGTCCGTCAGCAGGGTGCCGTATCGGTCGAATAGCGCCAGGAAGCGGCTCCTGGCCTGGAGAGTGTCAAGGCTCATGCCTTGACAGCTTACCAAGCTTTAGGGCGGTGGATGCCGATAACTCCCCGCTCCCGGACCCTCTCCCCTGAAGGGGGGAGGGAGATTTAGAATCGGATGGCGTTGGATGCTCCATGGATCGAGGCGTTCAGGTATCACAGGTGGGCGAACCTTCACCTGCTTGACGTCTGCGCGAAGCTGCCCGATGAGCAGCTCCAGCTGACGTCGCCTGGCACATACGGCACCATCGCTGCGACGCTTCACCATCTTGTCGCTGCCGAGCAGCGGTACGCGGAACGTTTCACCGGCGGCAAGGCGACCACCAACGAAGAGGACGAGTTTCCTGGTGTCGCCAGGCTGCGTGAGCTCGCGAGCGAGAGCGCGGATCAGCTCATCGAGGCGGCAGGAAAAGGCAAGCCCAAGGTGGTCGAGGTCGATTGGCCGGACGGGAAGTACAACCTGGACCTGACAGTAGTCATCGTGCAGGCGCTGCACCATGGCAACGATCACAGGACGCACATCTGCACGATCCTCGGCCAGCACGACATCCCCTACGGCGACATGGATGTGTGGGCGTATGGGGACGCCACGGGCGGCATCGTCCAGCTCTCTTCGAAGGGCTAGACTCGCAGCCAATGCTGACGGCCGTCATCCTCGTCAAGTCGAGCAGGGAGGGCCTTGGGCATCTCGGGCCCAAGCTTGCGGACGTTGAGGGCATCGCGGAGGTCTACACGGTCACCGGCGAGTGGGACTTCGTTGCCATCGCGCGAGTGCGTGAGCACGATGAGCTCGCGAAGGTGGTGACGCAGGGATTGGCGAAGCTCGATGGGATCGAAAAGACGCAGACGATGGTGGCGTTCCAACAGTTCTCAGCCCACGACCTCGAGGCGATGTTCGGTCTGGGCCTGGAGGATAAGAGCAGCTAGCGCCCGCGCAGCCGCCGCGTCGGCAGGTCGACGAGGGCGCGCCATTGCTGGCGCAAGGCGATGCCGGTGGGTATACGCCTCCGTTTGCCGACCATCGGCTTTGTCGTGCACTCCATCACCGCAGTGCGGAAATCGCCTTCGAACACGGTGAGCATCCTGCCAAGATCACTCGCGCCAAAGTGACAGTCGCTGGCGCCGATGGCCGCGCCCAAACGCTCGCGGTTGGCTTCGAAGAATTCGTTGAGCAGCTTTCTTCGCGCTCCGCCCATCGGGACCGTGGACAGCATCTCGATGCCATCGACGCTCGTCACCTCGAGCAGGCGCTGCAGCATTCCGGGTTGGATCGATGCGAAATAGGTGGGCATGAACGGGTGCGGAATTACCACCAGCCCGCCCTGCTCGTGAATCGCGGCAACTGTGTACTCGAGCGACATGCCGCGTTTAACCGGCCTCTGAAGGAACCAGCCAAGCATGTGGGTCTGCGCGGGCCATTTCGTCGTCACCTCCTGGCCGGGGACGACTGTCAAACCGGCTGCCTCCCCTCGTGATTGGACCTCGGCCACCGACGCCATCGTGTCGTGGTCGGTGACCGCGATCAGATCGAAACCTGCCGTCACTGCAGCATCGACGAGCTCGGCAGGCGTCACCATGCCGTCTGAAGCACTGGTGTGGCAATGCGGATCGGCGAGCGCCACCCTCAGACCTCGAACAGCGCCTGCAGGAAGGCGGAAGGATCAAAGGGGGCGATGTCGTCGATGCCCTCCCCCACGCCGGCAAGCTTGACCGGCACGTCGAGCTCGGCCTCGATTGCGATGACCGCTCCGCCCTTGGCGCTGCTGTCCAGCTTCGAGAGCACAAGGCCTGTCATCGGGATCGCCTGGTTGAAGGCGCGCGCCTGGACAAGGTTGGTCAGGCCCACCACCGCGTCCAGCACGAGCAGCGACTCGAACGGCTCGCCCCCGAGCGCCTTGGCCGCGACCCGGCCGATCTTGGCCAGCTCCTCGAGGAGGTTTCGCTGCGTCTGCAGGCGGCCGGCGGTATCGACGAGGACCACATCACTCCCGCGTCCCCGCGCCGCCTGCAGCCCGTCGAACACAACCGACGCGGGATCGGCTCCGGGCTTTCCGGCGAAGCTCTCGACCCCTGCTCGCTCGGCCCACGCGGTCATCTGCTCGATCGCGGCGGCCCGATACGTATCCGCCGCAACGACGAGCGGTTTGTGGCCGTCTTTCCGCAGGCGGTGGGCGAGCTTGCCGATGGTCGTCGTCTTACCGGCGCCATTGACCCCGTAGAGCAGAACGCAGGCCGGGCGTGAGCGCATGTCCAGCTCCCTTGGCTTGCGAGACATCATCGGGATCGCGGTGGCCACCAATGCTTCCACTGCCTCCTCGCGCGTTCGAGGCGCTCGCGTGCGAACACCTGATGAAAGCCGGGCTGCCATCGCTGGACCAAGATCGGCGGAGACCAACAGGTCCTCGAGCTCCTGGTAGTACCCCTCGGCCAGGGGAGGGCTGAGAGCGCGCAACCCTGCAGCGAGTGCAGTGCGTGTCCGGCCGGTGACCCGGCTCCAAACGCTCAGCCTGGCGTGTGCCTCAGCCCGCCTGGGCGGCGGAGGCGGCTCTTGCCGCGGGCTTGCGGATGTCCTCCAGCCTCACCGACACGATGTGCGATGCGCCGCTCTCGTCGAGGTGAATCCCGTAAAGGCTCGAGGCGTGCGACATGGTGACGTGGTTGTGGGTGATCACCAGGAACTGGCGCTGCAAGCCGAGACGCGCCACCATCTCGCCAAACCTGCCGACGTTGGCGTCGTCCAGCGCCGCGTCGACCTCATCGAGGATCGTGAATGGGCTCGGGTTGACCTCGTCGAGCGCAAGCACCAGAGCCAGCGCCGCAAGCGAGCGCTCGCCCGACGAAAGCAGCGTGACGTTCTGCAGCCTCTTGCGCGGTGGCTGGACGAGGATCTCGACGCCGGAACGCGGGCCGTCGTCGCCCTCCGCATGCTTGAGCGTGGCATGGCCGCCAGGGGCGAGCTGCGAAAAATATTCGTGGAAGTTGGCGGCGACAGCTCCGAAGACAGCCTCGTATCGAGACTCCTCCTCCTCCCTCAGCTTTGCGATGAGCTCCTCCAGGTCCTGCCGCGCAGCGGAGATGTCCTCGAGCTGGGTTCGCAGTGTCTCGAATCGCTCCTCAAGCTCCCTGCACTCGCTCTCGGCCAGCGCGTTCGTGGGTCCGATCTCCTCCAACCTGCGCTCGAGGGCGCGCATCTCCCTTTCGCGCGCTTTGCCACCCGGCACCTCTTCGGGCGCGACGCCGTCGGGCATCCGAGAACGGATCTCCTCCATCCGAGTCTGCAGGAGCTCCGCTTCGCGGGCGACAAGCTCCAGGTTCCCTTCAAGGCTGCCTGCTTTGAGCCTGGCGTCCAGGCGCGCCTCATCGAGCGTCCCAAGCCGGCGCGCGCCTTCGGCGAGCTCAGCCTCCTCCTCTGGAGATTCGAGCTCGGCTTCGGCAAGGCTCGCCCTGGCGACTTCCGCTGCGTTGGTGAGCGCGGGGAGAACCTCGAACGAGGCCGTGGTGAGACCTTCGGCTTCGGCGACGCGGGTTGCTTTCTCATCCGCGGCCCTGGTCAGCCGGGCAAAGTCCTCCTCAACCGATCCAAGCTGCCTTCGAAGGTCCTCGATGCGATCCCTCCAGCGCGCCCTCTCCAGCTCCGCCTGTTGCGAGGCTGCCCTGTGGGCGCCAAGCGCTTCAAGGTGTGTCTCCAGCTCGCGAGCCACTGACGCTGCCCGCTCCTCGGCGGCGATTGCCGTACGCTCGAGCTCAGGCAGCCGCTTCGACTCGAGCGTTTCGTCGGCCACCGCAGCCTCGAGCATCCTTCTTGACTCTTTCAGGCCGCTGGCGCCGGCGGCCCGAGCCCTCAGGTCGGCCAGTTCGGCTTCAGCGCGCTTGAGCCTGCCGCCTGCCGCTTCGCCTTCGAGCATCTTGGGCTCCAGGGCGTCGATGCGCTCCCTGAGCCGCGAGCGCCTTGCGTCGATCTCGACGCGTGGGTCGGCGCCGGCGCGGACCATGCCGTCTTCGCGGTAAACACCGGCCAGCGTCACGTTCTCGCCGACCACCACATGGCCGAGCAGACGCCGGACGACGAGCTCATAGCCTTTGCGAGCTGTCACGTGCTCGATAAGGGAGCCCGGCCTTGGAGACTCGGACGTGGTTGGGTAGAGGACAGTGCGCTGCGGGTCGGCCGGTGGGGCTGCACTGATCGCTGTGCTCTCGTCTACTGCGACGAGGGCGTCTACGAGAGATCCCAATGCCGCCGACAGCGCTGCCTCATAGCCCGCCTCGGGAGTGAGCACCTCGCCGAGGCGGACCAGGCCTGCGGCAGGGGCAGGTCTCAGCGCATCGAGGCCCTCGAGCTCCGAACGCAGGCGCCCCACGCCGATGGCTGCAGTTTCCGCGGCGTCGACTGCCTCCGTCTCCCGGGCGACCGCAGCCTCTGCGTCAGGCACCAGCTCCGCGGCGGCGGCGAACGCTACATTCCGCGCCACCTGCTCTTCGAGGAACTCCCGCCTGGTGCGCAGTCCCGCGAGCGAGGAGGTCGCCGCGGAGACAGCCCGCCGCGCCTGCTCCGCATCGTGGCGAGCCTGCTTGACTCCTGCAGGGTCGAGCGCCGCGGGAGGGGCAGGCGCTTCAGGTACAGCCTCGAGCGTGGCCCTTGCCTGCTCGAACTCGACTGCGATTTGCGCACGTAGAGCCTGGGCTGCAGCCGCCTGCGCGCGGTTGTCAGCATCCTCCCGCCGGACTGCGTCAGCCAGGGCTCGCTGCCCGTGAGCTCGTTCCTGCGCCAATTGGAGCGCGTGCTCGGCAGCGGCGAGCTCGAGGCCCAGCCGGCCGAGCTTGCGCTGCCGGCCAAGGCGCCGATCCTGGGCCGCCTGGACCTCAGCACGCCATGACTGGAACTCGGTTTCGGCCGCGGTGGCCAGTTCGCGCGCCTCGGCGAGCTTCCGCTCGAGTGACTGGGCCTGCCCAGTCGCCCGCCGGTGTGCATCGCGCGCCTCGCGCCATTCCTCCCAAACGATGCTGCCCCGCAGCAGCTCGAGCCGGGCCGCGGCCTCTGCGCCATCACGGGCGGCCGCGGCCTGGGCGCGCACCACTTCGAGACGCGGCTCGATCTCCGACTTGAGGTCCTCGAGCCTCAGAAGGTTCTGAGCGAGCTCGGTGAGACGCTGGCCGGCTTCCTGCCGGCGCGCCTTGACACCGCGAACCTGGGCAGCCTCCTCGAGGAGATGGCGGCGCTCGGCGGGCGTGCACACCACGATGCTCTCGATGTCGTGCTGGTCGATGATCGCGTATGAGTCGACGGTGAGTCCTGTCGAGGCGAGGAGGTGGATCAGGTCGCGTCGGCGGACCCTGCTGCCGTTGATGAAGTAATCGCTCTCGCCATCACGTTCGACCCGGCGCTTGATGGCGACCTCGTGGTAGTCGATGGGAAGCCTGCCGGCCGTGTTGTCGAAGACCAGCGTCACCTCGGCGAACGAGGATCGTGATCGCCGCTCCCCACCCGCGTAGATGACCTCTTCCATCTTTTTGCCGCGCAGGTCGCGGGCCTGGCCCGAGCCCAGCACCCACTTGATCGAGTCGACGATGTTGGTCTTGCCGGAGCCGTTGGGACCGACGATCGCCGTCACTCCGCCCTCGAAAAGGATCTCGGTCGGACGGGCGAACGTCTTGAATCCAAGCAGGTTCAGAGAGCGGAGGAACAAGCTCGATCTAGGGTAGCAGAGGCCACAGATATTGGGGTCGGCGCTGGCCTGGGTACAACATGTGGAAAATCGGAGGTGTGGCCAAAGATCCGGTCGGCATCTCCGGCTGCACCTCCTTACTCCAGGGGTTCTCCGAATTGACGGCTTCGACGTGGCGCCGGGGGGGCTGGTTCGGGTGCCTGCTCAGGCTCGGGCGCCTGCTCAGGCCCGGGCGCCTGCTCAGGCTCGGGCAGCGCCTCGGGTTCTGGGGTCGGTGCCGGCCCGTCCGCGAGCACCTTCGGGGCTCCGGCGTCGTGGTCGCGGGCCGAGCCCTCGGCAGCTGGAGTGCTAGGAGCAACCTCATCCGTGGCTGCCGCCCGCGCCCTGGGGGCGCGCGGGGCACGGGGCGCGCGCGGAGTCCGAGCACGGGCCGCGGGCTTCGCTACAGCCTTCGCGCTTGACGTGCCAACAAGCCCTTCCAGCGCGACCCTCGCCGCCTCCTGTTCCGCTTCCTGCTTTGTCGCGCCATGGCCTGTACCAAGCGGCTCAGAGCCTGCAAAGACCACCGAGGTGTACTCGCGGTGGTTGCCGACGCGAGCTCCCTCGCTGTCGTAGAAGGGGGTCTCGCCGAAACGCTCCTGGGCAACCTGCTGCAGGCGACCCTTGAAGTTCTCATCCTGCGCGGGCGATGGCAGCGATCGGTAGCGATTGAGGTAGTAGTGGTAGGCGGCGTCATATCCTGCATCGAGGAAGACGGCGCCCAGCACTGCTTCGAACATGTTCGCGAGCAGCGATTTCAGGCTGCGACCGCCACCTTTGGCGATGCCCTTGCCGAGGTATAGATATGATCCCATGTCGAGCTGCTCGGCAAGGAGAGCGAGGGTATTGGTGTTCACCATTGCCGACCGGGTCTGGGTCAGCTCGCCTTCGGTGGCTCCGGGGTGATGCTTGTAGAGGTACTCGGCGGTGATGAGCTGCAGGACAGCATCGCCGAGGTATTCCAGCCGTTCGTTGTCGCGCGGCGACAGGTGAGGGCTCTCATTGGCGAACGAGCTGTGAGTTACAGCCTCCAGCAGGAGGCTTGGGTCGCGAAAGTGGATTCCGATTTTCTGCTGTAGCAGCTGCAGGGACGGGGTCAGAGGGGTCGCGAGCTGTGCTATGAGCCGGACTTCTCCTGGATGTACTCCCAGGCCTGGCCGACAGTCGTGATCTTCTCGGCGTCCTCGTCTGGGATCTCGAGACCCGTGTTCTCCTCAAATGCATAGATCAGCTCGACGAGGTCGAGCGAGTCGGCGTTGAGGTCCTCCTGGAAAGACGCATCCATCGTCACCTGCTCCGGCTCACAGCCAAGGCGCTCGACGACGATGTTCTTGAAGTCTTCGAAGCTGAGTTTCTGAGTTTCCAAATATCTCGCCTCCGGTGCGACAGCCGCGTGTGGGGGGTCGCCGCTACTGTACCAGCCTCGGCCGTGACCGGGCGCCTACGCCGGGAGCGCGAGCTGCTCGATGGAAGCCCTGGTGCCGGCCGCCACGGCGGTAGCGCCGGGCGCCAGCTCGCGCATCATGCCCGTCAGGGCGCGCTTGGGACCGACCTCGATGAACGAAGTGCAGCCCATCTCCACGAGCGCTCCGACACAAGCAGCCCACCGGACCGGCGAGCGAAGCTGCATTTCCATGACGTGAGGGATGCGATCCCCACCCTGGTGCTCGCGGCCCGTCAGGTTCGCCATCACCGGGATCCTCGGCGATCGCCACTCGATGCGGTCGAGGGCCGCTCGGAGGCGTTCGGCGGCGGGCGCCATCAGTGGCGTGTGAAACCCGGCGCTGACGTTCAAGGGCACTATGCGCTTCGCTCCTGCCGCCTGCAGGCTCGTGGTCGCAGCCTCAAGTCCCGCTGTGGTCCCCGCGATCACCGTCTGAGTCGGCGTGTTGTAGTTCGCGGGCCAAACCTCCTCGATCCCGGCGAGGGCAGCCTCCACCGCCTGGGCGTCGAGGCCGAGGACCGCGGCCATCGAGCTGGTGCCGGCCGGCAGGGCCTCGGCCATGGCCCTCCCACGCTCGACCACGGCGGTGATGACCTGGGCCGCGCCGATGGCGCCCGACGCCGCCAGGGCGGCGTATTCGCCGACCGAATGGCCCGCCGCGGCGGCCGGTTCGATGCCACGGCGCCGCAAGAGCAAGGTCAAGCCGAGACCGACGAAACACAGCGCGGGCTGCGCGTTTTGAGTGAGCTTGAGCTCGTCGTCATCAGCTGACGTAAGGAGCCGCCCCAGGTCGACGTCTGATGCCTGGCTGCAGCTTGCGCAGAGATCGGCGATCTCCGAGTCGGCGAGGAGGTCTGTCCCCATGCCGGCGTGCTGCGACCCCTGGCCCGGAAAAACGAACGCGATCTTCGGCATCGTCGCCCTACTCCGTCTTGATCACCTCGCGACCTGCGTAGTGGCCGCAGTTAGGGCAGATCGAGTGCGGGCGCCTGGGCTTCTTGCAGTTGGGGCACGGCTGGATCTGGATCATCGCGAGCGCGAGGTGCGAGCGCCGGCGCCCCTTCCTCGCTTTCGACTGCTTGACCTTCGGTAGCGCCATCGCTTTGGGAATGTTACCGGAATCTGCTTTTGCGCCACCCCCACCTGGCCGCGCTAACGCGGGGCCTGTCCTCCCCGCCTGGCGGCGGAGAGGTTTACCGGTCCGACTCCTCCGTAGCGGGCACGCTCGACTGCAGCGCCTCGACTCCGCGGCGGACGGTGG
>DAIUFK010000012.1:0-22278 GCA_036844615.1 Candidatus Dormiibacterota bacterium | reverse complement strand
TCCTCCGTAGCGGGCACGCTCGACTGCAGCGCCTCGACTCCGCGGCGGACGGTGGCGATGGTGCGGCCCAGGTGCGCCTCGAGCTGTTTCAGCTGCTCGAGCGCATACGACTCGGCCTCCTGGATGATCTGATCCGACTTCGCCTGCGCGTCCTTCACAACCTGGGTGGCGTGCCGTTCCGCACGGCGCAGCACCTCGTGCTCGGAGGAAGTCTCCTCGGCGCGCTCGTTGGCGCGCGACATGATGCGCGCCGCCTCAGCGTGCGCTTCCGTGATGATGCGTTGCTGCTCCGAGACCGTCCAGTTGGCCTGCTTGATCTCGTCAGGCAGATTGAACCGGATCTGATCGACAAGCTCCATCGCCTCATCCTCATTGAGCATGACCTGGTTCGAAAGAGGAACGTGGCGCGCGTTGTGCACCAGTTGCTCGAAGTGGTCAAGCAGCTCGTCGACCTTTATCTGTACTTCTCCTTCAGCGCCTTGGCGACTGCAGGCGGCACGAGGTCCGATACGTTTCCGCCATACCTTGCGATGTCCTTCAAGATACTTGACGAGACATAGATGTGGGCGAAGCTCGACATCAGGAACACCGTGTGTATGTCGGGCGCCAGCTTGCGATTCATCAGCGCCTGCTGAAGCTCGGCGTCGAAGTCTGAGTAGGCGCGCAGACCTTTCACCAGCGTGGTCGCGCCGCGCGATCGGGCGTACTCCACGGTGAGCCCCTTGAAGCTGGCCACCTCCACGCGATCACGTCCCTTCAGCGCTGCCGAGATCAAGCCCATGCGCTCCTCGACGGTGAACAGCGGTTCCCGTTTTTCGGGATTCGCGGCCACCGCCACGATGAGCTGATCGAAGATGCCCAGCGCGCGCACCACCACATCGAGGTGTCCGTTGGTGAGGGGGTCGAAGCTTCCGGGATAGACAGCAGTCCTGGGTTCGTGATTCATGCGCGAAGCACAGTGACCATCGTGTCGCCGTATCGACGCTGCCTATCGACGCGAAGCCGCGCGAGAGAGGGAAGCTCCTGGCGTCGCGAATGCTCGACGAGCACCGTCGCTGCGCCAACCTCGCGATCGATGACCTTGAGCGCGCGATCGAGCACTACATCCTCGTAGGGAGGGTCCATGAACACGACGCCCGCCTGCTTGATCTGGTCAGGCGAGGCCTCGAGCCAGCGCACGACATCAGCACGGACGACAGCAGCGCGCGCTTTGAGATCGAGGGCTTCCAAGTTCTGGCGCAGGATAGCAAGACCACGCGGCTCGCGGTCCACGAAGGTGACTACCGCGGCGCCTCGTGACAGAGCCTCGATGCCGAGCGCTCCGGAACCTGCAAAGAGGTCGAGCACCAGCGCATCGGCAATGCCTTGGCCGATGAGGTTAAAGATCGCCTCCTTCACCATCCCCTGGGTCGGGCGAATGCCCTTCGGGGCTTTCAGACGGCGCCCGCGGGCCTCGCCACCGGCAACACGAAGCCCAGGCAAGCTAGATCACAACCCGGAGCGAGCCATCGCCGTTGATGGTGCCGATTCTCACGGCCGGGTAGGGCGCTGATGCAAACGCTGCCTCGAACCGGCTGCCATTTTCCTTAGGGATCGCCACCAGCAGGCCGCCGCTGGTCTGCGCGTCGCACAGCATCAGCTGGTCCAGCTGGGAGGTCCCTCCCCAATCAACCTGCTCCGCGTACGCCGCGTGGTTGCGCCGGCTGCCGCCCGAGAACAGGTCCCGCTCCGCGAGGTCGCGCACACCATCCATGTAGGGGATGGACTCGAGGTCGAGGTCGGCGCCGCCGGCCAGGTTGGCGAGGTGTCCGATCAGGCCGTAGCCCGTCACGTCGGTCGCCGCGGTGGCACCGCTCTCGAGCATCGCTGCTGAGGCCTCACGGTTGAGGTGCGACATCACCGCCACCGCATCGCGTTCCACCGCCGGCGGGCACAGGCCGCGCTTGACGGCTGTGGTGACGAGCCCCGAACCCAACGGTTTGGTGAGATACAGGAGGTCGCCGGCGTGGGCGCCGCCGTGAGTGACTATGCGGTCGGGGTGCGCCTCGCCCACCACTGCGTAGCCGAACTTCGGCTCCGGGTCGTCGACGGAGTGGCCACCGACCACGGCGATGCCTGCCTCGCCCATCTTCGCGGCGCCACCTGCAACGATCTTCTCGAGGAGGCCAGTGCTCAGCTTCTCGCGTGGGAAGGCCGTGATGCCGAGCGCGAACAGGGGGCGCGCTCCCATCGCATACAGGTCGCTGACCGCGTTGGCTGCTGCGATGGCGCCGAACTCTGTGGGGTCGTCGACGATTGGGGTAAAGAAGTCGACGGTGGCGACGAGGGCTCGGTCTGGCGCTATGCGATACACCGCGGCGTCATCGCGAGCGGCAAGGCCGACCATCACGTTTGGGTCGATGATCAGGGGCAGCGCTCCGAGCACGTGGCCGAGCTCGACGGGGCTGAGCTTGCATGCGCAACCCGCCCCGTGGCTGTACTCGGTCAAGCGGAGGGGTGCGAGCTCTTTCAAAGTCTCATAAGTATGGTTGTCGCCTGCTCGCGGCCCCGGGCCAGCCATAATCGCGCCGATGCCGTTGGTTTTCGCCGCTATCGCTCCACATGGCGGGCTTGCGATTGAGGAGGCGTGCACGCCTGAGGAGCGCGGGTTGGCCGCGAGCACTCGCGCGGGCATGGAAGAGCTCGGCAGGCGCTTTGCCGCGGCGCGGCCGGAGGCGGTGGTGGTCGCCACTCCTCACAACGTCCACATCCCCGGGGCGATGGGGGTCATCGTCTCCGGCCGGGTGGCAGGTCGCCTGGCCGGCGCGCCCCCATCGATAGCGCTCGACGTGCCGACGGACCTGGCGCTCGCGTTGCTGTTGCTCGAATCGCTCGCGGCGGCCGACGTCCCCGCCGTCGGATTGAGCTTTGGTTCGAATGACAACGTGGATGCGACAGCTCCGATGGATTGGGGCGTGCTGATCCCTCTCTGGTTCATGGGCGGTCGCAATCACCCGCCGGTGCCGCTGGTGGTCATCACTCCGGCCCGCGATCTTTCAGCCGCGGATCATGTCGCCGCCGGCGCTGCCATCTCGGCAGCCGCCGCCACCTCAGGCCAGAGGGTCGCCCTCATCGCTAGCGCCGACCACGGGCACGCACATGACCCCGAAGGCCCATATGGGTTTGACCCCGCTGCCAAGCAGTACGACGAGCTGATCTGCAAGCTGGTGCGCACCGAGCGCCTCGACCGTCTCGCCGGCATCCCGCTCGACCTGGTTGAAGCGGCTAAGGCGGACAGCTGGTGGCAGATGCTGATGCTCCACGGAGCGACTGGCAAGGGTTGGAGCGGAAAGCTGGTCTCCTACGAGGCCCCGACCTACTTTGGGATGCTGACCGCCGCCTACGCACCGGAGCTCAGCCCCGGTAGCGCATCACCGCCTCGAAAACGCACCGCGCGCCGAACTCGAGGGCGCTGATCGGAACGCGCTCGTCCGCTGCGTGAATCGTCGTCGCGCCGTTGAAGTCCGCTGGATTGTTCAGTGGCAAGAACCCATAGGTCCGGATTCCGAGCTTGGCGAAATGTCGAGCGTCAGTGCCTCCAGTGACGAGATATGGCAGCGGGATACAGCCTGGGTCGGCTTCACGAAGAACTGACGCGAATAGGTCGAGCTGCGAGAGGTCGATCTCTGGTTGCACAGGCCCCACCAGCTGCACCTCGAGCTCCGGGTCTGGTCCGAGCACCTCGCGCAGCTCCCGCAGCATGTCTTCGGGACCGAAGCCCGGAAGCAGCCTGCCGTCGAGCTGGACCTGCACCTCGCTGGGGATGACGTTGATCTTCACACCGCCGCTGATCATGGTGGCGTTCACCGTGTTGTGCAGGGCTGCGTCGAGGTTGCGGCCCATCGGGCCAAGCTCATTCAAAGCCGCACCGGCCAGGGTAGGGTCAAGGAGGGCTGCCATCCGCCCCTTCCACGGCTCGTCGAGAGCGTCACGCATGCCCTCGAGGAGGAGCTTCACGGGAGGGGTGAGGTGGACGGGCAGCCTTGCAGTGTCGAGCGTGGTGAGGAGGGCAGCGACCCTTGCCATAGCGCCGCCGCTGGCAGGGATCGAGCCGTGACCGCCAGGACCACGCAGAGTGGCGAGAACCTGGCATCCGCGCTTCTCGGAAACCATGATCGGATAGAAGCGCTTGCCGCCGATGTGCTGGACGACGCCTCCGGATTCGCCTATCGCGTGCTTGATCCCGGAGAAGAGCTCCGGATGCTTTTCGACAAGCCACTTGGCGCCCTGGTTTCCTCCCGCCTCCTCGTCAGCGAGCGCGGTCAGCACGAGGTCGCCGGGCGCGCCTCCGCGAGCGTGCGCGTCAAGGAGAGCGCTGACCATCATCGCGACGCCACCCTTCATATCGAGAGCGCCACGGCCCCACAGGTAGCCGTCAACGATGTCTCCGGCAAACGGCTTGTGCCGCCACTCCTGGTTGACGGTGGTGACCACGTCGACGTGACCCTGCAGGAGAAAGGGCGGCGCCTCGCCTCTGCCTTTGAGGCGAGCCACCAGGTTGGGGCGGCCACGGGCATTTTCATAACGCGCGCTGCTTATGCCAGCCTCATCGAGAACACGCTCGATGAGGTCGATGGCGATGTGCTCCTGACCTGGCGGATTTGTCGTGTCGAGCTGGATCAGGTCACGGGCCAGCTCGACGACAAAGGACGACTCAGGCATTGAGGGCACTCTAGCTGATGGATGTTTGCTCGAGCCGGCGCGCGATCGTCGACTTGAGGACAGGGTGGTTATCGAATCCCGGGTCCGCCCCCAGCACGCGCTCAGCTTCTTCTCGAACATCGCTCAACAGCTCGGGCTGCTCAAGCGCTTGCATCGCCACATCGGACATTCCGTGCTGGCGCGGGCCCATCAGCTCCCCCATCCCCCGAATTCGCAGGTCCTCTTCGGCCAGCCTGAAACCATCGCGAATCCGAGTCAGCAGGCCGAGTCGCTCCAGCGTCGGCTCCGAGGAATCATCTGACAGCAGCAGGCAAGTGCTCTGGCCCGAACCGCGGCCGACGCGACCACGAAATTGGTGGAGCTGAGCCAGGCCGAACCGCTCGGCGCCCTCGATCATCATGACTGTGGCGTTCGGCACGTCGACGCCCACCTCCACAACGGCAGTGGCCACGAGCACCTGGGTCTCTCCACTCACGAATGCGCTCATCACCTCGTCTTTCTCTTTAAGGCGACCGTGCACGAGGCCCATCCGAAGGTCTGGGAATACCGCGGTGCGGAGGCGTTCGAACTCCGCGGTCGCCGACTTGGCGATCAGCGACTCCGACTCCTCGATCAGCGGGCAGATGACAAAGGCCTGGCGGCCCAGCCCTACCTGCGCCCTGACGAGGTCGTAGGCGCGTTGACGGCCGTTCGGTTCCACAACGTTCGTCTCCACAGGGGAGCGCCCGGGAGGCATCTCGTCGATCACCGAAACCGCCATCTCGCCGTACAGCGCGAGCGCTAGCGTTCGAGGGATTGGCGTGGCCGTCATGGCGAGAAAGTGCGGGCGGCCGCGGCCCTTGGCCCGCAGCAGCTCGCGCTGGCGAGTACCGAAGCGGTGCTGCTCGTCCACTATCGCGAGGCCGAGGTTGGCAAGCTCTACGTCCTCCTCGATGAGCGCATGCGTGCCGACCACCAGGGCACAGTGCCCCGACGCTGCAGCAGCTCTGACCCGGCGACGCTCCGCAGCGCTCTGGCCGCTGACGAGCAGCTCGACGGTGAGACCGGGAAAGCTGTCCTCGAGGTACGCACGGAACTTGTGGAGGTGCTGGCGAGCGAGGATCTCGGTCGGCGCCATCACCACCGACTGAAAGCCCGCCGAGTGTGCCATTGCGACGCATGCCGCAGCGACAGCGGTCTTGCCCGAGCCGACATCGCCGTTTAGAAGACGGTTCATGGGCACGGGCAGGTTCATGTCCTGAAACGCCTCCCACGTCGACCGCCGCTGCGCGCGGGTGAGCTCGAACCCAAGACCGCCCTTGAAAGTGTCGATGACCTCCTGGCGGTACGGGATAGGTTCGGCGGGCTCGGCGGCGATGGTGGCGCGCATCAACGCAAATGCCGCCTGCAGCTCGAAGAGCTCGGCAAAGGCCATGCGCTTTCGGGCCATGCCCCAGTCCAGCGCGCTTTCGGGATGGTGGCCGGTTCGCACGGCCTCGGCGAGTGGCAGCAGGTGGTGGCGTTCGAGGACTTCGGCTGGCAGGACATCTTCCATGTCCTTCGCCAGCGGAAGGACCGACTCGATCCACTCGGCGATCTTCTTCGAGCTCAGGCCTTTGACGAGGTGATACCGCGGCATGAGATCGCGCAATCGCTTTGGCCCCGCCGCGCTGACCTTCTCGTGCAGGGGGTTGCGCATCTCGAACACGTTGAAACGGCCCCTGACCATCCCCGCGACAGCGACACGATCGCCCTTATGGAGTTGGTTGGCCATCCATGCCTGGTTGAACCAGACCAGCTTCAAGATGCCGCCTGAATCGTCCTGCAGCGCGGCCTCGGTCAGCTGCATCTTTTTGTACTTGGAGCGCTTGGCCGAGATCGATTCGATAGTCCCGATCACAGTCGCCTGCTTGCCGTCGACGAGTTCCGCCACCGCGGCCGGCTCTCCGTACTCGTCCCAACCGAACGGCAGGTGAAGCAGAAGGTCGTGAACTGTGACGATCCCGAGCTTGGCGAGCCTCGCCGCGTCGGTGGGACCAATCTTTGGAATGTCTATGACTGGAGAGCTAAGGCCTAGCGCCACCTAAGACCCGGATCGGCTAGCCGCGGCGCGCACGCTCGCGAGCCTCGAGCGTCGTCGCGTAGACGATCTGGGCGGCGAGCGCGATGGCGATCACGAACGCGACCCCACCGACATGGACGCGGCTGAGCACGAACCAGCCGACCCCCAGGATCCCGATGCTGACTGCGGTCTGCGCCCAATCGCCGACAAAGAGGCCGATCACCTCGGCAGCGGCAGCGCGCATGAACCTCACGCCATCACCAGCCTTCGCCTGCGAATCATCATCACCGCCACGCGCGACGCCCCGAAGTAGATGGCGGCGATGCCGACGACCGAAACCAGGTCGAGCGGCCACGTGGCGCCCATGCCTTCGGCGGCCCAGAACGTGCCGATGCTCGCAAGGATGACGCCGACCGCGTACTTCAACGTGTTCTCAGGCACCCGTGCGAGAGGCTTGCGAACAATCACGCCGGTGACGCCGATCACGATCATCGCCAGCAAACCTCCGGCGACGGCGATGGGCAGGCCGCCGCTGCCGCTGGTCCCGCCGACCGCCACGACGATGAAGACCACCTCCATGCCCTCGAGGAACACGCCTTTCAAGGCGATGGTGAAGGCGACCCAGTCCTGGCGAAGAGGGCTCCCGTGGAGCTCTTTTATCGTGTCCTCGTAAGACTTGTTCTCGTCGTGCATGGCGATGACGCCGGCGGACCGAAGGATTGCCTTGTGCAGCCAGCGCAGGCCGAAGAGAACTATCAGGGTGCCGATGATCAGCTTGAGCGTCAGCTCGGGGACACGGGTCACGATCAGCTGGCCGAAGACCAGTACGAGGACGGCAAGCGCTATCAGCGCCACCACTGTGCCGTAAAGCGGCGATCGCCACCCTCTCGTGAGACCGACCGCAAGCACGATGGTAAGGGCCTCGACCGACTCGACAGCCGACCCCAGGAATGCTGCGCCGAATGTCAGAACCTGCGAGTACACGTGTTGAAAAAGCTTATAAGGGTTTAATGGGGTCATGAAGCCCGGCCTTTACAGCGACGATTCGATCACACGCCGGGTCAACCGCGAGAACGTGCTGTTCCTCGGCGGCGGGCGTGCGCTGCTCATGCAGCTGGCACATCCCAAGGTGGCGGCGGGTGTGGATGAGCATTCGGACTTTCGCGCCCATCCGCTGCGCCGATTGCGCAGGACGATCCTCATGACGATGGCGATTGTGTTCGGCGATCGGGAGACTGCGCTGGCGGCTGCTCGCGGAGTCAATCAGGTCCATTCACGCGTCAAAGGCCGCGATTACCGCGCTCTAGACCCCGACCTGCTGCTCTGGGTGCATGCCACCTTGATGGACACGGCGCTCGTCACGTACGAGACCTTCGTCAAGCCACTGCCGCCGCGCGAGCGTGAGGACTTCTACCAGGAGTTCAAGCTGCTTGGCGAGCTGCTGGGCATTCCAAGAGACAGGTTTCCTGCGACGTTGCGGGATTTCGATTCGTACCTCAACGACATGATGGAGAGCGGGCCGCTGCTCATTGACGCCAGGGCCCGAGCGCTGGCGAAGCTGGTCCTGCGGCCGCCGACTCGCCTGCTACCCGGCCCCGCGATGATTCCTTTCGAGGTCGTCACCACCGGCTTGCTGCCGCCCATCCTGCGCAGCCGATACGGCCTTGCGTGGGGAGCCGGCCAGCAGCGCGCCTACAGGCTCGCGGTGCGCACGCTGCCTCGCCTCGTCGCGCTGACGCCGCCGGTCCTGCGTGTGTGGCCGCTACCTGGGCGGAACGTGAAGCTCGCTATTTCTTGATGTAGACGAGGCCCAGCGCCTTCGGTCCGGTGTGGGTGCCCAGGACCGACCCGATCTGGCCGATTGGAATCTCGTGGTCGGGCAGCTCCTTGCGCAGGCCGGCGGCAATCTGCTCGGCTTCGTCAGCGGCTTGCGCGTGGACGACCGCAACATGCTCGACAGGCATATCGCCGCGAAAATGCTCGATCATCCTGGGTATCGCGCGAGACCTGGTGCGGACGCGGTCCACTGGCTTCGGCATCTCGCCCTCCGCAACTAGAAGCAACGGTTTGAGGTCGAGCATCGTGCCGATCATCGCCTGTGCCCGATTCAACCTCCCCCCCATCTCGAGATAGCGAAGGGTGTCGAGGAGCGCGAGGACCCGGCACTTCGGCGCTCGCTCTGTCACCGCAGCTGTCGCCTCCTCGAGACTCGCGCACTGGGCGGCAATTCGGCAAAGAAACGCCATCGGCATGGTCACAGACTTGCTGTCGATCACATTCACATTGAAACCCTCGACCGATTGAGCGCCGACCCGCGCCGCCTCCGCTGTCGCAGACAGCTGCGCACCTATGTGGATCGAGATGCAGCCATCGTGATCCTTCGCCAATCGCTCGTAAACCTCAGCGAACTCTCCCGGCGAAGGGGCTGAAGTGGTCGGCAGCTTGGTCGCGGTGGACAGCCTGCGGAAGAATTCCTCGTTGTCGATGTCCACGCCATCGCGAAAGGTCTCAGTCCCGAAGAGGACCTTCAGGGGGACGACCTCGATGCTGTACTGGTCGCGCCACTCTTTGGGTAAGTCGGCAGTGGAGTCCGTGACCACTGCGAAGGTTCGCTTCAGTGTCGTCACTCGACCGACAGGATGAACGGGTAGTGCTGCTGGCCGCCCTCCTGGACCTCGACCTCCAGGCCCGGGTAGCTGGACTGGATCGCTGACTGCAGGCTCGCCAGCTCATCTGCGCTCGCGCCCTCGCCGCGGTAGACGGTCACAAGCTCATAAGCGTCTGGGCCCAGCTTGCCAAGCGCCTTGTTCACCACGTCGGCGTAATCGCTACCCGCGAACTCGAGCTTTTCGTTGATCAGCCCGATGATGTCGCCCTTCTTGACCCTCAGACCGTTGGAGCGGGTGTCGCGCACCGCATGGGTGACCTCGATGGTCTGCACGCGCTGGGCCTCGGCCTTCATCGCGGCGACGTTCTCGTCGCCGGACCGTTCAGGGCGGAAGGCCACGACGGCCGCCACCCCCTCGGGCACACTTCGCGTCTCGAGGATATGCACCTTCTTCTTGGTGAGGCCGACCACCTGCTTGGCGGCGAGGACCACGTTCCGGTTGTTGGGGAGAAGGATTACCTCCTGATACGGCACCGACTCGATCGCCAAGAGCATGTCCTGGGTGCTCGGATTCATTGTCTGGCCGCCCTCGACTATCACGTCCACCCCGAGGCCCCGGAAGATCTCAACGAGGCCGCTGCCGGCGACGACAGCGACAAGTCCCAATCCGTTGGCGCGGGGAGGTTTGGCTGCCGCCTCGCTCTCGAGAATCCGTTTGTGCTGGGTCGACATGTCGCCGACGTTGAGCCGCAACACCTTGCCGTAGCCGCCCGCCAGCGTGATCACGCGCGTCGGGTCGTCGGTGTGGACGTGCACCTTCACCAGCTCGGGCTCGCCCACCACCAGGACCGAGTTGCCAAGCGCCTCGATCTGGTCGCGGATCACCTCGGTATCGAGCCCGCTTCCCTCGATCAAGAACTCCGTGCAGTATCCCCACCCGCCTTCGGGCAGGTCGAGGGCCACCTGGGATGCAGGCGCTTTTGTCGCGGGCTGCGCAGACACCGCGAATGCCGACTCCTCGACCGTCTTCAGCATCCCCTCGAGGATCACCTGCAGGCCGAACCCACCCGCGTCGACGACGCCTGCCTCTCGCAGGATCTGCAGCTGGCTCGGCGTCTTGAGGACAGCGTCACGCGCGCCGGACGCGGCAGCGGCGATGACGTCCGCAACCGACGCCTCAGGGCTGGCGGCGGCGGCCGTCGCGGCGCGGCCGGCTTCGCGCGCTACCGTCAGGATGGTGCCCTCCGTCGGCTTGTTGACAGCGCGGTAGGCTGCATTCGCCGCTTCCTCGAAGGCGGCAGCGAGCTCCCTCGGCGTCAGTGCGCTCTTGCCCTCGACCGCGCGCGCGAAGCCTCTGAAGATCTGGGACAGGATCACACCGGAGTTGCCGCGCGCACCCATCAGGCTGCCGTGCGACGCGAGCTTGGCGATCTTGCTCACCTCGGCAGCGCTTGAATCCTTGATGTCTTCGACCGCGGACTGGAGCGTGAGAAGCATGTTCGTGCCGGTGTCGCCATCAGGGACGGGGAACACGTTGAGGCGGTTGGCCTCCTCGTGGTTGGCGGAGAGCCAGCTCAGGCTGCCCAGGAGAGCCTGCTTGAAAAGTGGTCCGTCCACCACGGTGGGCCTATTCGGAGCCATCGCCTAGTGCCGTTCTTCCCTGACGCCCTGCACGTTCACATTGACCTCCACGACGGGCACGTTGACCGAGCGTTCGACCTCGAACGTCACCGTCTCCTGCAGGTTGTGAGCGACCTCCGAGATCCGGATGCCGTACTGCACGATCACGAAGACGTCGATGACGAGGCCATCTTCGACCTCGACTACCTCTACGCCCCGGTCAACGTTTCCCCTGTGCAGCAGCTCGGCGACGCCGTCCCGCAACCCCCGGGCGGCCATCCCGGCGATCCCGTAACACCCGGTGGCGGCATGGCCTGCGATGGCGGCGACGGCCGAGGGAAACACCTCGACGCGGCCCCATTGCCGCGATTGGCCGAGCGCCGTTGGAGTCTTCGAGGCCATGGAGAGCCCATGGTACAATTCGAGTCGCCTCGCCGGGAATCGTCTGGCCGGCTGGTCCTCATCGGTCAATCCCAATCGCAATCCCAATCGGAAGGTGCCTCATGGCCAAGCGTTGCGCGATATGCGGCAAAGAGCCGCAGTACGGACACCACGTCAGTCACGCCAAGAACCGGGTCAACCGGAGGTTCATGCCCAACCTGCAGATGGGCCGCGTGACAGTGTCCGGCCGCTCGATTCGAGCGCGGGTCTGCACGCGCTGCCTCCGCACCTACTCCGCGTAGGAGACCGCTGACCGAAAGCACGTTCGTGGGCCTTGGCCTCGTCGCGTTCGCGGCGGCCTGTGTCATTCAGCTCGCTATCTACTACCGCCTGCTCCGCGAACCGCTGCGGGCGCATGACCTCGAACAGATTCGGGCGGCCCTCAAGCGCTGGATCAAGGTCGCGATAATTTGGCAGGTAGTGGTGCTTGGCGCCTGCGCCCTCTACCTTGCTGCGTTCGGCTCACGTCATGGTCCTGGGATCGCGTGGATCTTTCCCGCCGTCGGCGCCGTCTTCGGCACCGCACTGCCCCTGCAGTTCGTGGTGATGGCGATTCTTCGTTCCGCGCGGGGCTAGCCTAAGTCCATACCGTGCACCTCGCTCAGGCTGCGCAGGTCTTTCCGTAGCGCAGCCCAGACGCGCTCCTGAGCCTCCTGCTCTGGCACAACGCTGGAGGGATCGTTGATGTCCGCCGCGAGATCGGGGCGTTCGACCATCTCCGCGAAGAAGAGGGTCCAGGCCCGTGGCACCACCTCGTGGACCGCATAACCGCCTCCACCCAGAGCGAGCCAGCGGCCGCCGCAAAGCTCGTGAGCCAGCTCATGGAAAACGCGGCCTACATGCGGCCAGATGCGAGTGGTCGCCGCGAGATGGGCGAGCGGGTCGAGGTAATGGGTGTCGCACCCATCCTGGGTGACGAGCACCGTCGGCTTGAATCGACGAAGCAGCGGAGGCACCACCTTGTCGAAAGCCTCGAGCCACGGTTCGTCCCACGTGTAGGGCAGGAAAGGCAGGTTGACGGCAGCCCCGAGCCCTGGTCCAACACCGCTGTCCTGCGGAAACCCAGTGCCAGGAAACAGGTACCTGCCGCTCTCGTGGAGGCTGATCGTGAGCACGTCCGGGTCGTCGTAGAAGATGCCCTCCACCCCGTCACCGTGATGAACGTCAACGTCTACGTACGCGACTCGATGCCCGCGATCCTTGAGCCACATGCATGCAATCGCCGGGTCGTCGTACGTGCAAAAGCCAGATGCGCGAGAGCGATGCGCGTGATGCAGCCCGCCGGCTGGGCTGAAGGCATGCAGGGCGGCGCCGCTCTCAATCGCCTCCGCGGCGACAAGGCTGGCGCCCGCGACGAGCGACGCGCCCTCGTGCAGCTCCGAGGAGATCGGGTTGTCGGCCGAACCGAATCCTGCAGCCTCGATGCGCTGCCGCGACGTCCCCGATCGCTGCGCCGGATCGCTGAGCTTGCGCACAAGGTCGATGTAGTCCGCCGAGTGGACGAGCTCGAGCTCTTTGTCGGTGGCGCGGCGGGGCGGCAGGAGGTGGCAGTGCTCGATGAGGCCCGTGGACCGGATCAGGTCCATGGTCAGCTTCACGCGGATCGGCTGCAGCGGGTGCTGATCCGAGAGGTGGTGTTTCATCAGCTCGTCGCCATAGACGAGAGCAACCGGCCCAGGCACTGCCACTTACGCTAGCAGCCGAGTGAAGAGCGAAAGCCTTTTCGAGTCAGTCCCCAACTTCTCTGAGGGCGGGGATGATTCGATCGTCGCCGTCATCGCAGACGCCGCCAGGGCTCGGCAGGCGCATGTTCTCGACGTCGACGCCGACCCTGACCACAACCGCGCGGTGATCTCGCTCGCCGGGCTGGGCTCGAACCTGGTCGAAGCCCTCGTCGCCTCGGTGGGCGCCGCGGTCGAGCGGATCGACGTCAGGCAGCACCGCGGCGTGCACCCACGCGTCGGCGCGGCCGACGTCCTCCCCATCGTGCCTCTCCGTGCGACGTCGCTCGCCGGCTGCCGTGAGCTCGCGCATCAGCTTGGCGAGCGGATCTGGGAGGACTTTCGCGTGCCCGTCTACTTCTATGGCGAGGGCCAGAGTCTTGCCGACATCAGGGCCGGGCGCGGCAGGCTCAACCTGGGCGGCCCGGCCCTCCACCCCAGCGCAGGGGCGGTCTGCGTGGGGGCGCGCGAAAAGCTCGTCGCCTTCAACGTGATCCTGGCCGGCGTGGATGCCGCCGCTGCCCGCGCTTTCGCGCGTTCATTGAGGGAATCGGCCGGAGGCATGCGCGGGGTGCAGGCGCTCGTGTTCGCCCTGCCAGGCGGGCGGGTTCAGCTCTCAATGAACCTCTTCCGGCTCGAGGAGACCACGCCGGCGGCGGTGGTTGCCGAGCTGGAGAGGCGTGGCGTACAGGTTGGCTCCGAGCACCTGATTGGGCTGTGCCCCGCGGCAGTCGCGAATCGCGCCGCGTCGGGCAGGCTGCTCGAGGCCCGCCTCGCTGCGACAGCCGCGCAGGCGGGGGCGGTGAGATGCGGTGAGCGGGGCGGGGACGAGCACAGTGCGCTGGCAGGGCGGCTGCGGAAGGAGGCAGAGCAGATCGCCACGCTTGGCATCGATCAGGACGAGCTTCTCGCCGGCGCTGAGAGGGCCGCCGCTTTGGTGCCCGTGCTAAGGGCGGCCCGCGTCCTCACCGAGGAGCTGCGGCTGATGCTGGAGGCCGCGGCGACGGGTCTCCGCGAGGCAATCGCTCCCGAAACCGCGACGGCCTACGCTGCTCGCATCGAAGCGCTCGACAGGAGGCTCAATGCGCCGAACGGGGAGTGAGGCGGTTTCTCAGGCCGCCGGGACTGCGGTGTCCACGGTGACAGTGCTGGCTCCTCCGTCGACTTCGATCTTGTAGGCGTCGGTGGCCGTGTCGTAACCCGCCGACTGCCAGTGTCTGGTACCGATGCCGCGTTCCTGCTGCCCGTCGGCAGTCAGGTTGACGGCTCCTCCCGAGACCTGGGCTGAAGCCGCCGTCCCGCTCGGCCGATGCACGTGGACCGTCACGGCGCCGCCGTTGATGGTGATCGGGACGATGCCTACAGGCGGGCCCAGCGTGATGTCCTCACGGCTGGCGCCGGTGTTGAGCTCGATCGAGCCGATCCGCACATTAGTCAGCTTGAACGTGTCGGTGGTCGCTCCGCTGTTGACGCTGATGCTCCAGTGAACGTTGGGATTGATCTGCAAATCGACAACAAGGCGCTCGTTGCCGAAAAACCCGAAGGCGCCCTGCTGGGAGATGCTGAGCTCGCCTGTCGACTTGTCGAGCTCCACTGACGGCTTGCGGCCTGAGTACTGAATGTGCGCCCGATAGAGGTCCGAACCGAGCGAGCCGTTTCCCGACACGGTGACGGTGGCAGCGCCAACGTCGATGCTCAGCGCCGCCGTCTTCAAGCTGCCGACCTGGTCTGAGCTGTCGAGTGAGTGAGTTCCGCCGGGAATCGCCGGCCCGGCGGCCACGTAGGCGATAGCGCCGCCCGCGGCGATGAGCAGGATCAGGACGGTCGCGACGTCGACCGCGGCGCCCTTGAGCGCTCGGCGCGAGACGAGCTCCGCGCCGATCACGATCAGAATCAATGGCCACAGGTCGGCCAATCGGTAGAGGCGGTCGCTCGAGATGACGTTGAGATCGACCAGCAGGGCGATTAGCCCGATCACGATCAGGACCAGCGGCCAGAAGAAGCTGCGATAGCGCCTGCGCATCGCCGTGGCTACCTCAGGTGCGCGCCCGGCGGACGATCAGCCAGACACCAAGGATGATGAGGAGGACCGGCCACACGATGTCGCCGCTCAGCCAGTCGAGCCAGCCGGTGTTGCGAAGCAGGAAATAGATACCCGCGACGATCAGGATGGCGGGCCAGAAGTAGTCGTGGCGCCAGATGCTCATGCGTGGGATTCTGACAGGCTGGGGATCAGACAGGAGCCACCACCTTGAACAGGTCGGGGCGCTCCTTGCGCGCCGCCTCGATCAGGTCTGGGCCGGCGACAGTAGCCTGGATCGGCGTGCCCTCGACGAGGTATGTGTTCGTCACGCGCCTGAGATCGGCAGCGGTCACCGTGAGGAGTCGTTGCTTGAACTTCTCGCGCTCCGCCCGGTTGAATCCGGTCAGCTTGTTGATGGCTTCGCGACGGCCCTTGATGTCGGGCGACTCGAGTGGATCCACGTCACCGCAGGCGCCCAGGATCGCCTCTTTCAAGGCTTCGGGCTCGATCTCGCCGTCGGTCACCCAGCGCACCGCGGCGTCGTACGTGTCGAAGGTGCGGACGATGTTTGGGTCGCGGTACGAGCCGAAGTAGAAGCTCCCGCCTCCCGTGTTCGCCTGGGCGTAGCCACCGTAGGCTCCGCCCTTCTCGCGAAGCTCGCGGTGCAGGAAGGTGTCCCGCAGGTAGTTGGCAAGCACCAGCAGCACGGGGGCGTCGGGGTCCTGGTAGCGCACCGTCTTGTATATGCGCACGTTGAATGCCACAGGCAGCGGAGCGGTGCGAGCTTCGGTGACGGCGTCAAGGCGTGGGGGCTTTTCGGGGAGCCGGTTTGTTGCGCCTCCCGGAAGTGCGCCATCGAACGCGGCCAGGAGTGGTTTCAAGGTCTCGATCATCGATTCCTCGCACGTCACCACCAGCGCTACCGATTCCTTCCTGAACAGCTTGGTCCGGATGGCGTCGAGCTTTTTCACCACGCCTTCCAGATCGCCGTCCTCGAGCTTCGCGAGGTCGCGCATGACGTGGAGCATGCCGATCCCCTGCAGCCTGTCGTTCAGAGCGCCTTCGGAGCTGAGCTTGGCCTGCGCGAGCAGGATGGCGAACTGGAATCCAAGGTTCGCGATCGAGCTCTCGAGGCGCGTGGCGGTCTCCGCGATGATCTCCCTCAGCCGTGAAGGCTCGATCTCGAGGCGGGCTGTCAGGTCTGTCATGAGGTCGATGAACGGTTTCGCGTTGCGATCGAGCGCCTTGCCTGAGATCACGAATGACTGCAGGTAATCTTCGCTGCCGGCCAGCGACTGCACCTGGGCGGCGGCGCCGATGCCTCCGGTGTAAGCAGCGATCCGCTTGGCGATCTCGACATAGTCCTGGCCGGCGGCGCCCGACTGGGTGAGGGCGCGGCCGAACAGCGGGAGGAGGTCCTTCTCGTCAGCGCTCAAAGCTGAGAAGTCCGAGCGAATGTCGATGTAGGTGACTCCGTTGGTCGGGAGCGGGAAGAACTCGCTTCTTGCCGCGCCGACCGGCGCTTCCCTGCTTAGGACGTCCTCGAACTTCATTGGGATGTCGGTCAGCTCGAGGGTGGGCAACGTGGACAGGTCCTGCTTGGCCTCCTGGTCGAGCTTGATGCGAAGGGCCTCGGCGACGATTCGCGCCTTGTCGGCTTCGCTGAGGGTTGCCTCCACCGCGGCAAGGCGATCGAGCTCCTTGCGTCGCTTCCTTTCCTCGAGCTCGGTGTCAGGAATAACGGTGAGAAGGCCGCGGTGCTGGTTGTCGAGCAGCTCGGTTTGGATAAGGCCCTCGAAGAAGCGGCTCTCTGTGCGATCGCGCTCGAGTCGGGCGAGGTCGGCGTCGAAGTTCAGAGCGTCGTACGGGTCGCCACCGTAGTAATAGGGGGCGAGCGTGGTGAAAAGGACTTTGAGAGCGTAGGGGAAGCCTGCGTTGGAGCGCTCGCGCTTTTCGAACTCGAGGTGGTGGATGGC
This sequence comes from Candidatus Dormiibacterota bacterium, assembly GCA_036844615.1. GTDB lineage: Bacteria > Chloroflexota > Dormibacteria > Dormibacterales > Dormibacteraceae > Palsa-872. The sequence goes on along the minus strand of DAIUFK010000012.1, from coordinate 5,147 downwards.
GGCGTCGACCTGGGCCTGGTCCACGCCTTCATCAACAATGCGATAGAGGGTGTCGAGCACGACCTTTTCGACCTTTTCAGCATCTTCCGGGGCGATGTCCTTCAGCCCGGCGCCGAAAACCGTTTCGCGGTAGTCGTCCTGCAGCCCGCTGCCATCGGCCATGGCGGTGCCCAGCTTGGAGTCGATGAGCGCTTTGCGCAGCGGCGAGCCGGCGTTGCCGAGGAGGACCTCCGCGAGGACCTTCATGGCAAGGAGGCTGAAGGAGTCGCCCGTCGGGACGGTCACCCAGGCGACGAGGGCCTGCGCCTTGCGCGTGTTGTCCTCGCCGGCCGCCGCGGGGTACGGCTCGACTTCCCGTATGGGCTTGGTGAAGCGCTTCACGTCGGGGATCGAGGTGTCGACCTGGATGCGCTCGAAGTGTTTCAGGACGTTCTCTTCGATCATTGCGAGCGTTTCCTCGAGGGGCTTGTCGCCGTAGGTGTAGAAGTAGGCATTGCTCGGGTGGTAGTGGACGGCGTGGAATTTGCGCAGGTGATCCCACGTGAGGTCGGGGATGTGCTCGGGGTCACCGCCTGAGATGTGCTCGTAGGTCAGCTGCGGGAAGAGGGCGCGGCCGACGAGTCGCTGGACCGCGGCCTGGGGGGAGGCGAGGGCGCCCTTCATCTCGTTGAAGACGACCCCCTTGTAACGGAGCCCGCTGGTGGGGTCTGCGGGATCCTCGAACTCGAAGCGGATGCCTTCCTGCTTGAACGAATCTTCGGAGAGGCGGGGGAAGAAGGTGGCGTCGAGGTAGACCTCGAGAAGGTTCAGGTAGTCCTTTGCATTGCGTGAGCTGAAGGGGTACATCGTCCAGTCGGCGCTGGTGAAGGCGTTCATGAAGGTGGCGAGGGAGCGGCGGGTCATGCTGAAGAAGGGGTCGCGTACCGGGAACTTTTGGGAGCCCGCGAGCACCACGTGCTCGAGGATGTGGGCGACGCCAGTGTCGTCTTTGGGGACAGTCGGGAAGAAGACGGCGAAGGCATTGTTGTCGTCGGGGCACTCGACGTGGATGTGCCTGGCGCCGGTGCGCTCGTGCTCAAGCTCGAGGTAGGTGCCCTCAAGGCGTTCAAGGGGCTCGCGACGCACGACGGTGTAGCCGCCGATGGTTGCGCGCGTGGTGGTCCTTGCCATGTCGAGGTTTAGCAGTCTACGAGGGGAGGGGTTGGTGGCGCCCTGGGCAGACCATGCAGCCAGAGATGCCAGCCGGCTGCATGGTCTTAGGATGGGGGCCTGATGCTCTTCACTCCGGGCGAGGTGGAGTTTCTGCGGTCGCAGCGCATAGGGCGGCTGGCGACGGTGGGGGCGTCGGGGTGGCCTCACGTCGTACCGGTCATGTACGAGGTGGACGAGGATGGCGCGTTCGAGTTCGATGTCGATGGGGTCAAGCTGCGAAACCTGACTGCCGAGCCGCGAGCCGCGATGGTGGTCGACGCGATGGGGCCGAAGCGTGGCGTGGCCGTCCAGGGCAAGGCTGAGCTGATCGGACCGGAGCGGGCCCGCCTGACCCCAGCGCGCAAGTTCAGCTGGGGCCTTTGACGGCGCGGCCGGCCCTTCGTTGCTAGGGGATTAGCCCTGCACCTCGCGCATCAGGTTGGCCATCTCGATGGCGACCTCCGCGGCTTCGGCGCCCTTGTTGTTCTTCGGGCCTGAGCGCGCCAGAGCCTGCTCTTTGTCTTCGGTGGTCAGGACCCCGAACGCCACAGGCACGCCCGTGTCCAGCTGCACCTGCATGATGCCGGCGGCTGCCTGCCCGGCCACGATCTCGAAGTGGTACGTCTCGCCCCGGATAACGCAGCCCAGGCACACGATCGCGTCATGGTTTCCCTTCTCGGCAAGGGCCAGCACCGTCACCGGCAGCTCCAACGCTCCAGGCACCCAGAGGACGTCTGGATCCTGGACGCCATGCTCCTCGAGGGCCGCGAGGGCGCCCCGCAGCAGGCGCCTGGATATGTCTTCGTTGAAGCGCGATACGACCACCGCAATCCGTAGATCGCCACCTGTCACATCGGGCTTTGCGCCCCTCTCGCCCACTTCCCGCCCTAGAGAAGGTGCCCGAGCTTGTCTTTCTTGGTTTTCAGGTAGCGCGCGTTATGGGGGTTGGCGTCGATCCGAATTGGCACCCGCTCGACCACCTCCAGGCCGAAACCCTCAAGGCCATAGATCTTCTTCGGATTGTTGGTGAGCAACCTGATCTTGCGCACGCCGAGGTCATAGAGGATCTGGCTGCCGATGCCGTAGTCGCGCTTGTCGGCAGGATGGCCGAGGGCTTCGTTCGCCTCGACGGTATCCAGCCCGCTGTCCTGCAGGTTGTACGCGTGCAGCTTGTCAAGCAAGCCGATGCCGCGACCTTCCTGGTGGCGGATGTAGAGGATCACGCCCATCCCATCCGCCGCGATCATGTCCATGGCCGCATGCAGCTGCGCCCCACAATCGCACCGGAGGCTGCCGAAGATATCGCCGGTCAAGCACTCCGAGTGCGCTCGAAGCAGCACCGGCCTGTCGGCATCGATCTGACCAAGCACGAGCGCGAGATGGTTCTCGTGCCTGAGCACGTCCTCGTACGCGTACAGCTTCCATTCGCGCGGATCCTTATCCCCGATGGGGATCACCGCCTCGACTCTGCGAGCGACAAGCTTCTCGTTCCGGCGCCGGTACGCGATCATCTGCTCGACAGTGATCACCTTGATCTCGTGCTCGCGAGCGAACGCCTCGAGGTCGGGCATGCGCGACATCGTGCCGTCGTTCTTCATCAATTCCGTGATGACCCCTGCTGGATAAAGCCCCGCAAGCACCGCGAGATCGACGGCAGCTTCCGTCTGCCCTGCGCGTGTCAGCACGCCGCCCTCGGCGGCTCGCAAGGGGAACGTGTGTCCAGGCATCGAGAAATCGGCGCTTTTCGCACCAGGGTCCAGCACCTTGCGAATGGTGGCCGCACGGTCATACGCGGACGCCCCAGTCGTGACGCTTTCCTTCGCGTCGATGCTCACGCTGAAGGCGGTTCCGAGGCGGCTCGTGTTGCGCTCGACCATCGGCGCGATCCCCAGCTCGTCGAGGCGCCTTGCGATGACGGGCATGCATACAAGGCCCGAGCCGTGGCGGGTCATGAAGCTGATGTGCTCGGGAGTGACCAGCTGCGCCGCGACCACGAGGTCGCCTTCGTTTTCGCGCTCCTCGTCGTCCACGACGATGACGAATTTGCCGGCTTTGATGTCGGCGATCGCCTCGGGTACGGTGGCCAGGCTCATGGCTGGTAGATATTACCCGCGGAGGTTTCGGGCCACGTAGCGCGCGACGACGTCCGCCTCGAGGTTGACCACTGAGCCCTTCTTGTAAGCGCCGGCGATCGTCACTGCGAGCGTGTGCGGAATCAGGGCCACACTGAAGGTGCCGGGTGGTTTGTCCACTGCGGCGACAGTCAGGCTCACGCCATCGACCGCAATGGATCCCTTGACGGCGACAAACTTTGAAAGCGCTGCAGGCAGCTCGATGACGACCTCGCTTCCTGAGGCGGCGCGCTTTACAGACTTGACGGTCGCCGTGGCGTCAATGTGACCCTGAACCAGATGACCATCAAGCGCCGAGCTCGCGCCGAGGGGGAGCTCAAGGTTTACCTCCATCCCCGGATTGAGGGCACCCAAGTTGGTGCGACGCAGGGTCTCTGGGACGACGTCCGCGAAGAAGACCGGCCCCCTTTTCTTGACCACCGTCAGGCAGCACCCGTTGACTGCGACGCTGCTTCCGATCTTCAAGCGGCGGGCGACCGAGGCGTGGTCGATGGCGAGGCGGTTGCCTTCCGCCTCGACCACCTTCGCGACTGCGCTAACTATCCCTGTGAACATCCACATATCCCGTGATCAGAAGGTCGGCTCCGAGCCGGGTTGAATCCATGTCGCGAAGGGGGATTGCCTCGGCCAGGCGCTCCACCCCGGCCCCGCCGAGGGGGCCCGGTGCGTCGCGCCCGCCGATGAGCCGCGGGGCAATGTAAGCGTGGACCTTGTCCACCAGGCCATTGGCAAAGAACGAAGCGTGCACCTCGCTGCCGCCCTCAACCAAAAGGCTGAGGACGCCCCTTTTGCCGAGCTCGTCGAGCAGGGGCTCGAGGGCCACGCGTCCGTCCGGCGCGGCAGGGAGCTTCAAGACCTCGGCCGCGCCCATCCGGCCAGCACGAGTGGTGGCGATGAGGGTGTTGGGGCCGACTACCTTCGCGGACATGCGAATGCGCAGCTGCGAGTCGAGGACCACCCGCAAGGGCTGGCGCACCTCTTCTCCATCAAGCCGAGTCGTGAGCTCCGGGTCGTCCGAGATGACGGTGTTCACCCCCACCAGGATCGCATCGTGGATGTGGCGGAGCCGGTGGCCGTGGAGGCGAGCCTCCTCGCCTGTGATCCAGCGCGACTCGCCACTGCGAGTGGCGATCTTGCCGTCGAGGCTCATCGCGAACTTGGCGCTCACGAAGGGGCGGCCGGTCAACCTGTGCTTGACGTAGAACTCGTTCAGCAGAAGGGCGCGCTCTTCGTGTACGCCGACGACGGTCTCGATGCCCGCGGCCTGGAGCTTGGCGATGCCCGCGCCGCGCACACGTTCGTCGGGATCGGACATCGAGATCACGACGCGTTTGAGGCCCGCAAGGATGATCGCGTCGGCGCATGGCGGCGTGCGGTGAAGGTGGGCGCAGGGCTCGAGGTTGACGTAGAGGGTGCCGCCTTGGGCCTGGTCGCCTGCCGCATCGAGCGCTTCCTGCTCGGCGTGCGGCTCGCCCGCCCGGTGGTGGTAGCCCTCGCCGGCCACGTTGCCATCGCTGTCGAGGACGACGGCGCCTACCATCGGGTTGGGGCTGGTCCTGTAATCGGCCTGCAATGCCAGCTCGAGGGCGCGCGCCGACCAATGGCGGTCAAGGCTCGCGTCGGGATCTGGTGGTGGCAGTCCTGGCAATATATCGGGCCGCCCGGCGCGGGCGCGCGCGGAACTGGTCGACAACCGAATGGTCTATGAGAATCTCCAGTCGCTTTCAAGCTCTGGATCCGTAATGACGTGATGAACCACCTTCAGAAAATGAAGAGTGAGTTATAGGTGAACAAGCCCTCGGGCTATTAGTACCGGTCAGCTCA
>DAIUFK010000011.1:23765-42611 GCA_036844615.1 Candidatus Dormiibacterota bacterium | reverse complement strand
TGCCATTCCGCCACCGCCGCTTTCGGGGCGACGCCAAAGTATACCGAGGGCCCGTTCCCCCGCCCTCCGGGGTCACTACCATGGCCCGCATGGACCCCAGCGTCCGGCTCGGACGGGTTGCGGGCATCGAGATCGGGGCGCACTGGAGCCTCGCCATCGTGTTCGTCCTCATCTCATGGACCCTGGCGGACCAGATCCTTCCGGCCATGATCCCTGGCGAGACGCTCACCGCCTACTGGCTGGTGGCCCTTTTCGCCGCCCTCCTTTTCTACTTCTCCCTTCTCGCGCACGAGATGGGCCACGCCCTCGTCGCGCGCCGCCTGGGCGTGAAGGTCGAGGGCATCACGCTGTGGATCTTCGGCGGGGTCGCTCGCCTGGGTGGAGACGCAGCGACAGCGGGCGCCGAAGCGAGAATCGCGATCGCGGGCCCGATCGTCAGCCTTGTCCTGGCCGTTGCCTTCGCGCTGGCGACCCTCGGGCTCGACGCGGCAGGAGGTCCGGCGCTGGTCGAGGCCGGCTCCTTCTGGCTAGCCCTGTCGAACACGATGTTGCTGCTGTTCAACCTTGTGCCGGCCTTTCCCCTGGACGGCGGTCGCATCTTCCGCGCGTGGTTGTGGCGCCGCCGCGGTGATCGTTACAGCGCGACTGCCACAGCCGCCCTGCTGGGTCGAGCCTGCTCCTTCGGGATGATCGGTCTCGGGCTGCTCGCTTTCTTCACGCAGCGCGACCTCGGGGGCGTGTGGTTGATCTTCCTCGGCCTGTTCCTGATGTCCGCAGCGCGCAACGAGGAGGCGCACGTTCTCATGCATGGAGCGCTCGCTGGGCTGCGCGTCTCGGATGTGATGTCGCGCGACCCTTTTGTCGCCCCCGGCTGGATCACCGTTGACGAGTTCATGCGCACGTATCTCCCGGTGCAGCGTTCTGCGGCATATCCCCTGAAGACCTTCGAAGGGGCCGCGGACGGGCTGGTGACCCTCACCCAGCTGGCCGAGGTTCCGGAGGCAAACCGTCGCGCCATACGGGTGCGCGATGTCGGAGTCGGCCTCGATGCGGTTCCACACGCCGCGCCGGGGGAGCAGCTCGCTGCTGTTCTGAATCGTTTTGCTCCGGGCGACGGCAACATGCTTGTGCTTGACGGCGGGCGCCTCGTGGGTCTGTTGACGCCTGCCGACGTGACGCGCGCCGTCGCGCGAGGGAAAGTGCCGGCTAGCTAGTGATGAAGAGCGTGTGCCAGGCTGCCTCGACCAGCTCCAGGGTGAGCTGGGGCCGGACGCCCCGCGCTGCTGACACGTCAACCAGGCGCTCGAGCAGGTCGCGCGGGTGATTGCCTCGCAGCGGGCGGCCGCTGTAAAGGCTGCGGATCAGCTCCAGCGCTGTTGAATCCGGCGGAATCGTGAGCCTGTCGCGCTCGCGCTCGAAGATCCTGCACCACATCTCCCACGTGGGATCCGGCATCAGCACCTTGTAGGAAAGGCGGCGAATGTAAGCCTCGTCGAGCAGCTCTGTGGGCTTCAGGTTCGTTGACAGCGCCAGCTGCGCCCAGAACGGAACCTCGACCTTTCGCCCAGTGGCGGACAGGTTCATGTAATCGATTTCCTGCTCGAGCGGCACGAGGAGGCGGTCGAGGATCTGCTTAGGTGAGACCCTCTGCCGGCCGAGGTCGTCGATGAGCAGTACTCCGCCGTTGGCCTTGACCTGGAGGGGCGCGCCGTAGGTGCGGCTCCCCTCTTCGAATGTGGGGTCGAACATGTCGAGCTGGAACTCGCCGCCCACCTGGATCAGGGGTCGCGCGATGCGTCGCCAGCGCCGGTCCGCAGGCTGGTGCTGCTCAAGGCGGTGCACCGAGCCGTCGAAGATCGTCATCACCTCGCCGCCACCGATGTCGAGGGCGACAGGGATCACTATCGGGCCACCCAGCAGGCTCGGTATGCGCCGCGCGAGTGTGGTCTTCCCGTTGCCTGGGGCGCCATAGATGAAGATCGATGAGCGCGAGTTGACAGCAGCGCGCACCGCCTCGACGACACCCGGCGCAAGCTCGATCCCGTGTAGGGCAAGCGTGACCTTCGTCAGGTCCAGAGTGCCTGGCTTGGCCGCCTCGGCGAGCACGAGCTTGTATTCATGCATCGAAACGGGAGCTGGGCCTGCGTAACGGGTGCTTGAGTTGGCGATCTCATCGCTGCGAACGCGACCCTGCTTGGTCAATGCGTACGCCATGCGCTCCGGCAGCGGGCGGCCCAACCACGGCCCGTGCTCGGGCGCCAAACCAAGCGCGTCGAGCATGTTCGACGTGGTCAGCGCCTTGAGGATGGGCTCCACCGCAACGAATGGCAGGGCGAGCTGCTCGGCGACCTCGAACCCAGTGAGCCGGGTAGCAGCGGAGGCCAGGCGCAACACCATGCCCTCGATCAGCGTGCGATTGATCTCGGGTGGGGGTGGCGGCTCGATCTCGTGGCCGTTCGACGGAATCGCGATCTCGGGCAGAGGCTGAGGCGCATCGACGTGCTCGAGGATGGCCCCGAAAAGCTTCTTGCCGAAACGAGCGCGGTCTGCGTGGTCGGGCTGCTCGCCCTCGCGCCGCCGGCTGATCCAGTCGGGCAGCTCCTTGAACACAACCGTGTTGCCGATGAGCAGCTGCACCATGTCAGGCTCCGCTGTGGTTACGCGCACTGCGATGCGCACCAGATAGCCCTGGCTCTTGAGCGCCGACCAGCTTCGTTCCCACGCAACCTCGTTTCGACCTGACCACGTCTGCCGAACGGTCCGGTCGCGCGCGAGCGTGACGTCCTTGCGGTTCTGATAGCGGCGCCGGACGAGCTCGGTGACGTCCTTGTCGACGTCCTCCGCGACGAGCGCCGCGAGGGGAAGCGCGCGGTCGTCGACAGCGGGCCGGTTCTTGATCTCGAAGATCGTGTTGGCGGTCGGCGCTAGGGCGCGGATCACGCTGGCGTGTCGAGGGCAGAACGGAGTGCGCTCGATGAACTGGATGTGCTTGCGGCACCACCAGCTCTTGCATTCTCGTCCTGTGAGGTCTTTGTAGGCGCATGCCCATCCGCGACGCTCGCCGCAATCGCTGAAGGTACAGACTCCAGGCGGCTTGGAGCTGTCGGCGCGCAGGGGAATCTGCGATTTCGGAAGATCGACCTCGACCAGGATCGGCGCCTGATCGGACACTGCCTCCATCGGCGGCTGAGCCGCTGCAGGCTTGGGCATGTAGTGGAAGGCGCCGGAAAATTCCTCGCACGTCTGGAAGCGCTGGCTGCGATCTTTGGCAGTTGCCTTCCAGATGATCTCCATGATCGGTGAGGGAATCGCAGTCGACGCGCGTGGGCGATCGAACACCTGCGAGTGCAGCACCGCGGGCAGCTGCCCGGTGAAGGGCGGCTCTCCGTGCAGGAGCTCGTAAAGGATCATCCCGATCGAGTAGATGTCCGAGCTCGCGTCAACCTGCTCGCCCTTCACCTGCTCCGGCGCCATGTAGGCAGGTGTGCCGACCATGCTGCCTGTCGCCGTGAGCCTGTGCTTGTCGTCGATCAGCTTGGAGATGCCGAAGTCGAGGATCTTGGTCTTGCCGCGGTTGGAGATGAGGATGTTGTCGGGCTTCAGGTCGCGGTGCACGATCCCGTAGTCATGCGCGACGCCGACCGCGGACAGCAGCTGCTGCACGAGGTCGACCGACACGTCGACGCTGAAGCGGCCGTACTCATCCAGCCATGAGCGCATCGAGCGGCCCTCGACCCACTCCATGACGATGAACAGGACCGGGCCGTCCTCATCGAAGTCGTAGACGCGGACGATCCCGGGATGGTTGAGGGCCGCCACCGTTGCCGCCTCACGATGAAAACGCTGGCGGAAGCTTGCGTCGCTGGAGTACTGCTCGGCAAGCACCTTGATGGCAACCGGAATCTCAAGGCGCGGGTGCGTCGACCGGTAAACCACGCCCATGGCTCCGCGCCCGAGCTCAGCTTCAATTGGATACTTGCCGAGTTGTGTGGTACTCACCCTTGGCCTAGTGAGCAGTCAGTATGCCGCACGGTGCGGGGCGAGCCAAAACGCAAACCAAGAACCTGATCCCACAACCAAGCTCGTATTTAGTTGAAGACGCTCCGGGTCGCGTCTACTTGCGGGCGGCCGGCGCGGCGCTCTCCTGGATTGGAGCTGCGCTGGCCCGGAGTACCTTCTTGTCGAACTTGCCCACCGAGGTCTTCGGCACCTCGTCGATGAAGCGCACTTCGTCAGGCAGCCACCACTTGGCGACCTTGTCCTTCAGGAAGTCAAGGACCTCCTGCTGGGTGACCTGGCCCTTGAACTCGGGCCTGGGTACCGCGTAGGCGACGGGGCGCTCGTCCCACTTGGAGTGCGCGAGGCCGATCACCGCCGCCTCGAGGATCTTGGGGTGGGCCATTATCGCGTTCTCGAGGTCGACCGACGAGATCCACTCGCCGCCGGACTTGATGACGTCCTTGGTGCGGTCGACGATCTGTATGTATCCCTCGGACGTGATCTTGGCGACGTCGCCCGTGCGGAACCAGCCGTCCTCTGTCAGCTTGCCGGGGTCATAGCCGTTGTAATAGCCACGCGCGATCCAAGGGCCGCGCACCTGGATCTCGCCGAACGCGACGCCGTCCCAGGGCAGGACGTCACCTGTCGAGGGGTCGGTGATCCTGATCTCGACGCCAGGCACGACGATGCCCTGCGTGAGGCGCTTGCTTAGCTCGTCCTCAGGCTTCGTGCCCGAGCGCGGTCGCGCCACGCTACCGAGCGGTGATGTCTCGGTCATGCCCCATGCGTGAAGCATTCGGAGGCCCAGCGCGTCCATCGATTCCATCAACGAGCGCGGGATGGCCGAACCGCCACAGATCACCGTGTGTACCTTGGGCAGGCGCTGGCCTGTCTGCTTCAAAAGTGCTGCGGTGCCGATCCAGATGGTCGGGACGCCTGCGAGGATCGTGGCCTCCTCCTGCTCGGCGAGGTCCACGATGGACTTTGCATCGCCCATGAAGCGGTCGGGAAAGATGACCTTGCAGCCCGCCATCCCGCATGCGTAGGGCAGGCCCCAGCTGTTGGCGTGAAACATCGGCACGATGGGGAGGACTACATCCTTCTCCGAGAGCCCCAGGTTGTCGACCTGCAGCGTCGCCATCGTGTGGATGAACTGCGAGCGGTGCGAGTAGACGACACCCTTTGGATTGCCGGTGGTGCCTGACGTGTAGCACATGGCTGCCGCCATACGCTCCGACAGCTTCGGCCATGGATAGTCTTCGCTCTCCGCGTTCAGGAGAGTCTCGTAATCGAGCATCTCACCAAAACCGTGGTCTCCCACGGGAGTGCCGTTGCCCATCAACACGAATTGCTTGACGCTCGGGATCTTTCCAATCAGCGGCTTGAGGAGCGGCAAAAGGGTCTGGTCAACGAACAGGACCTTGTCTTCCGCGTCATTGATGATGAATTCGAGGTGCTGTGGAAAGAGCCGGAGGTTGAGGGTGTGCAGCACTGCGCCCATGCAGGGCACTGCGTAATAGAGCTCGAGGTGCCTGTAGTTGTTCCAGGCGAGTGTCGCCACCCTGTCGCCTGGCTTGATTCCGAGTCGCTTCAGCGCGCCGGCGAGTCGATTGATGCGAGGGACCATCTCTCCGTTGGTGGTGCGGTGGACTCCCTGCTCCTGCTTGGTGACGATCTCCTTCCTCTGGTGCAGATGCTCCAACCGCCACAGCACGTGCTGGAGAGAGAGCTCGTAGTCCTGCATCAAGCCTTCCACCGCAGGCACCTCCATGTTTGGTCGTTATCCAGATCACGAACGGAAAAGTCGATGGTAAGCCCGCCGGGGGTAGGATGCACACCCATGGTTGGCTGGGGTCGGGCGGATCTCCACATGCATACGACTGCCAGCGACGGCTGGCCAACACCGGCTCAACTGGTGGAGCATGCAGCACGCAAGGCTGCTTTGAACGTGATCGCGGTCACAGATCACGACACCATCGAAGGAGCGCTGCGGGCCGTCGACCATGCCGCCAAGCGCCGGAGACTTCAGGTGGTTGTCGGCGAGGAAGTATCGAGCCGCGAGGGCCACATCATCGGACTCTTTCTAGAGCGTCACGTAAAGCCCGGCATGTCGGCGGCTGCCACCGTCCACGCGATACACGACCAGGGCGGCCTTGCCATCGCGGCGCATCCCTTCTGGCGCACGGCGCGCCAGGTGAGGAGCGGACCGGTGCATGGAGTCGGCTGGCTCGCAGCCGATCTCGACTTCGACGGTGTCGAGGTGGAGAACGCCACCCCGGGATTTTTCATGTTCAACCAGCTGGCGCACCGCTTGAACATCGGGCTCGGAGCCGCGGAGCTCGGCTCCTCCGATGCGCACATCGTGGATGCGGTAGGCCGCGCCTTCACCGAGTTTCCAGGCACGACTGCTGAGAACCTGCGAAGGGCGATCGAAAATGGCGAGACTCGAGCTGGTCGCCGTCGCTACCGTGCTGTGGGTTTGGTGCGATACGCGGCCTGGGGATTGAACCACCAGCGATACGTCGTGGCCGTCTAGGCGCCCGAAAGCCCGACCCGCCGCGCCCGGGTTCCATACCATGGACGCGCGCCCGCGTAGCTCAATGGATAGAGCGCCTGACTTCGGATCAGGAGGTTGCGAGTTCGAGTCTTGCCGCGGGTACCAGGGCAATGCAGCTTCGGTAGAATCAACCGGCTCGAGCCGGGCGGCTGGCGGAACTGGTAGACGCGCACGTTTGAGGGGCGTGTGAGGCAACTCATCCGGGTTCGAGTCCCGGGTCGCCCACCACACTCGAGATGGATACGGGCCGCCACTCCTGCCTTCACACTTACGGTGTGTCAGAGAGCAAGGAGCTCGACCCGGCGACCCAGTTCCGGCAGCTCTACGACCAGGAGTACCTTCCCGTCTACCGCTCTATCCGCGCGGTGGTCCTCGACTCCGCGGCGGCCGAGGACCTGGCACAGGAGACCTTCGTCAGGGCATATCGGGCGCGCGACAGGTACACGCCGACGGCTCCTCCGGGGGCTTGGCTGCGTAGGATCGGGATCAACCTTGCGATCTCCTATCTGCGGCGGCAGAAGCTTGCCCGCTACCTTCCTGCCCGCCTGTACGTGGCGCCCGACCGGCGGGACTACGATCGGGCCGAGGCGCGGGATGTCGTCACCAAGGCGTTGACCGCCCTCAGCCCGAAGCTGCGTGCCGCCGTGATCCTCCACTACTACGATGGGCTGACACGCGAGGAGATCGCCGCAGTACTTGGCGTGCCGGCCGGAACCGTCGCCTCCAGGATCGCCAAGGCGGTGGCGATCATGAGAAAAGCGACTGGGAGCGACCAAGACTGGGAACCGAAGCGTTCGAGTAGTGAAGGTGCCCTACGTGGAAGATAGACCCACACAGGGAGGGTCCGTTGTGCCCTCCGAAGCAGACCTTGGCCGGATGATCCGGGCCACGGTAGACACATGGAAGCCCCGCAGGGGCCCCGAGTGGTCAGACCTGATGGTGCGCATCGCGCGCACCGGCCCGCCCGCCTGGGTCCTCTACACCTCGGCCAGCGCGGCCCTCGTCGTGATTCTCGTCACCGCCTTCCTGATCGGCTCCGCCCTGCAGCTTGGTGCGCTGGCCCCGCAACCGGTCCCCGGAAACATCCACCAGCACATCCAGGGACCCTAAACGCCCTAAAAGAGCTCGATCTCCTCGCCAAGGCCCTGCTCGCGCGCGAGCGGCAGGACGGTTGAGCCGGCGGCAATATCCCACAGCGCAAGGCCGTGCGACTCGAACAGCCTGATGCCCCGCTCGTCCGGAGCCTTCCAGGTACCGCTCAGGACCGAGGCCAGCTCGGTCGCGCGGTCCCAGTCGAATTTCCCCGCCTCTTTAGCCTGGATCAGGTCGCCGCTCTCGAGCTGTGCGGCGGCAAGCTGATCGACCACCACGCTGCGCGCCCGCGCGACGAGGTCGGCAGGGATCTCAGTCCGATTGGGAAAGTTCGAGCCGGCGCCGACCACGACCGCGTGATCCTCGACCCAGGCGGTCTCGATCACGGGCACTGAGCTCGTGGTCATCGTGATCACCACGTCAGACCCACGCACCGCCGCCTCGGCGCTGCCGGCCGCGACCACCCTGACCCCAAGCTTGGCCGACTGTTCGGCAGCGAATGCCGAGCGGCGGGCCGGGTCGCGACTGAAGGCGCGCAGCTCCTTGATCTCGAGCACGCGAGAGATCGCCAGCGCCTGCGTTGCCGCCTGCCTGCCGGCGCCGATCAACGCCACGGTGGCCGGCAGTCGTGGCTTCAGCGCTCGCACGGCCACCGCAGTGGCGGCGCCGGTGCGGTAAGCGCCCATGTGGTCGGCCTCGATCAGCGCCTGCAGCGAACCATCCAAAGCGAACATGACGACAAGAAATCGCACGCGACCGGCGGCGACCGTATACGCCTTCAGCCCGGTGCAGCGTCCTCCCGGGTAGGAGGCGAACATCACGTTGAGGAGGCCGCCCGGCGCAAAGGCGCGGCGGCGGGGCTCGTTCTGGGCGGTTCCCGCACCAAGCTCGCGCATCGCAGCCTCCACTGCTGCGATCACTGCGTCCATCTGGATCACGCGCTCCACGTCCGCTTCGCGCAGCACCAGGGTCACGGCAGGGAGAATAGCGCCCATGGCCCAAAGCCCTCTCAACGTGGGGCTCATCGGACTCGGCACTGTCGGCTCGCAGGTGGCCGAGCGCATGCTCGCGTGGCAATCGCAGCTGGCACGACGCGCCGGCGTCGAGCTGTGCCTGCGTCGCGTCCTCGTCCGTGACGTGGCCAAGCGCCGCTCGGTTGAGATCGAATCCAGCTTGATGACGGCAGACGCGGACCAGCTGCTCGACGACCCTGACATTCACGTCGTGGTTGAGGTGGCGGGCGGCGACGAGCCGATGCGCGGCTACCTCGAACGGGCCATCCGGTCAGGCAAGCATGTGGTGACTGCTAACAAGGTGGTGATGGCCAAGCACGGTCCTGAGTTGCTCGACCTCGCCGCCGAGAAGAACGTCGACGTCTATTTCGAGGCGGCAGTGGGCGGCGGCATACCGCTGATCAGCACATTCCGCACCGACCTCCAGGCCAACCGCATCGAGCGCCTCTCCGCCGTGATCAACGGAACCACCAACTACGTGCTCGGCCGGATGGCTGCCACAGGACTGTCCATGGATGAAGCGGTCCGCGAGGCGCAGGTTGCAGGGTTCGCGGAGGCGGACCCCACCGACGACGTCGGCGGTTTCGACGCGACTTACAAGCTGGCGATCCTCGGGTCGATCGCTTACGAGATCAAGGTCCGTCCTGCCGACATCTTCCGCGAGGGTATCGAGGGCATCGAGCCTGTCGACTTCAAGTACGCGAGGGAGCTGGGCTACGCGATCAAGCTCATCGCCCACACGCAGCGGCATCCCGGCCGCATCGAAGCACGGGTTCATCCGGCGATGGTGCCGCTCGACCATCCGTTGGCCCAGGTTGAGGGCGCCACCAACGCTGTTTTCGTCGAGGGCGACCTCGTCGGGCAGGTGCTGCTCGTCGGGCAGGGCGCCGGCGGCAGGCCCACCGCGTCGGCGGTGGTAGGGGATCTCATCGACCTCGCGCGCTCCATCCGGCGCGGGGTCCAGAGCCGCCCCTCCTTCAGCTTCGACGACCGCGTCGCTGTGATTCCCATGGGCGAGGTCATGACCCGTGCCTACTACCGGATACGGGTCGACGATCGCGCGGGCGTCCTCGCTGCCATCGGCCAGGTGTACGCGGAAGAGGGAGTCAGCATCTCGAGCTTCATTCAGAAAGATGCATCGGTCCAGGATCGGACCGCCGAGCTGGTGGTGACCACGCATCCATCGAGCGATGCGAGCCTGCAGAAAGCGCGGGCGGGCATCGCGAAGCTGGAGCCGGTGCATGCGGTGTCCTCCTTCCTGCGAGTTTTCTGATTCTGTGGGAGTCATCGCTCGGTACCGCGAGCACCTACCCGTCGGCCCGGCGACACCGGAGATCGACCTGCACGAAGGTTCGACACCGCTGGTGCCGAGCCGGAACATAGGCAAGGCGCTCGGCTTGAAGCACCTCTATTTCAAATACGAAGGCTTGAACCCCACTGGATCGTTCAAGGATCGCGGCATGGTAGTCGCGGTCGCGAAGGCGTTGGAGGCTGGAAGCAGGGTGCTGATGTGCGCATCCACCGGCAACACCTCAGCGTCGATGGCCGCCTACGCCGCGCGCGCGGGTGTCCGCGCGATTGTGGTGGTCCCTTCCGGCGAGATCGCCCTCAACAAGCTGTCACAGGCGCTCATGTACGGAGCCAAGGTCGTTGCGCTGAAGGGCACCTTCGACACCGCGCTCGAGGCGGTGCGCGACCTGACGAGCCGCTATCCAGTCGCCCTGATGAACTCGGTCAACCCCAACCGGCTCGAGGGCCAGAAGACTGCAGCTTTCGAGATCGTCGACGTGCTCGGCGACGCGCCCGACTACCTTCTGCTCCCCGTCGGCAACGCAGGCAACATCACCGCCTACTGGAAGGGATTTCGCGAGTATCACGCCGCCGGCCGCTCGACGCGACTCCCCAGGATGGTGGGCGCGCAGGCGGAGGGCGCTGCGCCGATCGTGAACGGGCACCCTGTGGCGGAGCCGAAGACTGTCGCATCGGCGATCCGGATCGGCAACCCTGCATCGTGGGAGGGGGCGACGAGCGCCCGCGACGAGTCGGGCGGCATCATCGCCGCCGTCACCGATACCGAGATCCTCGCCGCGCAGATCCAGCTCGCGAACAGCGAAGGACTGTTTGCCGAGCCGGCGTCGGCGGCGCCTCTCGCGCTCCTGGTCAGGCTCGCGCGCGAAGGCAAGATCGAAAGCGATTCGATCACCGTCGTCGTGCTCACAGGATCCGGCCTCAAGGACCCCGATGCGGCGCTCAAGAACGTCGAGCCGCCGATCGAGCTTGACGGTGACGCGCGCACACTCGCTAAGGTCTTGAAGCTATGAATTGGGGCTGGGCCTAGATGCGCGTTCGAGCCCCCGGGTCAATCGCCAACATGGGCCCGGGCTTCGACTGCATGGCGATGGCCATCGATCTCTGGCTCGAGGTTGAGGCGGTTCCAGCCGATTCGCCTTCGTGGGATTACGAGGGGGAGGGCGCCGAGTATTTGATGTCGCACGTCAATCCCTTCTCCCATCTCGCCATGAAGGGCCGCGTGCGCAGCGAGATCCCGATCGGCGTCGGGCTTGGCAGCAGCGCTGCCGCGCGCCTCGCCGCGTCGGCGCTTGCGAGCCCGTGGGACGTTAAGAGCCACGTGATCGACGCCGGCGCCGACGAAGGCCACCGCGACAACGTGGCGGCGGCGGCGGCGGGAGGCATCCGCATCGTGTCGGACCAGTTCGACGAGAAGCTCCCGAACCCGGGCTGGGGGCTGGCGCTTTTCATCGCTCATGCCCCGGTGCCGACCGAGAAGGCGCGGGCGGTTCTTCCCGAGGAGGTGTCACGCGAATCCGCTGTCTTCAACATCGCCCGTACCGCGCTGCTCGTCCGGGCGATCATGGCCAAGCGTCCTGGCCTTTTGGGCACCGCGATGAAGGACAGGCTGCATCAACCGCATCGCCTGCACCTTTATCCGTGGACCCAGGACGTGCTGTACGCAGCCGAGACTGCTGGTGCTTACGGTGCGGCCATCTGCGGCGCCGGACCCAGCGTCTTCGCGTTCTGCCCGCCTGCCACCGCTGCACGAATCGCCAAGGCGATGGCCGCTGCCGCGCCGCAGCACGGCAGGGGATTGGTCAGCCGCGTCTCGGACAAGGGAATGTTTCGGACTCCGTGATCGTCCAGAAGTACGGCGGTACCTCGGTGGGGTCCGCCGCGCGCATCCGGAGGGTCAGCCGCCGCATCGCCGCCACAGTCAATAAAGGAGAGCAGGTGGTCGCAGTCGTGTCCGCGATGGGACACACGACTGACCGCCTTATCGCGCTGGCGCAGAGCGTGAACCCGGAACCTTCTGCGCGCGAGCTCGACATGCTCGTCGCCAACGGCGAGACGATCACCGCCCCGCTGGTGGCGATGTGTCTGGAGGGCATGGGCATTCCTGCCGTATCGCTGTCCGGGCTTCAGGCCGGAGTGCGCACCAGTGCACATCATTCCAAGGCTCGCATCCATGACATCAATCCGAGCCGCATCCTCGAGGCACTGCGCGATGGCAAAGTGCCAGTCGTCGCCGGCTTCCAGGGAGTAACCGAGACACTCGAGGTCACAACCCTCGGCCGCGGTGGATCTGACACCACCGCGGTGGCCCTCGCCGCGTCGCTCAAGGCGGACTTATGCGAGATCTACACGGACGTTGACGGCATCTTCACGGCTGACCCGCGGGTTGTGGCCAAGGCGCGCAAGCTTGCCCACATCCAGTACGACGAGATGCTGGAGCTGGCAGCCGGTGGGGCGCAGGTGCTGCACCCGCGCGCGGTCGAGATTGGCGAGCTCTATCGAGTGCCAATCCACGTTCGATCGAGCTTCCATGACGGCGTCGGTACGATGATCGTCGCCAAGGTTCCGATGGAAGACAGACAACGTGTGCGCGGCATTGCGCAGGAAAAGAACGTAGCGAAGATCACCGTCATCGGCGTTCGGGACCGGCCCGGGGTCGCGGCGGCAATCTTCGAGCCACTTGGCGCCGCAGGAATCTCGGTGGACGTCATCGTTCAGAACATCGGCCGTTCCGGCCGTACCGACCTCACCTTCTCGGTCGCGGAGTCGGACCTGAAGGCGGCTGAGAAGCTTGTCAAGGCGGCGGTCAGGACGGTCGGAGCCACCAAAGTCTCCTCCGCGTCCGGCATCGCGAAACTCTCCATCGTCGGCACCGGCATGCTCGGCACGCCGGGCATCGCGGGCCGCATGTTCCGCGCGCTGGCAGACGCCGGCATCAACATCGAGATGATCAGCACGTCGGAGATCCGCATCACGTGCCTTGTGGCGCGAGACCAGGTGGAGAAGGGCGTCCGCGTCCTCCACAAAACGTTCGAATTGGATCGGGACTAGTTGCCGGTCAACGTTGCGATCGTCGGCCCTGCAGGGTCGGGCAAGACCACGCTTTTCAACGCCCTTACCTCGGGACGGGGCGCCGACGGAGTCGGCATGGTCGACGTTCCTGATGAACGACTTGACCGCCTTGCGGCCGCGGTCAAGCCGCTGAAGACCACCGCCGCGCAGGTGCGCGTCGAGGACACACCCCCCGGCAGCCGGGCTCAACGCGTCGCGTTTGCTCGCCAGGCAGACGTGCTGGTCAAGGTCGCGAGGTGCTTTGGCGCCGAGCCCGATCCCTCTGCCGAGCTCGAGGAGTTCGCTCTCGACCTCGTGCTTGCCGACCTCGCATCGGTCGAACGGAGGCTCGAGATAGTGGCCAAGGAAGCGCGTGCCGGCAAGAAGGACGCGCAGAGCGAGCACGACGTCTTGACGATCGCCAAGGAGCATCTCGACGGCGGCAAGGAGCTGCGAACGCTTGCCCTCGAGCCTGACCAGAGAGCGCTTTTGATGGGCGTGTTCCCGGTCACTATGAAGCCTGCTGTGTTCGTCGCCAACGCGGCGGAGGAGCTGCTCCCCGGAGGCGGTGAGCCGGCCGCCAAGGTGGTCAAGCTCGCAAAGGGGGAAGGGGCGCCGGCGATCGTCCTGTCAGCTCGCCTTGAATCCGAGCTGGGGGAGCTCGATCCGGCTGAACAGGCCGAGATGCGGGCGGGCTATGGCATCGACGAGTCGGGTCTCGGGCGAATAGCACGAGCGGTCTGGGAGGCCGGCGGCCTCATCACCTATTTCACGGCGGGCGAGCCGGAGGTGCGAGCGTGGCCGTGCGAGCGCGACGCGCCTGCACCCATCGCGGCAAGCAAGATCCACACCGACTTCGAGAAGCACTTCATCCGCGCGGAGGTGACTTCAGTCGATGAGCTGGTTGCTGCCGGATCGATGGACGCGCTTCGGGCGGCCGGAAAGCTGCGAATCGAAGGTCGCGAATACCGCGTGAAAGACGGCGACGTCGTCTTCTTCCGCGTCGGCCGCTGAACGCGCGAGAGTGACTTAGAAGAGGGGCTGACCCACAAACAACAGCCAAAGCTGGTTCGACAGGAATACGAGCAGGCCGATCAGCACGATCAGGAGCACATATCGCATGCCGTACCTAACGCTTCCGGGTGCCGCCGACTTGCGAAATTGGCCTTCCTGCCTCCTGCTTCCATCATTTGAATATGGCCGGACTCTATCGAAGCCCGTAGGCGCGTCGGGTGCTGGATTTGAGCAGCAGGTAAAGCACAGGGATTCCGACCAGGATCAGCGACCATGCGGCCGCCACGATCAGGGCGGCGACCCAGCCCCACGGCCTGTGCTTCCTCAAGCCGAAGTAAGCAGTCGCATGCAGGCATGCGGCTGCGGCGACGAAGAAGAAGAGAAGCCCGACCTCAACCGCGAGCATCGTGGACACGTCGCCTTTCGCGCCCGCCTGGATCACCGCCTGCTGAAGCTGGTCGCGGCCGTTGGGCGCCGCTACGACGGCGGCGAACTGGACGAGCTGGACGAGCCAGAAGACAGCCCCGGCGCCGAACAGGAACGGCAGCCATCGCAGCCCGGATGGGATGACAGGCTTCGGCGGCGCCGGCTCGAAAGACTGGCTTCCAGCGCCGGGCGGGGGCCTGGTCGATGGGCCGCTCATGGATATATCGTCCCTCGCGATGTGAAAAGAGGTATTAAGGCTTGACAGTCACTACATTCAGCGGTATAACTGCGCCCGGGACACAACATATCGTAGTCAACGTCTCACCCAGTTGAGTCCCACGGCCCAACGACAGGCAGGCGGATCACCCGAATACGTCGCACCCCACGCTCCAGAACAGGCTCCCCCACCGCCTGCCTGTTCTATGGGGTGGGCATCGACGAGCCTGAACTCATTAGACTCGCATCCATGAGTCGCAAGGGTAAAAAGAAGAGCCGCGGCGCCAAGTTCCGGCCCCCCGTTCGCGCCGCCGGCACCCCTGGCGCTCCAGGCGTTCCCCTTCCGCAGCGCAGCGTGCCGCAGGCGCGTGTAGGCGGGGACCAAGCCCTGGTGCGCGCCGTCGAGATGTCGTTGGGGGCGCGCAACCAGGTGGTCAAGAGCAGAGGCGGCCAGCGCGTGATCGAGTCCGCGGACCCGGCCATACCGCTCGATCGCGTCCCTTACTTCACCAAGGACCTCGTGCGCCTGGCGGTGGTGGGCTTCGCCATGGTCGTCCTCCTCGGAGCCGGCTCTTTCGCGGTCCCGCTGATCGTCAAGTAGACCGGCCACCTGGCCGTGCCCCGCGGCTCCCTTGACAGCACGCGGATACACTCAGTTTGTGCGAGTGATCCTGTTCACCGGCAAAGGCGGAGTGGGCAAGACCTCCGTCGCCGCGGCCACTGCTGTGCAGTGCGCCAAGGCCGGTTATCGAACCGTGGTGATGAGCACAGACCCTGCTCACTCGCTTGGCGATTCATTCGACGTCGAGCTTGGTGCCGACCTGACGCCCATCTCCGACAACCTCTGGGCGCACGAGGTGTCCTCGCTGCACGAGATGCAGCGCCACTGGGCAAAGCTCCACGAATATGCGGTCGAGGTCTTCTCGACACAGGGGCTCGATGAGGTGGTCGCCGAAGAGGTGGCCAATCCTCCGGGTATGGACGAGATCGCATCCCTGATGTGGATCAAGCACTACGCCCAGCGGAATGAGCACGACGTCCTTATCGTCGATTGCGCGCCGACCGGCGAGACGCTCCAGCTCCTCACTTTTCCTGACGCCGCCAAGTGGTGGCTCGACAAGATCTACCCGTGGGAGCGGCGAGCGATGCGGGTGGCCCGCCCCGTCCTCCAGCCGATGATGGGAATCCCGCTCCCGTCGGACGAGGTATTTGCGTCGCTAAAGGACCTTCTCCTCGACCTCGGTGGCATGCGCAAGCTCCTCACGGACCCGGCCGTCACGAGCGTCCGCATCGTCCTCAACCTGGAGAAGATGGTGGTCAAGGAGGCAAAGCGCGCCTTCAGCTATCTCAGCCTGTTCGGATACGTGACCGATGCGGTGATCGTGAACCGCCTGCTTCCGAGCGAGGTGCACGACGAGCTGTTCAAGAAATGGCAGGCCATTCACAAGCGCTACGAGGTGGAGGTCCAGGAATCCTTCGCCGGCATCCCGATCTTGAACGTCCCGCTGTTCGACCAGGAGGTCGTCGGCGAGAAGATGCTGCTCCGCATGGCCAAAGAGACCTATGGCGACCGCGACCCGGCCGAGCACTTCGCCCACACGAACCCTCAGCGCATCGACAAGGACGGGAAGGACTACGTCCTCGCTCTGAAGGTGCCGTTCGTCGACCGCTCCGCTGTCGACCTGAGCCGCCACAACGGCGAGCTCTACGTGACGGTCGGCAACTACAGGCGCGAGATCTCGCTCCCGCGCGTGCTCGCCAAGCGCGACACCGCTGGCGCGACCATCCAGGACGGCGAGCTTCGCGTGCGCTTCTCGCTCCGTCCGGAGGCGGCGGCTACCGAGCCTGATACCGACGCCCACACAAAGGCGCGCCGATGACTCGTGATGGAGAGCGCCTGATCGAGCTCATGAACGAGCTTGCCGCGCGGGTGACGCATGTGATGTCAGACATGGTTCCCCCTGCCGCCCAGGTCCACCTGCTCAACGCTCAGCGTGAGCTGATCACCGCGCTGATGCTCATTTACGAGAACCGGGTCACAGGGACACCGCCGGCACGCGTGCGACGAGGGACTGCCTCATCGCAGGGGACGTCACGGCGCCGCACTCCGAGACGCGTGGGCAAGATCCCCATCGAGTGAACGGTTTCGTCGCCTTCGTGCTGGCGGCGCTGCTGCTCGTTCCCGCCCTGTTGGTGGCGATTCCCGTCCATGAGATGGGGCACGCGGCAGCCGCATATCTCCAGGGCGACCGCTCAGTGCGCTACTTCGGCTACTTCACGCTCGACCCGCGCCGGTTCCTTGATCCCCTCGGGGTCATCGCCGTCTTCATAGCGCTCGTCGGCTGGGGCAGGCGGGTGCCGGTCCAGCCAAACCGGATCAGCACGATGCGCCAGCGGCTGGTTCATCAGCTGGGGGGACCTGTCGCGAATCTCCTCGCGGCGATAGCGCTCGGCGCCCTGTGGCGGGCGCTCACCGCGTTTGGGATCGGTTCCACCCTCACCCTGTCAATGGACCTGATCGGAGCCTTGCTCTACGCGATCGTCTTCCTCAACCTTTCGATCTTTGCGTTCCAGCTGCTGCCGATTCCGGGCCTCGACGGCTGGGATGTTGTCGAGACGCTGTTCCGAAGCCGCAATCCGCGGTTCTTCTTCAACGTCTCCACGCGCCGGCGTGAGATCTGGGTGGGGGCGATCGTCATCGTGTTTCTCTTCCAGATCTTCCAGGGCGCGAACTTGCTCGCACTCGTTATGTCGCCGTTCTACACCCCCGCGAGCCTAATCTCATTGGGTCTATGCGAGGGGTACGCAATCCCCGGCCTGGCGGGCCTTCATCCCTGCCTGGTATCGGGGCACTGATCAACGAACCCGGTTACGCGGTCCTCGTGGCCGATTTTGGGCACGCGCGAGTGGTCGATGCGCTGCGAGACCAGGTGGCTGTGGAACGGAGCGCGAAGGTGGTTTCGGACTCCGAGCGTCTGGGCCAGGTGGCGGCTCGCCTTCGTGCGACGGTCGCACCGAGGCTGCGGAGGGTCATCAATGCAAGCGGCGTGATCCTGCATACGAACCTCGGCCGCGCCCCGCTTTCGCGTGCGGCGGTCGAGGCGGTGACCGCCGCGGCAGGGTCCTACAGCAACCTCGAGCTGGACATTGACACTGGTCGTCGCGGTGAGAGGTCGGCGCTCGTGTCGGGCCTCCTCACAACGCTGTTCTCATGTGAAGCAGCCCTTGTGGTGAACAACAACGCGGCGGCAGTCCTCCTTGCGCTGACTGCCCTCTGCAAAGGGCGCGAGGTGATTGTGTCGCGCGGCCAGCTGGTGGAGATCGGCGGATCTTTTCGCATGCCTGACGTGATGCGCACCTCAGGCGCGCGAATGATCGAGGTGGGCACGACGAACCGCACGCGCAAGGCCGACTACCAGGACGCGGTGTCGGCGCGGACAGCAGCCCTGCTGCGTGTCCACACGTCCAACTTCAGGGTCGAAGGTTTCACCGAGTCGACGCCGCTTGCCGACATGGCGGCTGTCGCGCGCGAGCATGGGGTGCTGCTCCTCGACGACCTTGGCAGCGGCGCCACCGACGCCATCGCGGACGAGCCGACGATCTCGGAATCGCTCCAGCATTGCGACGTTGTCACCTTCTCCGGGGACAAGCTCATCGGCGGACCGCAATCAGGGATCGTCCTCGCGGCGACCGAGGCAGGCGCGGCAGCGGTTCGCAAGATGTCAAAGCATCCACTGGCTCGAGCCGTGCGCATCGACAAGCTCACGCTCGCTGCCCTTGAGGCGACCCTCAGGCAGCGACTGACAGGTCACCTCGACGAGATACCGGTCGAGAGGATGCTGCGCGTGCCGGCCGAAGAGGTTCGCCGGCGAGCTGCCTTTTGGTCGGTGAAGCTCGAGGAGAGAGGCGTGCCGAGCCGGCTGGTCGAAGGTGAGTCGGCGGTGGGTGGGGGCTCGGTCCCCGGCCAGGGCCTGCCCACCGTGCTCGTCGCGCTCAGCGGGCCGGCCTCTCGGCTGTCCGTCGCCCTGCGTCGCGGAGACCCACCGGTGATCACGCGCATCGAGAAGGATGCGTGCTGCCTCGACCCACGTACTGTGCTGCGAGGCGAAGACGAGACCCTCATCGACGCGGTGGAGGTGGCTGCGCGGAGCGTCCGGCGATGACGGACTC
>DAIUFK010000011.1:4529-23665 GCA_036844615.1 Candidatus Dormiibacterota bacterium | reverse complement strand
ACCCTCATCGACGCGGTGGAGGTGGCTGCGCGGAGCGTCCGGCGATGACGGACTCTGCATTCGTCGTCGGCACGGCGGGGCATATTGACCACGGCAAGTCGACGCTCATCACCGCATTGACGGGCATCGACCCTGACCGCCTTGCTGAGGAGAAAAGGCGCGGGATGACCATCGACCTTGGCTTCGCTCACCTGCGGCTTCCGAGCGGGCGCGAGATCGGCATCGTCGATGTTCCAGGCCACGCCCGCTTCATCCGCAACATGCTCGCTGGGACGCACGGAGTCGATGCAGTCCTTCTCGTGATTGCGGCGGATGAGGGCGTGATGCCCCAGACCCGGGAGCACCTCGAGATCGTGGACCTCCTGGATCTGCATAGCGGCATCGTCGTGCTGTCGAAAGCCGACCTCGTCGACGAGCCGTGGCTGGAGCTCGTCGCGGCGGAGGTTCGCGAGACCCTTGAGGGGACGTCGCTGGCGGGAGCCAAGGTGCTCCCGGTGTCGGCCGCCGGCGGGCAGGGCCTCGACGAGCTGCGGGCTGCGCTCGACGGACTGCTTGATGGAGCGCAGGCTCGAGCCGACAAGGGCAGGCCGCGCCTTCCGATCGACAGGGTTTTCACCATGAGCGGGTTTGGCACCGTCGTGACGGGCACCCTCGTCGACGGAACGTTGAGCGTCGGAGACGAGCTCGAGGTAGTGCCGCGGGATCGCATGGTGCGCATCCGAGGGCTGCAGCGGCACAACGCGACTGTGGAGACTGCGTCACCTGGCAGCCGGGTCGCGGCGAACGTCATCGGCGTTGAGAAGAGCGAGCTTGCGCGAGGCGACGTGCTGGCGCTGCCGCACACGCTGGCGTCGACGCGTCGGATCGACGCGAACATTCGAGTGCTTCCTTCCGCACCTCGAGCGCTGCGACACGGAGCCGAGATGCTTCTGCATACGGGCACCTCGGAGGTCGGGTGCCGCGTCATAGTGCTGGCCGGCGATGCGATCGAGCCGGGCAGAGAAGGTTGGGTGCAGCTTTACCTCGAGCGTGCCATCGCAGCGGCAAGCCAGGATCGCTTCATTCTGCGCGTGCCAAGCCCTCCGCTGACCCTGGCGGGAGGTCGTTTCATCGATGTCGCGCCCCGCAGGCATTCGCGCCACGACATCACAGTTGGGGAATCGCTCGACCGGCGCGCCGCGGGCGATGTCATGCAGGAGGAGTTGCGCAAGTACCCTCGAGGAGTCACTGTCGCAGCTCTTCTGAAAGCGACCATGGCGCAGCCGTCCGACCTCGACGAGCTCCGCGCGCGCCGGATCGGTGAGTGGCTGTACGCAGACGATGCGTGGAACGCGATCGCCAAACACGCCGCGGCGGAGGTGGAGGCTTACCACGTTGCGCATCCCTTGCGCCAGGGGATGGCGCGCGAAGAGCTGCGGAGCCGGCTGCGACTCCAGGCAAGCTCTTTTCCCCTGGTTCTCGCGAGCCTCGTCGAAGCGGGCCACCTCAAGGAGGTCGATGGTGCGATCGCCGCGCCCGCACACCGAGTCGCGAGTGCATCGCCAGAAGGCCCGGAGGCGCGTCTGCTTGCGTTGCTTGGAACGCACCCTTTTGCGCCACCCTCGCTCCGAGAGGCGATGGAGCAGAGCGCAGCCGGGCCGGAGGTTGTACGCGCGCTCGCCCAGCGTGGCGAGCTGGTCCGCTTGAGCGACGACATCGCATTCACCCGTGAGGCGTATTCGCAGGCGGTGGCTCTAGTCACCGAAGAGATCGCGACCGCCGGCTCGGTGACGGTCGCCCGGGTGCGTGACCGAATGGGCGCCAGCCGCCGTCCTGTGCTGGCCCTGCTCGAGCACCTCGACTCGCAGAAGGTGACCCGCCGCATCGGCGACCAGCGGGTGCTTTTTCGTTAACCTTCGGCCATGCGAATAGCCGAGCTGCTTGGTCGCAGCCGGCCGACCATCTCATTCGAGTTCATGGCTCCTCGCGACGAAAGCGAGGTCGACGCTCTCGAGCGGACCGTTGCAGCGCTGGCCGGCCACGCGCCCGATTGGGTGTCGGTCACCTACCGGCTGCGGACGGGTGACAAGACGCTGGACCTGGTGACCAGGATCAAGCGGCAGTACCACATCGAAGCGATGGCTCACCTCACATGCGCGAACTCGGCCGACAAGACGCGCCAGATCCTCAACTGGATGGAGAGGGAGGGCGTCGCCAATGTGCTCGCGCTGCGCGGAGACCCGCAGGATTCCGACGAGCGCTTTGTGCCTGCGGGCCCCGAGCTCGCTCACGGCAGCGACCTTGTCGCATTTGTGAAACGCAACGGCTACGGCTTCGGCATCGGAGCCGCGTGCAGCACCGAGAAGCACCCTGAAAGCCCTGACCTGGAATCCGAGTTCCGCTACCTGAAGCTGAAGGTCGACTCGGGGGCTGACTTCCTGGTCACGCAGCTCTTCTTCGACAACCGCTTTTATTTCGACCTGGTGGCGCGAGCTCGCGCCGCCGGCATCGACGTGCCGATCGTGCCGGGACTCATGCCGGTGCCGAGCCGCCGTTCGCTCGCCCACATGACCACGATGTCGGGGGCCACGGTTCCCGCAGCGCTTCAGGTTGCCATCGACGAGCAGCCGGATGACGAGGCGGTCCGCAGGCTCGGCGTACAGCACTGCATAGCGCAGTGCGCGGAGCTGCTCGAGGCAGGCGTTCCGGGCCTGCACTTCTACACCTTCAACCGCGCCCGGGCGCCGATCGAGATCCTCGCCGCCCTTCGTGGCCAGCAGCTGATCGCATCCTGATCCGAAGCGCGCGCGCTAAAGTCCACTGATGCTTGCAGGTATTGACCTTGGCGGAACGCAGGTAAGGGTTGCGCTGGCGCGCTCGGACGGCCAGCTGTTCGCGAGCTTCAAGACCAGCACCCCGCTGCTCGGCAGCCCTCAGCGCGTGGTCGAGTGGGCGGCCGCGGAGATCGAACGCCATCGGGGCCGCGAGAAGGTGCGCAGCATCGCCATCGGCGCCCCGGGCCCTATCGATGTCAAGCGTGGCGTGCTGGTCAACCCGCCAAACCTCCCGGGCTGGCGCAACGTGCCGCTCGCCGCGATGTTGAGGAGCGCGACAGGCGCGCCCGCGCACGTCGCGAACGACGCGGACATGGCGGGCCTTGGCGAGTTCACCCGCGGAGCCGGTCGAGGGACTCGCAACATGGTCTACATCACCTGGTCTACCGGCGTGGGTGGGGGGCTGATCGTCGACGGGAAGCTGCACCGCGGCGGCCACGGGACGGCGGGCGAGGTCGGGCACATGATCATCGACCCCAACGGCCCTCTCGACCTATGCGGGCAGCACGGCTGCCTCGAGGTGTTCTGTGGCGGCGCCAACCTGGCTCGGGAGACAGGCCATCCTGCCGCCGAGCTGTTCGCGGCGGCGATGCGCGGTGACAAGCACGCCGGGCTGGTGGTCGAGCGGGCCGCGCGCTACATGGGGATGGCGCTGATCAGCCTCACCAACGTCGTCGACCCTGAGATGTTCGTGATGGGCGGCGGCGTCACGCGGTCGTGGGCGCTGGTGCAGCCGACGATGCTTGAGACTCTGCGCTCCTCGCCATTCATCAGGCCGAACCGCCGGCCCCTCCTGCGCCGAGCCCGCCTTGGCGACCGCGCTGGTCAGGTAGGAGCTGTCGAGTGGGCTCGGATCAACCAGTAGACGACAGGCAGCTGCTGGCTCTCCTGAAGAGAGCCACCGGCGAACTGAGAGCCCGGGCATGGGTCGTCGGTGGCTACGTCCGCGACCACCTGCTGGGGCGCGAACGCGCCGAGATCGACGTCGTGGTCGAAGAAGGCCGAGCGCCGGAGCTAGCGGCGAGATTCGCAGAGCTGGCCGGGGCGGGACCACCTGTCACATTCGAGCGATACGGCACTGCCCAGGTCACGCTGCCCGGGCATCTGGTCGAGTTTGTGTCGGCGCGTTCCGAGTCATACCCGCCCGATTCACGAAAGCCATACGTGCAGCCTGCGAGCCTTGAGGAGGACCTGCGCCGGCGCGATTTCACCGTCAACACGCTCCTCATGGACTTCGACGGCAACATCCACGACAGGCTCGGAGGCGCTAGGGCCGATCTCGAGGCTCGCATCCTCCGCACACCGGCCGACCCGCTCCAGACATTCAACGACGATCCGCTGAGGATGCTCCGGGCGGTGCGATTCGCTGCCCAGCTCGGGTTTGAGCTTGCACCCGACCTCATACCCGCCATGCGCCGGCTGAGCGGCAGGCTCGTGTCACCTGTGATCTCGGCCGAGCGGATCGCCGAGGAGCTTCGCAAGATGCTCGTGTCCGAGAGGCCGCGCCTGGCCCTCGAGCTGCTTGATTCGGCGGGCCTTCTCGAGGTCGTGCTGCCGGAGCTCGCAGCCTGCAAGGGCGTCGAGCAGAGCGGCTATCACACCCACGACGTCTACGGCCACACGCTGCTGGCCGTGGGTCTGACGCCACCCGACCTCGTCCTCAGGTTGGCGGCGGTCTTCCATGACGTGGGCAAGCCGTCGACGGCGACTCCAGAGGGCGCGTTCACGGGGCACGAGGAGGTCGGCGCCCACATGGCGAGGGCTGCCCTGGAGCGGCTCCGTTTCCCACAGAGGGAGATCGAGGCGGTCGTCACGCTCGTCCGTCTTCACCTGCGGCCGGTGTACTACAGGTCGGAGTGGTCCGACGGCGCCGTGCGCCGCTTGGCGCGGGATGCCGGGGCCCAGATCGAAAGCCTGATGGCGCTCGCCCGAGCGGACGTGGGGGCGTCTGCCTACCCCGAGCCGGAAAAGCTTGATGAGCTGGCGGCCCGCCTTGCAGCCGTCCTCACCGAGCGTCCCACCCGGTTGGCGCCTCCAATCGACGGGGAGGACATCATGCGGGCGCGCGGAATCCCGCCTGGCCCGGCGGTCGGTCAGATCAAGCAGCGGCTGGGCGAACTGATCATGGACGGTGAGATAGAGCCCTCGCGCGAGGCAGTCCTCGCCTACCTCGAATCACACCCCGAGCTCTGAAGTTGAACGATTCGGTACATGCCCGCAGCCGCTATGCTGCGCAACGGTGGCCAGCTGGGGGGCTGGGTAAGGGAGGTCCAGATGACGGACATCGGGTTGGAGAAGGTTGGGGTTTCAGGTAGCAATGGGGGACCTGACCCCTATTTGGTCGAGCCAAAAACGACTGTGCTCGGCCGCGATGACGTCCTGTCAGGACGCCTGCAGCTGAAAGGCGGCGGCCACGTGCTCGGCAACTTCACTGGCCACATCGAGTGCGACGGCGATTTGTTCATCGGCCCGGAAGCCCACGTGGAAGCTGACATCCGCACGGACAAGGTGACGATCGCCGGTTTCGTGCGCGGCAATATCATCGCCGAGAGCCGTCTTAAGATCACGAACACCGGTCGCCTTGAGGGCGACGCCAAAGTCGGGGCCCTTGTCGTCCAGGAGGGCGGCGTGCACCACGGCGTGATCAGGGTTCACCCCGAGGGGGTTCCCGACCACGAGGACCAGATCATCATCGACTCGACACCTCGCCCTGCAGCGGCGCCGATGAAGAGCCTTCCCAACCCAGTCGGCAGGGTGCGGAAGTTGTGGGGTGAGTTCTTCTAAGCGGGCATCAGGTCCCGATCCGGCGGCGCGGAATCGGGTAACGATTCGATACGCTAACCGTCGAGGGTGGGCTAACTGATGGACCAGGAGATGGACCGAAACCTGGCCCTGGAGCTGCTGAGGGTGACGGAGGCCGGGGCCCTCGCTGCCGCGCCGCTCCAGGGCCGAGGCGACAAGATGGGCGCCGACGGGCGGGCGGTGGAAGCCATCCGAAACGCGCTTGCGTCCGTCGACATGAAGGGCGTTGTCGTCATCGGGGAAGGCGAGAAGGACGAAGCGCCGATGCTCTACTTCGGGGAGCAGATCGGCAACGGGCTCGAACCAGAGCTGGACGTGGCAGTCGATCCGATCGAGGGTACGACTCTGACCGCGGCAGGTCTTCCGGGCGCGATCTCGGTTATCGCCCTCGCCGAGCGTGGAACCATGTTCACGACTCACCTTCACTACATGCAGAAGCTGGTGGTCGGCCGTCGCGCAAAGGGCGTCATCGACCTGAACATGCCGGTGGAATGGAACCTGTTACGCATTGCCAAGGCCGAGGGCCTGCCCCCGCAGGAGCTGACGGTGGTGGTGCTCGAGCGGCCGAGGAACGAAGGTATAGTCGCCGAGATCCGCGACGTTGGCGCCCGCATCAAGCTGATCCCCGCCGGGGACGTCGGCGGAGCGCTCGAGGCGGCACTCGAGATGAGGTACGGGATCCATTGCATGATGGGGTCGGGTGGCGCCACCGAGGGTGTGCTTGCCGCGTGCGCCATCAAGGCAATCGGCGGGGACATGCAGGCGAAGCTGCTGATTCGCGACGACGCGGAGCGCGAAGAGGCGGTCAAGGAGGGGCACCAACCCGACAAGGTGCTTTCGATCGATGATCTTTGCTCCGGCAACAACATCTTTTTCGCCGCCACCGGGATCACCTCGGGAGAGCTTTTGAAGGGCGTTCGATACGAGGTGGTCTACGCGTACACCCAGTCGATGGTGCTCCGCTCCGCTTCCGGCACGATGCGCATAGTCGACGCGTATCACCCCATCGACAAGCTGCGCGCCAAGGAGCTGCTGCCCGAGCAGGTAGTGGCGCGGCCGGGTACCGCCTGAGCGCCACCGAAGCCGGGCAGTTTCTCACTGCTGCCGGCAAGTCGCTCAACCGGGAGCAGTGGCAGTGGCTCGCCGTCGCGCGAATTCTGTCGCGCCAGCGTCCAACCACAGCGTCAGTCGAGCAGGTGCTGGACCCGCTGCTCTCCGGCGCGGACCAGGCGATGGTCAATGCGTTCACCGGAGGCTTCAGGGTCACCCAGATCACCCAGGCGATCAACAGGGTGTTGCCGGAGCCCTCGGCAGCAGCAGCGGCCCTCGAGTCAGCCCAGGTCGTCGCCCTGGCGATCCTGGTCCGCGAGCAGCTCTATCCGATCCAGTTCGATTCCATCTACAGGCCTTTTGCGACGGTCCTGCCGGGTCCTGGATACCAGCCTCCGCCGCCAGTCGACAGGCAGATCGCTGCGTTCCTGCAGCGGCTCCCTTCCCTTTCGGGCGAGGCTGAGGCTGAGGTGGCAGTTGTAGCGAAGGTGCTTGGCGAGCCTCCGAAGGCCGCGCACATCGCGGGCGCGGTGGGAGCGCTGCCGGTATTCGGTGCTGGGCTCGACGCTGCCGCCCTCTACGCTGCGGCGTGGAAGGCGGCGATTGCGATGGCGAACCAGACGGGGCGCACCAACGCGTTCCGGGCCGCGCAGGAAGGGGCTGAGCAGAAAGCTCCGCACGACGGCTCCGGCATCGTGGGCTCGGCGGGAGTGGCCGCAGGCGGCATCTTCATCCGGGACGCGATACCGATCGAGCAGGTGCTGCTGCTCTACGAGCCGTTCGCGGCGGCCTTCCCGTACGAAAGCCTTGTGTAGCTAGGCGCTTCTGATTCCCGCCGCCTTCTCCAGGCCCAGCTCTTCGACTGCGGCCTCGCGCATCTTGAACTTCTGGACCTTCCCGGTGACCGTCATCGGAAACGAGTCGACCAGCTTCCAAAAGCGGGGGATCTTGTAGGAGGCGATCTTTCCCTTGCACCATGCGGCCAGCTCCTCCCCGTTGAGGTTGGCGCCCTCGCGCAGCTTGACCCATGCCATCACCTCTTCGCCGTACTTCTCGGAGGGCACCCCTATGACCTGGACGTCGGCGATCTCCGGGTGGCTGTAGAGGAATTCCTCGACCTCACGCGGATATATGTTCTCGCCGCCGCGGATGATCATGTCTTTGATACGCCCGACAATGTTGACGTAGCCCTCGTCATCCATCGTCGCGAGGTCGCCTGTGTGCATCCAGCGGGCAGCGTCAACCGCCAGGCGTGTCGCCTCGTCGTTGTTCCAGTACCCGCGCATCACGATGTACCCGCGGCTGCACAGCTCGCCGGTTTCGCCACGCGGAACAACATTGCCGGTCGCGGGGTCGACAACTTTGATCTCCACGTGCGGGTGCACCCTGCCGACAGTCGAAACTCGCCGATCCAATGGATCGTCGGTGGCGCACTGGGTGGAGACCGGCGATGTTTCGGTCATCCCGTAGGCGATAGTCATCTCAGGGATGTGCATGACGGTCTGTACTTTCTTCATGACCTCTACAGGGCAGGGTGAGCCGGCCATGATGCCGGTCCGCAACGAGCTGAAGTCGAACTCCTTGAAGCGCGGGTGATCGAGCTCGCCGATGAACATCGTCGGCACTCCGTAGAGCGAGGTGCACCGCTCTTTCTGCACCGTCTCCATCACCGCGACTGGATCGAAGCCTTCGCCCGGGATGACCATCGTCGCTCCGTGGGTGGTGCAAGCGAGGTTGCCGAGCACCATCCCAAAGCAGTGATAGAACGGCACCGGGATGCACACACGATCCTTCTCCGTGTACTTCAAGGTTTCGCCGATGAAAAAGCCGTTGTTGAGGATGCTGTGATGAGTCAGCGTCGCGCCCTTCGGGAATCCTGTAGTCCCGGAGGTGTACTGGATGTTGATTGGGTCGTCGAACTGCAGTGACTCCTCGATCTCGCGTAACGCATCGACGCTCGTTTTAGTCGCGTCGCGCTTCAACGCATCCCATCCGTCCTCGAGCACCAGGGCCTCTTTCAGTTCCGGGCACCGGCTTTTGACCTCGGCGAGCATCGCCGCGTAATCCGCCTGGCGGAAACCGGCCGCAAGGATGAGGAGACTGATACCCGACTGATTCAGCGCGTACTCGAGCTCCGAAGTTCGGTAGGCGGGGTTGATGTTGACGAGGATCGCGCCGATGGCGGCGGTCGCGTACTGAACGATTACCCATTCGTACCGGTTCGGCGACCAGATTCCGACGCGATCTCCTTGGTGGACTCCACGTGCCATGAGACCTCTTGCCACCAGCTCGCACTGTTCGACAAGCTCGGCATATGTGGAGCGATGGTCCTGGTGCGCGACCACGAGCGCCTCGCGGCTGCCGAACCTTTCGGCAGTGCGTCTGAGGTTTTGAAAAATCGTTTCACCAAGCAGCGGTACGTCGCCGGCGCCGTGAACGTAACTGAGCTTGCGCAACTTTCGTGCCATCTCCTTTCCCGGATCTTTTGCTCATTTTGCGCTCCGTTTTGCTGGGAAAACCAACCTCTTGACACTTGTCCCAAAACCGCGCAATTTGGTTACCAGGCGACGCCGGATCCGTCGACAGTCCGCGCGAGGTTAGCCTCCAAAAGAAGGCAGCGGCCGCAAGGCCAGTTAAACCAAAAGCGTGTCACCCGATGGAAACCGGCCGAGGCGGTGTCCGCTGCAGGCGCCGCCTCTTTTCTTGTGTGCAGGTGAAGCCTCGCTTTTTGTGTGATCGACACCGCACGGGATAATCGCGTGCGTGATCGAGGCTCCCTCAAACCGACGGGCTCGCAAATATCCGCTCGAGGATCGCCGCTTCCGCACGCTGCTTCTCGCAGTCACTGCTGTCCCGATCAGCGCTTTGTACCTCTGGCGGACTCTGATCCTGCCGATCATCGCGGGTGGACTGCCGGCGGATTTCAGCGCGAACTACATGGCAGCTGCCGCTCGCATCGCCTCGGGGCAAGATCCGTACGACCTGTGCGTGATCAGGGGTTGCGGTCCCGCCACAGGAACACTCACGCCATTGCCATTGGCGGGCGCTCAGTACGTGACCCCGCTTCCAGTCGCGTGGATGCTTCAACCGCTGGTCGGTGCCGATCCGCGACTGCAGCTTGCGGTCATCATCGGCGTCCTCCAGCTCGCACTCATTGTCTTTCTCTGGTCGACGATGCGCGCCATCGGGGTTGCCGATTGGCAGCTGGCGCTACTTCTGGTCCTCGTCGTCATGGCTTTCGAGCCGGTTATCGGCAACTTCGACGAGGGTCAGGTGAATCTCGTCCTGTTGGGCCTTAGCGGGATATGGCTGATGGCCTGGGTGGCAGGCGATAGGTGGTGGGGAGGGGTCGCCCTCGGTATCGCGGTGGCGATCAAGCTGCTCCAAGCGCCATTGGGTCTGCTCCTGATCTGGGGGCGGCGCTGGAAGATGCTCATCGCCGCAGCCGCCGCAGGCGGCGTCCTCTGGCTGCTGGCGGTGCCGCAATTCCTGCCCGAGTACCTTTTCAAGGTCGCGCCGGTGCTCGCAGCCGGGACCGGCCTGTTCGAGAATCATTCGCCTGGCGGCACCATCGCGCGCCTGCTCGACCCTGGCACCTTCCTGGGCGCCGTTCGCGACACGAGCCCCGCCGCGCGAGCCATCACCACGGTGATCGCATTCATCGCCCTGGCGATCACTTTCTGGGTGATTCGTAGACCGCGTTCAGACCGCTCCGGCCGTGCTTTGGAGGCCGCCGCGATGGTGGCGGTCGGTCCCCTGGTGGCGAGCTACTCGTGGGGCACGCACCTGGTCCTGCTGCTGCTGCCCATGTTCGTCCTCATCGCGTGGAGCCTTCGCCGGCGCGATTGGACAGTGCTCACTCTCGTGGTCGCGAGCTGGGCTCTCATCGGCCCCGGACATAACTGGTTCCAGATCCTTCTTGTCTCGGGCTACCCGAACTTGCTGGTGCTCCGGATCATGGCGGAGTTCGGGGTCGTCGGCATCACTTCGATCTGGATAGCGAGCCTGATAGCAGTAAGGCGCGAGCGGGTTACCGAACGCTCTTGATCCGGCTGACGAACACCGTTCCGAGCAAGAAGAAAACAATCGCGCTGGCGAAGACGGCTCGATAGCCCGAGTTCGGCGACACGTGGTTGAAGTAGTCGAGCAAGAACCCGCCGATGGCGGGTGCGATTGTCTGCGGAAGCGTCTGGGCGACATGGAAGAGACCCATGTCTTTCGCGGACTTCGAGCGGTCGGGGAGTGTGTCGCAGGCAAGCGCCCAATCGACTGCGTAGTACAGGCCGTACCCAAGCCCGTAGATCGCTCCGAGGGCTAGCACGAGTGGGATCTGGGTCGGGTAAAAGGCGATGAAAATCAGCGCGACCAGGCTCTGGGCGGCACCACTCAGATACACGAAGATCTTGCGCCCAAGGCGGTCCGACAGCATCCCGCCGGTCATCCCAAAAGGGATCGCAGACACGAACACGATGCCCAGCCAATTGGAAGTGAACTGATCGGCGTTGTCGACGCGCACGATGTCGTGAAAGAAGGGCGAGAGAAAGTAGGCGACGATCGTGATCGCTGCCGTGACCATGAGGCGAGTGAAGATGACCCAGCCGAAGTCGCCACTCCAGATTGGCGCGATGAACTTGCGCGCCGCTTCGAGGATCGGGCTTCGGGGGCCATGCTCGACGCGGGTCATCCCCTCGCCGCGGGATGCGACCAGCGCAGGGATCATCGTCAGAACCGTCACAGCGCCGATCACCGCGTATGCCCACAGGAGCTGATGGGCGCCCGCTAGAACCGAAGTGGTCAGGACGCCCGCCAACCCGCCGGCCATGTTCATCACGGCAAGAAAGCCGCTGGCTCGGCCGAACTCGTGGTCCGGGACGACGTCGGGGATCACGCCGGCGTAGGCCGCACCGGCTGCATTTGCGAAGAGCTGGATCCAGAGATATCCGATGAAGAGTTGCGGGTAGCTGCGCGCGGTCATCATGATCCCGAGCCCGACCAGGTTGAGGATCGTGCAGATGAGGATGATGGGACGCCGTCGTCCCCACGGCGTGTAGATATAGTCGGACAGCTGCCCCACCAATGGCGGCACGCCGACCGCGAAGATGGCTCCGGCGCCGACCATCAGGCCCAGGGATGTGCCGAACGAGGCATGCGGAACATCGGGGAGGTCGCGAAGCTGGCTCTGGATGAGGACGAACCCGATCGGCAGCCAGTGGAAGTTGAAACCGAACCAGAGGCTCGCGAGCGCCGCGTGCCTGGCCCAGCCGAGGTTTGACGTGGCCGGACGCAGCGCCGGCGATCCGGGAGCCGTTGGCATGGCGGTAGGCTAAGTTAAGTAGGTTCCCTGTGGCAGCCGAAACGCGTTAGGCTGTTCCGGCCCCCATGCATCCAATCCTTTCGCGCGCCAAAGAGCTGCTGGTCGACGTGCCAAGGCATGGCAAGCTCGCCTATTGCCTGCTGCGCGACGATCGGGTTCCGACCGCCCCCAAGGCGGTGCTGCTCGGCGCCCTTGTCCTGATCGTGAGCCCGATCGACCTGCCTGCGTGGGTGCCGCTCATGGGCGAGCTCGACATGCTGGCCCTCGGCGTGCTCGCGGTGAGCACTTTCATCGAAGCGTGCCCCGAGGACGTCCGCCGCGAGCACGAGGCTGCGCTGAAGGCGGGGGAGAGCGTGTTCGACCGCGACTTCCGCGACACCGTCGGCGCCGCGCGCGAGGGCGGCGGGCGTCTATTCAACAGAATTCGAAGGCGCGTCTGGCGCCGCGATCCCTATCAATCGGTATCGGAGGTCTAGGCGAAATTGCGGGTGATGCTGACCAAGGACGTCGACAACGTCGGCCGTGCCGGTGACGTTAAAGAGGTCACGGACGGGTACGGGCGCAACTTCCTGTTTCCCAGAAAGTTGGCGGTGCCTGCGAGCCGCGGTTTTGAGGCGGAGGCGAAGAGGCTGAAGGACGCGGCCACCAAGAGGGAGACCAAGGACCGGGTCGAGGCGCAGGCGCTCGCGGATGAGATCCACAACAAGACGGTGGTCGTGCGGCTGAAGGTTGGGGCGGAGGACAAGGCGTTCGGGTCCATCACCAACCAGGACATCGCCGCCGCGCTGAAGGCGCAGCACAGGGTTGAGATCGATCGGCACAAGATCGACATGAAAGAGCCCATCAAGACGCTCGGTGAGCACCAGGTCCCGCTGAAGCTGCACCGCGACGTGACCGCTCACGTCAATGTGATCGTCACCCAGGACCGCTAGGGAGGCGGGTTAGTGCAGACGATCCCTCTCACACCCGGGAGGGTGCCACCCCACGACCAGGACGCCGAGATGTCGGTGCTCGGATCCATTCTTCTCGACCCACTTTCCGTCGCCAAGGTGCTGCAGTTCCTGCACCCCGAGGACTTCTATAGGGAGAACAACGGCCAGATCTACAGGGCAGCACTTGATCTTTTCTCAGCGGGTGAACCTATCGACAACGTCACTCTCGCTGCTCAGCTTCAGACCATGGGGATGCTCGACAGGGTCGGGGGGCGGACGCAGCTTGCGTCGATGCAGAGCGCTGTGCCGACGGCCGCCAACATCGAGTACTACGGCAGGATCGTCAAGGAGAAGGCTTACAAGCGGCGGCTGATCTCGGCGGGGACGAACATCGCCGGCTTCGGCTATGACGATGGGGTCGAGGCCGAGGAGGCGATCAACCAGGCGCAGTCCCTGGTGTTCGGCGTCGCCGACGACCGCGACCAGCGCGAGCTAGCTCGCCTTTATGACCTGCTGGGTCCGGCGATGGAGCGCATCTCGCTGCAGATGGAGAGCGGGCAGGGCGTCATCGGCGTCCCATCAGGGTTTCATGACCTGGATCGGATGACAGGAGGCTTCAAAGACTCGGACCTGATCATCGTCGCGGGCCGGCCTTCGATGGGAAAAACGAGTTTGGCTTTGAACATCGCGTTACATGCAGCGCTTGAGTCGAAGAAAGCCATCGCGATCTTCAGCCTTGAAATGTCCAAGGAGCAGTTGACCGAGCGTCTCTTGACCGAGCAAGCGCAGATCGACGCGCAGCGTTTGCATAGAGGTCTGTTGAGCGAGGCCGAGTACGACCGTGTCTCCAACGCGCTGGGGCCGTTGGGGGAGGCCGCGATCTATATCGACGACACCCCTGCGATGGACGAGCTGACCCTGCAGCTCAAAGCGCGACAGGCGAAGATGCGGCACAACATCGACCTGATAGTCGTCGACTATCTCCAGTTGATGCACGGGCGCTCGCGGGGCGACGACAACCGAGTCCAGGAGGTCTCGTCCATCTCACGTGCCCTCAAAGGCCTGGCTCGCGAGCTCCGAATTCCTGTGATCGCTATCTCGCAGCTGAGCCGCGCGCCCGAGCAGCGTCCCGACAAGCGCCCGATCCTGAGCGACCTGAGAGAAAGCGGCGCCATTGAACAGGATAGTGACGTTGTTATGTTTCTTTATAGGCCCGAATACTACAAATCGGACGAGAGGCCGGGGATTGCCGAGGTCATCGTGGCAAAGCACCGCAACGGCCCCACCGGGATGATCGAGCTCAAGTTCCGCCGCGACCACACACGCTTCTACAACCTGGAAACCCGCCGGCCCGAACCCGGTACGGAGTAACCGGGATGGTCATCATCCTGGTCGGCGGCCAATGGGGCGACGAGGGCAAAGGCAAGGTCATCGACTTCCTCGCCTCGAAAGCGCAGATGGTCATCCGCTCGCAGGGTGGCAACAACGCGGGCCACACGGTCATCACCGAGGACGGCGAGTTCAAGTTCCAACTCATCCCCTCGGGCATCCTCTATCCAGGCTGCACCTGCATCATCGGGAACGGCGTGGTGGTCGACCCGATAGTCCTCCTCCGCGAGATCTCGCAGCTGCGCGAGCGTGGCATCGAGCCGAAAAACCTGATCGTGAGCGAGCGAGCCCACATGGTCATGCGCTACCACCCGCTCCTCGACCAGCTCGAAGAGGAAGCGCGCGGCGACGACCGCCTGGGCACCACGTGGCGCGGCATCGGTCCCGCGTACGCCGACAAGATCCGCCGCATCGGCTTCCGCATCGGCGACCTCCAGAAAGAGGGCTTCATGCGCAAAAAGCTTGCGTTCGTGGTCGGCCAGGTGAAAAACCCCATCCTCACCAAGCTCTACGGCGGGGAGGCCTACGACTGGGAAAGCATGCTCGACGAATACCTGGGCTACGCGAAGCAGCTCGACCCCTACATCAAGGACACCTTCCCGATCATCCACGATGCCCTGGACACCAACACCAACATCCTCCTCGAAGGCGCCCAGGCGACGATGCTGGACCTCGACTTCGGCACCTATCCCTACGTCACGAGCTCCAACCCGACAGCCGGCGGCGCCCTCACCGGGAGCGGTATCCCGCCCACCAAGGTCGACCTCACCATCGGCGTCTTCAAGGCCTACACCTCGCGCGTCGGCTATGGCCCCTTTCCCTCCGAGCTCCAAGACGAGGTGGGGGACCAGATCCGCGAGCGCGGCCACGAGTTCGGCACTGTGACGGGCCGCGCACGCCGCATCGGGTGGTTCGACTCCGCCGTCGCCCGCTACGCGGTGCGCCTGAACGGGGTAGGCTGCGCCGCCCTCATGCGCCTCGACATCCTCGACGACCAACCGAACCTCAAGATCTGCACCGCCTACGACTTCCGAGGCGAACGCCACGACCACCCCCTGGCGAACATCTCGCACTACAAGCACTGCGTCCCTGTCTATGAGGAGATGCCGGGGTGGGAGACCGCCATCGGCGCCGCAAAGTGCTGGGAGGACCTCCCGCAACAATGCCGCGACTATATCGAGCGCATCGGCGAGCTGATCGGCGCGCCGATCGAGCTGGTGGGCACAGGCCCGCGCCGCGACCAGTTCGTCACCCGGGGCCGAAAGCTGTTCGACTGACCCGGCTCGGGCGCAAAGTTGTAACCAAAGCCACACCTGGCGTGTCTTGAACCATGTGGCGCACGCAGTGACCGCAGGCGGGGAGCGTCCCCTTTACGACCTGGCACTTAGAGGCGATGAAGCCGCTTTTGAGGCCCTGATGGGGCCGCTCGTCGAGCCGGCCCTTCGCCTGGCCCACTCGATGCTCGGCGACCGCTGGGAAGCTGAGGACGCCACGCAGGAGGCGATAACCCGCGCCTGGCGCAGGTTGGACCAGCTTCGACCAGACATGCCCCTGAGGCCGTGGTTCCTTGCGATTGTCATCAATCAGTGCCGGAACACGCGACGAACCAGATGGTTCAGCACAGCGCGAATCGCCGAAATCTTCGAGGGCCCTCGCCCGCATCACACCGATGTGGAAAGGGTCGATGTCGCGCGCGCTCTGGCTCGCCTCCCGAACCACGACCGGCAAGCGCTATTTCTGCACTTCTACCTCGACCTCCCAATCGACGAGGTCGCCCTGGCGCTCGGGATCTCAGCTTCGGCCGCCAAGGGCCGGATCTACCGAGCTTGCCACCGTTTGCGACCCGATCTCCAGGAGGACAAATAGATGGACGAACTGCGCCGCGATGTGAACGAGGCGTTCGATAAGGCACAGGCGGACATCGGCGATCTGGGCGGCGTGCGCGAGCGGATGGTCCGAACCGCACTTGCAGCTCGGAGCAAACCAAAGGACCACCGTATGCAGCTGGCGGCGGGCCTCGCCGCAATCCTGATAGCGGCCCTCGCCATCGCAACGTTCACCTATTTGCGGGCCGGCCAACTGACGAACGGGGGCCCGCCGCGGCCGGTCCCATCACCCACACCGCTGACCCAGCCGCTCAACGTGCCCAACAGCACGCCAGTGATCCGTTACCACGACCTCGCCAGATTCGAACAGATCGACGCCATGACATGGGACGGCAAACATTTCGGAACGGCACCCTCGGGCGGCGATGGATTCAGATTCACCAATCCGGCGGCCAACCTGTTCGCAACCGCAACCAAGATCACGGATCGCGATGGCCGGGTCACATCGACCGGGCAATTTGGGGTCGACACAGGCGCTTGGGCGGACGACGGGACCTCCTTATGCCAGATGGCCCCCGTCTATGGTCCCGCCGACAATACGGTGCCGTCCACCCTTCAGCTCGTCAAGCTCGGGCTTCAGCCGCGCAACGTTGTTCAGGTCGGGAGCGTACTCGACTATCCGCGCGTCATTGCTTGCGGCGTTCGAGGGGACCGCGCGGTGGTGGTCAAAGTTGGTCTGCACGGCATCGTAACGGGGTATTGGGTTGTAGAGCTGTCGACAGGGAAAATCGTGTGGACACGCAAATTCGAGGGACAGACAGCATTGTTGTTAGGAAACGTCGCGGCATCTCCGGATGGCCAGTACGTCGCCGAGAACACGCAAGACCAGGGAGGGTCGGCGACGATCTATGGACGGGATGGGTCAGTGCTCGCCCGATTGCCGGGCATCCGGGTAGAAGCCTTCTCTTGGGACGGCTCACTGGTCGTAACTGATCGCGGGATCGGATCAGGTGGTCCGGTCCGCTTGGTTCGTTGGCACGATGGAACCGTGGTCTGGACCGGTCCCAGCGGTGAGGGGTTTTATCTACAGCGTGTACTCCCTGAACCAGACGGGACGAGCCTCGCGATCGGAATCGGCGATCCAGCGTTTCCCATGCAGGAGAACGACCCGACGACGTTCGGCTACACGCCGGTCGACCTTTACCTGATCACCGCCGATGGGCATGTGATATTGCAGGTGAACGATATCTACGTTGTGCAGGCGAGAGACATCTACTGATACGACACGCTCGGTTGGCGTGCTCGATCATTGTGGGTGTTGAAAGGTCGACCGCCCGTCGTCGCGGAGGTGAGCCGGCAGCAGGTGCACGCGTTTCGGCTTGCGGGTCATTATCTGGACAAGCGGGCGCCGAAGAAGGACCTAACCCGCGTGGTGGGCGACATGGGCGGAGCCCAGGCGCAGGTGATGTCCGCGGCCGAGCTGCAGGTCGGCGTTCGCGTCGACTGCAAGGTCGGGGATGTGCGGACCGCCCTGTGGAGGGACAGATCGCTCGTGGAAAAGCCGCCTGGGCCGGCCTTGCCGGCGAGCTGGTCCCCGTCTCGGTCGAAGGACGTCGCGCGGACATCCTGGCCGGCGATCTCGGAAAGCTGGAGAAGGCGACGGCGGGCTCGTCGGTCAGGCTCCTGCGTCCCGAGATTCGCCTGCGTGCCGAGGAGCTTGCCGCAACCATGGGCCTGGCCAGGGTCGACGTCACAGTCCTCTAGCCGCTGTTCACCACTCGCAGTTGCGCCTCGCGCTGGCGCAGCCTCCGATTTCTCTGTATGCGCTCCCTGACCAGCGACGCCGCCCAGAGCACGACCACTGCCACGGCCATGATCGCCTGCACGCCGGCGACCGTAAGGATCGCCGCCTCAATCCCATACCCGCCGACTCGCAGCCCAACCGCAAGCAGCCCCGCTCCGATTCCCAAGACGGGGCGAATCGCCCACGAGGCGGGTAGGTACCGCCGATCCGCGAGCAGCAACCCCGCAACGAACCAGCTGGGCCCGCTGTCGAGTTGAACCACGTATTCCCAGTGGTATGCCCAGATCGCCACGGCGGCGCCGGCCAGGGCCCCGATGGCGACCACGAAGCTCAGCCGGTGCGCATATGCGAGCCACGCGATCCCGATGGCCACCGCCAGCAGCGAGGTGGCGAATACCGGCCCCGCGACGTTGCCCACATACAGAGTGACCGGGTCGTACGAGCTGGGTAGGGCCCG
This sequence comes from Candidatus Dormiibacterota bacterium, assembly GCA_036844615.1. Classification (GTDB taxonomy): domain Bacteria; phylum Chloroflexota; class Dormibacteria; order Dormibacterales; family Dormibacteraceae; genus Palsa-872. The sequence continues at coordinate 5,278 of DAIUFK010000011.1, read as the reverse complement.
CTCTACCTGCCAGAGCGCTATCGGGTCAGGAAAAGATCTGCCGGTGGCCGGGTTGATGTAGGCGAGCGGCGCGCCCCGCGTGATCAGGGCAACCGCGGCGAAAGCCAGGAGGCCCGCCTGGGCGCGAATTGACGGTATGTAGCGCGCTCGCAACAGTTCGAGGATCACGGCCAGCGCCGCGATCTCGATCGACGTCTCGAGCTGAGCGCCTGCTCCGACAAGCGCGACGCCGAAGACCGCGGCGATGACAGGGCTTGGTTGAGGGGGAGGCACGTCATGGCGCCAGACCCAGCGCGCGATGAGCTGGCCGGCGACTCCACATGCGAGCGCGACTCCAAGCATCTTCACCGCCGGGAGCTTGAAGATGATCAGTCCCGCCGCGACTGGCGGGGCCAGCGCAATGGCAGTGACGAGGTCGTTGGGAAGGGAGGCCGGGCTGAATGCGGCCTTGTCCAGATAGGCCGCGGTCCGGTGCAGCCAGGCCTTGGGACGAGCCAGCACTCAGGGATTGTAGGCAATCGTCAGGGCCGGGACGCCGGGCGCCGATCTCGTGCCCTTCCGCCCGCGGCCCGGCCCCCGACCGGGTTGGGTGATAATCGGCACGCTCGTGTCGCTTTCTCGCCAACGTCTTGTCGCGACGCTTGTGGCGCTGATGGCTTGCGCTTGGTCAGGCTCGGCAGTGCTCGGCGCCACCCTGCCCCCCTCGACGTGGGTGGCCCTGCCGTCACCCCCTCAGCAGGGCCGCGCGG
>DAIUFK010000011.1:0-4429 GCA_036844615.1 Candidatus Dormiibacterota bacterium | reverse complement strand
CTGCCCCCCTCGACGTGGGTGGCCCTGCCGTCACCCCCTCAGCAGGGCCGCGCGGCGATCTTTGCCCTTGGCGTGAGCCCCAGCAACAACCAGGTGGTCGTGGTCGGCACGGGTGGAGGTGCCCTCGCCAGGAGCGCAGACGGGGGATCCACCTGGAAGGTGGTGCACAGCGGATCGGCCGGCCTGCTGTCGATCGCATTCAACCCCAACAAGGGAGGACTGGTGCTTGCAGGCACCCGCGGAGCCGGCGCCTTGGCAAGCCGGGACGGCGGGGTTACGTGGGCGGCCGTGAAGGGCATGGATGGCCGGAATGTCCGCGTCTTCGGTTTCGCCCTCACGCTGATAGCTGCGGGCACCGACCGAGGTGTCTACGTGAGCACTGACGGATTGACGTGGAGGCAGTCCGGCCTTGCGAATACGAACATCAGCGCGCTTGCGGTAGCCGCCGTGCATGATCCGGTCCGCCTCTTCGCCGGCAGCGACGCAGTGCCGGCGACGGGTGGAATGCCGCTTTACCAGAGCACGGACGGAGGCACGACCTGGGCGCAGATGCGCCCATCCATCAACGGCAAGATCGTCTCCAGCCTGGCGGCGGGCCCGCTGCCTCCAGCCAGCACCATCAGGCCGTTGATCGTCGGCACGAACGCCGGCCTGTTCACGTCTCGCGACAACGGTGTGAGCTTCACTCCCAACAGCGGTGGAGGCCTTTTGCCGTCGACCGACTACACGCAGACCGCTTTTGTCACCACCCACTACGATCGTTACTACGCCGCGAGTGACGGCGGCGGATCCACATTGGGCGGGCTATGGAGAACCCGCGATGGAGGCCGCAGCTTCGCCTCACTTGCGCCGCCGGTGCCCTCGGTGACCTCGCTCGCGGTGTCCAATGACGAGGCGCCCACCCTCTACGTGGCGACCTTCACGCCGGCTGACCAGGGCGCAGTGCTGTGGGCATACCACGACACGGGTGGGACTCCTCAAGGACCACCATCCAAGGTCACACCACCGGCGAGCGGCAGCCGCACCACGCCACCCGCGCCGGCGACCTCGGGCCTCACCGACTTCCTGCTGTCGTCGCGGGCCCCTTACATCCTCGTCGGAGTGGTGGCGTTGATGGTGATTCTGTTCGCGGTGATCTCCCACTTCCGGGGCCGCCGCGGCTGACTCCACTAGACTCCCTCGAGTTGAGCGACCCACACGACCGCCTTCGCGAGCTCGGACTGAAGCTGCCGGCTCCTCCCGCTCCCGTTGCTTCGTACGTGCCCACAGTGCTCGTACACATCGGCAGCGGGCTATCGCTGCTGTACATCTCAGGCCAGGTGTCGGTGCACGAAGGCAGGCGCCTGACCGGGCGCTGCCCCGACGAGGTCAGCATCGAGGATGGTCAGGCCGCCGCCCGTGTGTGCGCGATGAACCTGCTCGCTCAGATGGAGGCGGCGGCAGGTCTTGCCAACGTGATGAAGGTGGTGCAGCTGACCGGCTTCGTGCTCTCGACAGATGACTTCGCTGACCAGCCGAAGGTGCTCAACGGAGCGTCTGACCTTCTTGTCGAGGTCCTCGGCGATGCAGGCAGGCACACCCGCCTCGCGCTGGGGGCGAACGCTCTCCCGTTCTCGGTGACTGTGGAAATCGCGGCGGTGGCTGTTGTCCGCGCCAGCTGAGCGGAAGCCGGCCCCGGCGCGCCGGCCCCGTCTGCTCCTCATCGGCAGCGTCGCCTACCTCGCTCTGATCTTTGGCGTGATGCTGTGGCGCGGCGTCTCAATCGAGCCGGAGTGGGTCGCGCTGGTCCTGCTGGTGATTGCAGTCGCACTCGGCCGCGGCCGCACGTTCATCGCCGACTGGACGCCTTTCCTCCTCCTGTTCTTCGCTTACGAGGCGATGCGAGGGTTCGCGTCGAAGACCAATTTCGCGCCACACGACCTTTCGGGTTTGGAGCGGTGGGTCTTCGGAGGAACGATCCCGACACTCACTCTTCAGCACGCCTTCTACCACCCTGGAGTCGTTGGCAGCCAGGACATCGTGGCAATGCTCTTCTACTTCATGCACTTCGTCCTGCCGATTGTGGTCGGCTTCATTTTCTGGGTCACCAGCCGCGAGTACTACTGGCGTTTCGTCTCCGCGCTGCTGCTGATGGCCTTCCTGGCATTCGTGACCTATCTCTTCTGGCCGAGCGCGCCGCCGTGGTACACGCTGCACGACGTGGTGAAGATCAACGATCAGACGGTTCGCTCGCTATGGGGATTCACCCTGGTGACCCCCCTCTACCACAGCTTCAACCCAAACCCCTTCGCGGCCTTTCCTTCCCTTCACGCTGCCTTCCCGGCGCTTGCGGCGGTGTACGCCTGGCAGAGATACAAGCTGCTTTCGCTGGGACTCTTTCTGTGGACCGCGGCGGTGTGGCTTTCGATCGTCTACCTTGGCGAGCATTACGTGGTCGACGCCATTGCGTCGATTCCTTACGTCGTCGTCGCCACCGTCATCGTGGAGGTCGTCGCTGCTCGCCGGAGGCGTCGTGCTGCGGCGTCTGCGGTCGCTACGCCTGCCAGATCTTCCGCATGATCGACCGCGCGAGCTTGTCAGGATCGTGGTGCGAGGGCACCCGCACATTGACGACGTCGGCGCCGATGAAACGGATCTCCGGGTGCTTTGCCGAGTCCTCGGGGGTGAAGATCACCTGTGTCTGTCCCCCTGTCGGCATGTGGGAGTTGTTCGAGTTGACCATCACGAAGTCGAAGATGTTCGCCCCGACGTGTTGGTGGATCACCCGAAGGTAGTCATCGACGTCGTAACCGTCGGTCTCGCCCTGCTGTGAGGCGAGGTTGCAGATGTAGACCTTGAGGGCGGGCGATGCCTTGATGGCTTCGACCATCCCCTCCACGAGCAGGTTGGGCAGGATCGACGTGTAAAGAGAACCCGGGCCGATGACGACGAGCTCCGCGTTCAGGATCGCCTGCGCGGCCTCCGGGTTCAGCTCGGCTCCGTCGGGCTTCAGGAAAACCTGGCTGATCGGCGCGTTCTGCTTGGGGATCTTCGATTCGCCTTCAACGGTGTGACCGTTGATGGAAGCAACGAGGGTCACGTCCTGCAGGGTGGAAGGGATGATCGTGCCTTTGACCGCGAGCACCTTGCCCGATTCGCGGAGGGCACGTTCAAAATTTCCAGTGACGTCGGCCATTGCCATGATGAAAAGGTTGCCGAACGAGTGGCCGTCGAGCGACCCCTCCTTGAATCGATGGTCGAAGAGCTGCTTCATCAGGGGTTCCGCGTCGGCCAACGCGATGAGGCACTGACGGAAGTCGCCGGGAGGGAGGATTCGGTATTCCTCACGTAGCCTTCCCGATGAACCGCCGTCATCGGCGACCGTGACGATCACTGACAGGTTCGACGTGTAAGTCTTGAGGCCGCGCAGCAGCGAGCTGAGGCCGGTGCCACCACCTATGGCGACGATGCGAGGGCCGCGGCTCTTGAGCCGGAAGGCGTGGATGACCTCGACCATGCTGCTCGAGCCATTGCCCGGAAGGAACGGCCCGAGGACCGACTGCGTGAGCTTCAGGTAGCTGAAGATCAGGATCCCGATTCCGAGGGTGGCGAAAATGAGTGCGCGAACTGGGTAAGGCCAGAACTGGAGGGTTACGTAATAGAACTCCCTGGGCAGCTCGAGAGAGCTGTATAGCGCCTTGAGCCCGTAAGCGAATCCAAGGACCAGCACCAGCTCCGCGAACATGAGGAGTAGAAGCCAGCGCTTGATCTCAAGACCAGGCGTTAGCCACCGTAGCAAGCGTGTTGTCGACTGGAGCCTTGTGGCCATCTACCCCGCTAGCGAGAACGGATTCAAAACGTGCAACGTTACTGTGGACTACGCTTCAATTGAAGTATGGGGACTTTGCGTGGCATACGTCGGCTGGTACGGCTGGCAGCGGTTGCCCTCGTGGTTGGGGCAGTCGCCACCGAGCTTGCCAAACCCGAGGCTGAACGAACCTGGCACGGCAGGGTTTTGGGAGTCGTACCTTACGACTTTCGGCCGCCAACCTTGGAGCGCATCCGGACCGCGTACTGGAACCCCGACTCCGACCTCCTGTTCAGCGATCGCGTGTTCGGCGTCGGGTGGGCGATCAATCTCCACAAGGCCAAGACCTTGCTCCAGGCAGGCTTCGAGCGCCTGATGGGGACACCACCGGCCCTATCGATTCGCATGAGCTCGCGACCGCAAGGGATGACTGCGACACCGAGGGCGCGCGACACTCGCGAGTAGTCGCCGGACCGAGGCTCGGTGGGTTGCAGCCGAAACCTCAGCAGGCCACCGAATCCAGCTTGGCAACTTGTGTACAGCGTGTGGAAACCCTGTGTCCAAGGTGTCGATAAGGGGCTGGTTAGAATAGGCGGCCGACCTGTTGGGGAGTGGCGCAACGGTAGCGCAGCTGACTCTGGA
>DAIUFK010000010.1:0-43549 GCA_036844615.1 Candidatus Dormiibacterota bacterium | reverse complement strand
ACCATATCCGGCGCCCGCGCATGCAACCGAGTTCGAAGAGCGTCCACTAAGGGGACGCATTGCTCGAGCCGGTCACGGTGGGCCCTGATGAGTTCGAGGACGCCGCCGCCGAGCTCGCTCGGTCCGGTCAAACAGAGTCCCGCCTCCCCGGGCAGTCGCCACCTTTAGCAAGGCGATCAGAATCCGGGCCTGCTCCACGGCATCGTCGATCGCCACGTGGCGTCGACGCGCGTCGTCCGTCGAGATGTTCAGCGTCGTGGATACGCTATTCGAGCTCCCAGCACCGAACGGGAACCCGGCACGGCCAGTTCGGCCGCCCCGGGTCCCGCCCAGCATCAGGTCAGCGCGGCCCGCTGGATCGCCTCTCGGAAGCTGCCGAATCGGCGCCGGATTGTCTTCTCAGACGGCCGCATTGCGGCCTCCGTCCAGCTATCGGCGGTCGGGAGCGAGCCGTGCTCGGCGACGAACTCCCGAAGAGCCGCGACAGACTCCTCGATCCGGGTATCGGCCACGTCGGACAGGGGGACCGCCTCGCCGTCGAATACGCCGGGTGGGTTCGTATTGTGGAACTTAGGTCCACCAGCTCTCAGCTCATGCGCGACCCTCGAGCACTACGGTCCACCGCTCGACGCTGACCGGACGCAGCATTCCGCCTGGCGCCCAGGGATCCTCTTCGAGACGCCGGCGAACCTCATCGGCTGACTCTGCCTCGACGATCATCAGGACCTCGCGGTCACCCTCGAGCGGGCCGCCGAGGATGACGAAACCTGTCTCAACGAGGCGATCCATGAACCGCGCGTGATCGACCCAGTCCACCTGGTCTCGCATGTCGCGAGCAAAGTCCCACGGTCCACCGCGCTGCAGCCGGACGACGTATCGCGCCATGGATGAAGGGTAAGCGCCGACCACAACGCTCGAGCGCCGCGAGCCTTGACCTTATCGTTGTGAGCATGGCGAACAACCGCAGCGCGTTGGTCCTCGGCGGCGGCGGTGTCACCGGCATCGCCTGGGAGACGGGCCTGCTCGCCGGCCTCGCCGAAGCCGGCATCGACCTGGCCTCGGCAGACCTGGTCATCGGCACCTCGGCCGGCTCGGTGGTCGGCGCCCAGATCCGCAGCGACGTCCCTCTCGAGGATCTCTACGCGACTCAGCTCGCCGATGCCACCGGCGAGATCGCGGCAAGCATCGGCGCGGGCGTTCTGGTGCGCTTCATCATCGCGTCGCTCTGGCCTGGCGATGCGCGCAGCGGCCGGGCGCGCCTCGGCCACGCTGCGCTGAAGGCGCGGACGGTGCCGGAGTCTGAGCGACGCGAAGTGATCAGGCGGCGCTTGCCGAAAGCTTCTTGGCCTGAGCGCCAGCTGCTCATCACTGCGGTCGATGCCGAGACCGGGGAAAGCCGTGTCTTCGATCGCGACAGTGGTGTCCCCCTCGCCGACGCCGTGGCAGCCAGCTGCGCCGTCCCTCTCGTTTGGCCGCCGATCACCATCGATGGGCGCCGCTACATCGATGGAGGCGTGCGCTCGATTGCCAATGCTGATCTTGCAGTGGACTGCGAACGCGTTGTCGTCCTGGCTCCGGTGAATATCGCGCTTCGGCCAAGCGGCCGCATCAGCAGCCAGCTCGCTTCGCTCGGGCCGCGGGTCAAGTCGGTTGTCATCAGCCCGGACGCTGCAGCGCGCAAGGCAATAGGCAGCAACACGCTGGATCCCGCGCACCGCGCGGGCGCCGCACGCGCTGGCCGCGCCCAGGCGGCCGCCGCCGCGCAAGAGGTAAGAGATCTGTGGGCGGTCGGTGGACAGGTGGGCGGATAGCGAGCGCAATGCCGCAAGATCCGCCGTGGCTCGCGCATCTGCGAGGCGACAGTACCCTTCCAACCGATACCGGGGCGGTGAGGCAGGTCCTGCGCGCGGGCAATCTCAGAGACGAGCTGCTTAAGCCCGGGCCTCAACCGGCGTTGCGCATGGGTGGTGTCGAGCTAACTCGGGACGAGCTGCGCGCGCAGGTCGAGGCGGTGGCCGGCGGGCTGAGAACTTTCGGGATCAGCCGAGGCAGCATGGTCAGCATTTACGCGCCGAACTCGCTGTCGTGGATCACCGCATACCTCGGCGCCATCTACCTTGGCGCGACAGTCAACGCCATCAATCCCGCGTACCGGCAGGAGGAGCTGCGACATATCCTCGCCGATGCCTCGCCTGCCCTCGTCATCACCGACTCGGCCGGCCAAAGCCTTGTGCGAACAGTCTCGCCGACGACCGCCTCCGCACTCATCGACGACATGCCCCACGCTGATCCGCCGGCGGGCGAGGACATCAATCCCGAAGATCCTGCCCTGCTCCTCTATACGTCAGGAACCACGGGCAAGCCGAAGGGCGCATTGCTCGACCACGGCAACATGCTCGCGCAGGCGCGCGGGGTGGTCGAAGCGTGGCGGTGGGGGAGTGGCGATCGGATTGTCCATGCGCTGCCTCTCTTTCACGTCCACGGCCTCGGCATTGCATTTCATGGGGCGCTGGTGGCGGGGGCTTCGATGACGTTGATTCCATTCAGCCCCGAGGCGGTAGTGGCTGAGCTGCAGCGAGACGGCACGATGTTCTTCGGCGTTCCAGCGATGTACCAGCGCCTTGTCGAGCACCTGGAGCAGCACCCCGCCGACCTGAAGCACGTCCGCCTGTTCGTGGCCGGCTCGGCACCTCTCCCTCCGGCCCTATTCGAGCGCGCTGCGCAAGCCCTTGGCCAGCCGGTGCTCGAGCGATACGGCATTACGGAAGGGGGAATCGTCGTCTCGAATCCCTACGACGGGCCGCGGCAACCCGGTCGCGTGGGCTATCCACTTCCCGGCGTGGAGGTGCGCCTGGGCGACCAATCGGAGGTGTTGCTGCGTGGCGGCCAGGTGTTCTCGGGCTACTGGCACAACGAGGCGGCGACCCGCGAGGTGCTTGCGGATGGCTGGCTGCACACAGGCGACATCGGCGAGATCGGCGAGGACGGCACCCTTGCGATCCGCGGCCGCATCAAGGAGCTGATCATCACTGGCGGCTTCAACGTCTACCCGCGCGAGGTGGAGCTGGTCCTTGAACAACATCCGGCGGTCGCCGAGGTGGCGGTGGTGGGCACTCCGTCTGAGAGATGGGGCGAAGAGGTCACGGCCTTCGTCGTCGCGCGGGAGCCGGTCAAGGCTGAAGAGCTCATTGCGTTCGCGCGCGAGCGCTTGAGCACATTCAAGTGCCCTCGCGTGGTGAGGTTCATCGATGTGCTGCCGAAGAACGCGATGGGCAAGGTGCAGCGGAGCCGGCTCGACACCAGCACAGGCTCGTCGCGGGCTGTAGGGAGCTAGCTGTCGCCCAATTTCGGAAATTGCTCCGTGCGGGCAAGCCTCGCTACACTGCTGCTCTCGGCTGGGTTTGTTGGTTTCGTAGAGTCAGGAGGACACCCATGAGACGATTTGCGCCTGCCTTTGCCATCGCCAGCGGGCTGGTGCTGGCCCTTTCGAACGCTGCGTACGGAAGCGTCGGACCTATTAACGTGGCGTCCGGCCCGAGCCCCTACGCATCCTGTACAGCCGACGCCGGTACCGGCACCATTTACGTAAACGCCGAGGTGGAGCCGCAGCTGGCCGTCAACCCCACCAACCACTCAAACGTCATCGCCGCCTGGCAACAGGACCGCTGGTCGAACGGTGGCGCTCACGGCCTGGTCGCCGGCTACTCGTTCGATGGGGGCACGACCTGGGGCGAGACTACGCTGCCCTTCAGCCGCTGCGCGCCAGGTGGCGCGCCCTACAACCGCGCTTCGGACCCCTGGGTTTCGATCGGGCCCGACGGCATGGCTTATGCCAACGCCATCTCGTTCGAGGCAGTCAGCAACCGCAACGCCGTCCTCGCCGCCACCTCCAGCGACGGTGGCCAGACCTGGACGAACCTGAAGACTGTCGTCGCTTACGAAACCAACGGCGGCCAGTTCTCCACCGACAAGAACTCGATCACCGCCAACCCGGTCCAGGCCGGCGTGGCCTACTCGGTGTGGGACACGCTGATCAGCAAAACCGATAGGCCGGATGACCATCCGCACACCTCCGCCTATACAGGTCCGGCCTACTTCTCTCGCACGACGGACGGCGGCAAGACCTGGAGCACGCCGCAGGTCATCTTCGCCACCGACCAGCAGAACCAGACGATCGGAAACATCATCGTTGCCGACCCGCGCAATGGCGGCAACACCATCTATGACTTCGCGAGCTGGATCGTTCACCCGAACAGCGCCGCCAACACGCAGACCGTTGCAGCGGTCGTCAAGTCGACCGACGGCGGCCTTACGTGGGGCGTGCCGGTGGCAATCGCTCAGATGCAGTTCGTCGGCGTTCGCGACCCCAACACCGGGCAGGGCATCCGGACCGGCGACATCATCCCGGATCCCGCCATCGACCCGGCGACAGGGCAGCTCTACATGGTCTGGCAGCAGGCCTCCAAGTTCAAGCGTGGCAACACCAAGACCAGTGACGACGAGATCGTGATCACCACCTCTACGAACGGAGGGCAGAGCTGGACCACCCCCAAAGTCATCAACACCTACACGGGCCTGCCCGCCTTCACGCCGGTGGTGGAGGTCAACTCGAGCGGCACCGTGGGTGTCACCTACTACGACTTTCGCAACCTGACTCCCGACAACACCACCACGCTGCCAACCGACTACTGGTTTGTGAGCTCGAGCGACAACGGAGCCACATTTGGCAACGAGCAGCACGTAGCCGGTTCCTTCGACATGCTGACCGCGCCCAACGCGAGAGGCTTCTTCGTGGGCGACTACCAGGGCCTGGCCGCCTCGGGCTCCGGGTTCGTAGCGGGTTTCGTGCAGGCCAATGACGGCAACACAACGAACCGCACCGACGTGTTCGCTACCACCATCACTGCCTAGAACCGAATGGGGCGGGTCCGGACGGGCCCGCCCCACCGCCGCGCCGCTTACGGGATCCTGATTGCCCTCCGACCCGCGCTCATACTCGCGCATGACGACACCAACGCGCCTTCAAGAGTCGTCGACACTAACCTCGCTCGACTCGCCTTCCGTTTCTTCTTCTTGGCGCAGCCTGTCGATCACCTGCATGAACGATTCGTAAGGGTGGGCGCCGACGACGAGATAACGTCTGCCGAAGATGTGGGCGGGAATCGCGTTGATCCCAACCGACTCCGCCTGATGACGGCTGTCGTCGAGGACAGCTTCGTATCGCCCCTCCTCGATTGCGGTCTTCAGCTCGTCCGGATCGAGCCCGATCTCCGTGCCGATGCGCACAAGATCATCGATATTCTCCAGGCGGCCGGTCCCCTCCCAGTGAGCTTTGAACAGCGCGTGATGCATCTGATCGTACTTGCCCTGCTCGCGCGCGAACTCAGCCGCGCCAAGCGCGCGCCGCGAGTTGATGATCACGTCGCGCTGTCGCATGACGAGACCAACCTCGGCCGCCACCGATTCCAGGCGACCGCGAATCTGATCTGAGCGAGCGCGTCCAAAGTAAGTCTCGAGCGGGATGCCCTCGATAGGGGCCTCTGGATGCAGCTCGAAAGGCAGCCACGTCAATTGCACAAGGCCTTCCCTCTCCAGCTGTTCGACTCGGACCGAGTCGATGTAGCACCAGGGTCAAACGTAGTCGGAGAAGACGACGAGGTCGGCCGGGGCTTGGAGTGTGCCCATCACATTCAGCCTAGCGAGGCGGCGGTAGCGAGATGAGGACAGCGGCCGCGGCCAGCACGCCAATCAACGCGAACAGCTCGCCTCGGCGGCGCGCGCGCCACGCGAGATATAGAGCCGCAGCCACCAATGGCAACTTGACCAGCAAAGCGACGCCGTATGCCGTGGTCATCGCCTGGAGAGGAGTGGCGAAGTGGAGGAGGGCAAGCGCCGCGCCGCTCACGACAAGCAATCCTGCCGACCACGCGGCAACCCGCCCGAACCGCTCGGTCGGCGCCACCAAGAACGCGGCCAGACCGCCGACCCAGGTGCCCATCGCTGATACGTGCACGGCGTTCAGGGCGAGTCCCATCGGGGTCGGAAGCGCATGCGTGGCGTGTGCGGCGGTCGCGTCGACAAAAGCGAGGGCGAGGCCGAGGGCTGGGACGGACCAGCGGAGCCACGGCGCCTGCCGAAGGGCACCGAGCACCGCCCAAAGCAGGAGCGCTGCGGCAAGCCGCAGGCCGAGCACCCTGCCGAACGCCGATGCCATCGCGCTGGTCAACGCATCGCCATCGAAGGTCTGAGCCGGATCGAGGCTCGCGGTCTGGGCAAGAAGCGAGAGCGGTTCGGCGCCCACGAGGAGTGCAACCCCGGCGCCGGCCAGTCGCAGCGGCCGCGGGTCTCTCGCCACGAACAGGCCATAGATCGCGGCGCCGAAGGCGAGCGCGAAGCCGGCGAAGTGCATCCACCGTCCGAGCGCCTGCAGGACAAGCCCGATCGGCGAGACCAGTCCGACGTCGCCTCCACTGAGGCCAGGCCCCATCACGGGACTCGAATGCACGACGCTGAAAGTGAACGAGCCACGTGAAGGATGCGTGTCGGAAGCGATCACGGTCCAGATGACGGCGTAGGTCCCCTCAGCTCCCGGACCCAGCTGCGCGGTGAGCCTGTTGCCCTCAGCGACGGCGACCCCGTTCGAGACAGCGCGGCCGTCCGGTCCATAGACGTTGATTCCACGCCCTGCTGGCGTGACCGCCTCTGAGAAGAGCAGCTCGACGGTGGCCGGGCGCGTGTCGAGGATGGCGCCAGGCGTGGGATTGGAAGCGACCAGCTGCGCGTGCGCTGAGACTGTCACCGGGAGCAGCGCAAGCGCGGCACCTGCCACGCCGGCGAGGGCGAAGCGCCTCAGTAGGAAGGGGCCGGTAGAGGCGCCGGTTGCGTCTCCGGTCGTGGCGCGCGGCCGATGCGAATGACGAGGCCGGCGGCCAGCAGGCAGAGCAGGCCTGAGGTCATGAATGCGAGCTGGTAGTCGCCGAAGTAGGTCCTGACGGCGCCCGCGCCGAACGCGGCTGCTGCCGCCCCCATCTGGTGGGACGCGAAGATCCATCCGTAGACCACTCCCACGTTGCGCTTGCCAAAGGTGTCGGCAGCGAGGGCGACCGTCGGTGGCACCGTCGCCACCCAGTCCAGGCCGTAGAAAACGATGAAGAGGATCAGGCCGAAGTACTGCAGCCCGAAGGCGTACGGCAGGAAGAGCAGAGACAGCCCGCGCAGCCCGTAGTACCAGAACAGCAGCCAGCGCGAGTCCATGCGGTCGGTCAGCCACCCCGAGATCATCGTCCCGGCCACGTCGAAAATTCCGATCACGGCGAGAAGGCTGGCCGCTGTCACCTCGGGCAGCCCGTGATCCATCGAGGCTGGGATCAGGTGAGTCCCGATGAGTCCGTTGGTGCTCGCTCCGCAGATGAAAAAGCTGATGGAAAGCAACCAGAAGTTGCGGTTGCGCACTCCCATCGCGAGGCCACCGAGGGCAGCGCGCACCGGGTTCCGCAGCGGCGGCGCGGGCTCGTCGGCTTCGGTGGCGCCATAGGCGCGCAGGCCGATGTCCGCCGGGCGGTCGCGCATCAGGACCACGACAAAGGGCACGCCGATCAGCGCGGCGCCTGCCACCAACAGCGCGGAAGCGCGCCACCCCACGTTCACCGCAAGCCACGCAAGCGCGGGCAGGAAGATCAGCTGGCCTGTCGCTCCCGCGGCGGTCAGAGCGCCGATGACGAGGCCGCGCCTCAGCACGAACCAACGGCTGGCGACTGTGGCGGCGAGGACGCTCGCCATTGAACCTGTGCCGACTCCGACCACCACTCCCCAGAGCAGATCGAGCTGCCACGGCTCGTGCATGAAAACGGTGAGGGCGGATCCTGTGGACACAGTAAGCAGCGCGGCCACCACCACGCGGCGCACCCCGAAGCGCTCCATCAAGCCACCGGCGAATGGGGCGAACAGGCCGAAGAGCACGAGGTTGATGGAGACCGCCACGGAGATGGTCGCGCGCGACCAGCCGAACTCGTTCTGGAGCGGGACGATCAGCGTGCTCGGCGTTGACCGGAAGCCGGCCGCCGCCAGCAGCGTGATCCATGTGACAGCGGCTACGACCCAGGCGTAATGGAAGCGCTTCACCAGAAACTCCGAACCCCAGCCCCGGCTGAAACTATTCCTAAACGAACCGATTGATTACCGGTCCGGCGTGACCTCGTCGGTCTGCCCGCCCACCTTTTCTTCGTCGCTCTCGATGAGAGGGTCCTCGTCGCTGGCTGAGTAACGATCTCGGACCTCGGCTCCGCCGGCATCCGAGTCGCCAATGCCTTCCTCCGAGTCCACCTCGACCAGCTGGCCCGCCTGCCTATCCTCTTCGAGCAGCTGTGCGTAAGCGCGCTGCGCCTCATCAAATGTCGGGTAGTCCCAGAACTCCGTTCCCGGCGGAACCTCTGCGCCCTCGGTCTCGTCGAGCGGGTGTTGGAACACATATGCGCGTCCGGTGTCCGGATCCTGGATCAATGAGATGAAACGCTCGCCGCTCAGCTCAGCTCGCTGCGCAGCCTGGCTTGAGTTCTCCAGATCGAATAGACGGCTCATCACTTGCTCTTCGCTTCTTTCTTCCATGTCCTTTCAATTCTGATCAACTGGGCCGCGCCGCGTTCAGCTCGCCAGTGGCGGTGGGTGGGACCTGCGCTCGGGACGGGACCGCCAAGAAGTACTCGCGCGCCAGCGCGAGCCCGATGACAGTGATGAGGATGCCTGCGTAGATGGGAGCGACGTGCCAGAAATCCGTGTAGGCGACACCTATATGAATCGCGAGGGCTGCACCGAAGCCCACCGTTGCCGAGGTTGCGAGGGACCACCACACCCAGGCCTGCCCGCGCTTCCATCCCCAAGCGGCGATGAGCAGGACTGCAACTCCAGTCGAGATCAGCGCCCCTCCGAAACCCGCGCGATCGTGCGCGATAAATGTGATGAGCCGGTCGTTTGCCGAGGCGAGGGCCTGGGCCGACGCACTCATGTAGGTGAGGTCGGTGGGCACAAACACCGAGGTCAGGCCGACGTACGAGATAGTCAGGCCGCCGACTATGAGTCCGGCGCCGGTGCTCACCATCAGCAGCTGGCCGATCAGCGCGAGTTGCCGCTCTTCGGCCAGTCCCTCTTCCTCTATCAGGTAAGCGCCGCGAGGCCTACGCCACGTCGCGATCACAAAGAGTGGAAACAGGATCGCAGCCAGGGCCACGTGAATTGGTTCGACGTATCGATATGCGAAGAAGTAGAAGAGGGTAGGAAAGCCGATGAGGCAAGAGGCGAGGAGGGCATCGCGCGCCCAGGCCTGGCCTCGACGAATGCCCCACCAGGACAGCGCCGAGTACATGAGGCCCAGGGCGACCATCGTCCCCGCAAGCGTGATGCGGTCGTGCTGGAGAAAGTGGATGAGACGCGGGTTGATGGCAGCCAGCCCGCTCGACGTGATGAGTAAGAAGGACTCGTCATAGGGCAAGAGGACTGGACCAAATGCGACGACCGCCGCCCCGATGCCGCCGCCGATCATGCCAAGGCCGAGGGCCAGGCCGGCCATCCACGGCCAGCGGCTTGCCGGCGGGGCGGGTGTCTCGAGGCGGGCGCGCGCCAGGCGCGCGATCGTCGCCCGGTGAAACCAGCCAGGCCCGGCTTCGATGAGCGCGGCGGGTGTTGCGAGCACTGCCGCCGCGCCCGCGCCAATGAGACTTGCGGCGTACGCCGGCGAGCCTTTCGCTGTCGTTGCGATGACGCTGCGGTTTCGCCCTCCCGCCTCCTTCACATCCTTCGGCGAGGCATTTCGGATGACGACGCCAGCGCCGTCAGGTAAAACCAGCGCGTGCTCGGCGTCGAGCCCCGCGAAGACGGGGACTGTGGTCAACGCTCGGATTCGGTTCAGCAGCTCGAGAACGGCTGGGCCTTCGGTGAGGTCGAGAACGACCAGGGCGGCTCGCGATCCAAGCGCGTCGATGACGCCTTGCGCATCATCCGCCGCCACCCTCAGAGCAATCGGACCGGGGCTGCCGTCCAGGACCCTACGGGCCTCGTCCACAGAGCCGCTGGAGATTGGACCGATCTCCAGGAGGCCGGCGCCGAGAGCAGGAAAGGCTCTGGCTGCATTCCTCGCCGAGTCGATGCTGACGGTCGCCCCGACCGGCGAAGCGAATCTGACCCCGCTGAAGGTTGTCGAGGCCTCAGGGGGTGGCGATGTGTGACCAAGACCCGCGACGAGCCATCGGCCGCCCGGCAAGGTCGCGACGGCGGCTACCAGTCCAAGTGCCGCTCGCCTCGAGCGTTGCACTCCGAGCAGCGCGCCCATCGGGCGCCGGAGTGGGTGATAAGTCCAATCGGGCAACGCCGCCATCCTTGCACACGACAGGCAGGACTCGGCTCTCGTCAAGGCAGCGGCGGTTAGCACCGCGACTCCGAGAACCGACAAGGGACTTGAGGAGCGCATCCGGCGACATAGGGTTACGCCGACTTCTTGGCTATGTAACAGGGAGTCGCGACCAATGCGATCCCGCATCGAGCGTTTGCAATAGGAACCAGGTCGTGAAACAGTCGGTCTTGAAGCCGCGGCAGCCGCCGTCGACGACGATCCCCCAGCCAGTCGAGCCGGCGAAGCTGATCGCGGTGTGGAACCCCCCGGTCAGGGTTGCCGGCGTCCACTCCCAGGTGCGTCCCCCGTCATGAGTCGCCTTCAACCGGGTGTAGGTCCGATTGGCGATCGGCCCTGGTCCAGGCAAGGCGGCGAGCCACGTCGTCGCGTTGACGATGCCTGCTGCCTGCGCGCCGGCCGGTGAATCGGGGTTGGCGATCTTCGCGGCGAGACGCCACGACCTGCCTGCATCGGCGGTCGTGTAAAAGACAACGGATGTCGGGCCGCCTGACGGATCGAACACCTCGCCACCCAGGACGCCATCGCGATCGTCGCTGAAGACCGGCAGCTCGAAGATCGACGACAACGCCAAGCTCCCTGCCGGCGGGAGCGCAAGCCGCGCCCACGTTCGCCCGCCATCATGCGTGCCGTACGCGCCTGATTGGGGACCGTCGCCGCCGCCGGCGCTGAACCCATCGAGGTGATTGATGAAGAGAAGCGGCGCACTCTGCGGATAGGAGAGCGGCGTCCAGGTAAGTCCGCCGTCGGAAGTCTGGAACCCGGCGTAATGCATGAAACCGGAATGTGAGCCCTGGTCGACTACCATCCACCCGCGCATCGTGTCGATGAACGTCAGGTATACCGGCCCCGCTGTGTCGCATTGGGTGGTGGGGGTCATGCGATGGCGGTTCCAGTGCAGGCCTCCGTCGGATGAGGTGAACAGGTCGAGCGGAACCAGGCCACACTCGGCAAAGTTCACCTCGGACGAGCGAACCACCGCCCAGGCTTGAGACGGATTCAGGAAGAACGCAGTCTCGAGTGGAGCATTGTCTGAGCTGGGCGGAGTGACGTTTGCCCACTTACTTCCTCCGTCGCTCGTGGTCAGCACCCGGTGAGCGGTGAGCAGCCAACCGGACGTTGGGTTGAAAAGGTGCGCCGCCCGGAATTCATCCACGACCGGGTACACGACCTGAGGTGAAGCTGCTGCCATTTGTCTCACGCCAGGACTGCAGCTCGCCAGCAACGTACCGCAGACAACGATCATCGCCGCGCATACGAATCGTCCGCCGTGGGGATGCCTCACTTGCCCTTGCTCAAGGGAACGGTGAAGGTTCCGTTTGAGTTACTTGCTGTCGGCGCTCTTGCTTTTCTGTGGGTAGATGGTCTCGCCGCGTGCCAGCATGTCGACGAATCGTTCGATCCTCTGCGCTCGTGTCTCCGCACGTTTGGCGGTGGCGATTCGATAAAGGATCGCGTAGCGGTTCTGACTGTTGAGGATTCGAAACATTGCTTTTGCTTTCGGTTCGGCAGACAGCGCTGCGGCCAGCTCGGGTGGCACCTCGATGCTGGCAGGACCGGCGTAGGCGGCTGCCCAGCGCCCGTCCGCCTTCGCCCTCGCCACCTCGGCGATGCCGGCAAGATGCATGCGCCCCTCGCGGTGAAGGCGCTCGATGAGGATTGTGTTGCGTTTCGACCAGACGCTGCGCTGCCGCCGGGGCGTGAAGCGAAGGAACGTTGTGAGCTCGTCTCGTCCGCGCCCCTGGCCGTCGATCCAACCGTGGCACAGCGCTTCGTCAAGCGCTTCGTCGTGATTGAGGCGTGTCGGCTTCGTCGTGCCTTTCCTTGCAAGCACCAACCAGACCCCACCCGATGTGGAGTGATGCTTGCGGAGCCAGGCCCGCCAGGCGGCGGCATTCCGCACGAGGAGCTCAGGCGTATCTGCCAGCGCCAGCGACTTGACTACCAAAAGAAGTGTCCTAGCAGCGCGCCGAGCAGGGCTGCCAGCGCGACAGCGAAATAGGGATACCTGCCTGACCATGTCTGCAGCCGCTGGTCGATCGGCTCCCACCGCCCTGCTTCCAGGACAGCATCGAGGGCGGCGATCCCGAACAACATCGCCAGCATGACGAGCGTGACGATGGTGATGCCGCCGGGAACCACCACTAGCTTTTCGCTCCGCGCCGTGGAGACCACAGCCAGTGACCCAGGATGAAGCTCATGACGATGGCGCCGAGATAGGTCGCCGGCTTCGCGACCGCGAACGAGCACCTTACGTAGTAGGTAATTGGCGCGTGCACGCTCGTGTCGCCTAGCGCGATGGTCTCGTAGCCCAGCAGCACAGCGCCGAGCAAGAGGAAAAGCACGAGCCCGGCCTGAACCCAGATCGCCGGCCGGCGAAGGCGCCGCTTCTGTACGGGATCGATCACCGCGAATCTCCCATCCGAGCCCGAACCCGTGCCGCTACGCCGCCCGCGAGGAATGCGGCGAATGCGCCGATCACGATCCACGGAATCGGGAAGAGCGGATCGGGATCGCGTCTGCTCTCGCAGTGCGAGGGCAGGATCGGGTTGTAGGTGCCTGCCTGGAAGATCACCCACATCGCAGCTGCGAGGAGGGCGAGGGCGACGATGCCGAATGCGATCACCCGCGGGGGGATTCGGATCCGCGGTCGCGGGGTCAGCTCCACAGGTAGTGCCCAAACAAAAGCCCGGTGACAAGGCCGGCCGGCACCAGCCAGGTCTCGACGCGAGCCAACCACTTGCCGCGCGGCAGCACACCGAGGCTTGGCGCTCCGGTGAGGAGCATCACCAGCTCCCACCCGGAAAGGAGAAACAGCACAGCCACCAGCCAGAAGGCCGAAGCCGCGATGACCTGGTCCCAGTTGCCGCGCCCGAGCACGAATGCAATCGCCCAGCCGATCGCGATCAGCGCGCCGGCGAACCTCCCGGCCTTGACGGCACGCGCCCGGCGCACCCGCGCGGGAGTGACGATGCGGCGAACCTGCTCCATGCGGGAGATTCTCGTCGACCAAACCGACTGGTGCTGACGCGATCTGCTATGTGCAGCCGGCTGATTGCGCATCCGCTCGAGGGCCGAGCTCGGGCGGGTACATGGCGGCGCGGGAGCGACGCCTGGCCTGAAGCTCGGCCGGCTCTATTCGGCGGTGGCGGGCTCTCGCGCGGGGTCGTTCTCCGGCAGCACGTCGCAAGCCCAGTCCGAGCGCTTCCAGTCAGGGACGGGTGGCTGTGCCGTCTTCCTGGGCACGAACTTGGAGCGCTCGACCAGCTGGTAGCGATGGATGTAGCGCGGGCAGTTGGGAAAGACCTCCCTGACCGTGACGCGAACGATGAACTGCGCATACGGGTAGACAGCCATCAGCTCGTCGTTTTCGTCGACCGCCGCGGTGCCGTTCACGCGCATGCGGTTGCGCCGCTCGAAGTCGATGAACAGCATCCCGACCTCGCCGGTGGCCAGCGCGTTGCCCATCGACAGGTACATTCCGTTGCCGTCGTAGTTCGGAAAGGCGAGCGTCTTGGCATCGACGACCCGAACGAAGCCAGGGTCCCCGCCCTTGTACGAGCAGTTCGGCCTGCCCTCCGGGTCCACGGTCGCGAGAAAGAACATGTCTCGAGCCCTGATGAATTCGGCGTCGCCCTCGTCGATGAAGTCGTGGACCAGGCGCTCCTCGATCCTGTCGGCCAGGCGGCGGGTGTCGAAACGGTCCTGCAGCCGGCGCTGCGCGTCGTGGAAAAGCTGCGTCATGGGCGAAGTCTAGGACGCGCACAGTTGAAAAGGCCACGGGTCGGAAGCAGCCCATCTTGCAAAAGTCGCCCGAGTGGAGTTGAATCTTCTTCCGCTGCCGCCTGTCGCAGTTTTTTGGGGGGGACGATGGGGATACTGCTGAGCTTCAACCAGTCGTACACGCCGGTGGGCGACAACATCCTGCTGTCGGCGCTGGTCGCCGGCCTTCCGCTCTACGTCCTCTTCATCATGCTCGCGGTCCTTCGCCTGCCGGCCTGGATCTGCGCGATCAGCGCCATGCTCACCGCTTTCGTCCTTGGCTGGCTGGTGTGGGGGATGCCGTTCGGGGTGACCGTCGGCACGGCGACAGAGGGCATGGCCTTCGGCTTATGGCCGATCAGCTGGATCGTCCTCAATGCAGTCTTCTTCCACAACCTGACAGTCGCCAGCGGCGACTTCGACGTGATCAAGCGGGCATTGACCCGCCTGACGGAGGACCGCCGCCTGCAGGCGCTGCTCATCGCCTTCAGCTTCGGCGCGCTGCTGGAAGGGATCGCGGGATTTGGCGCCCCGGTGGCGATCACCGCATCGATCCTCGCGAGCCTCGGCTTCGAGCCGGTGACCGCCGCCGTCCTCGCTTTGCTGGCCAACACCGCACCTGTCGCGTTCGGTTCGATCGGCATTCCAGTCGTCACGCTCGGCGCTCTCGTCGCACCGATCCTCCACAAGGACGTGACCTCGACCACGCTTGCCCTGTCGGCAATGATCGGGCGCCAGCTGCCGCTTTTCTCGGTCCTCATTCCCGGCTACCTGATCGTTGTCCTGGCCGGCTGGCGGCGGATGCGCGAGATCCTGCCTGCCGTGCTCGTCACCGGTATCTCGTTCGCGATAGTCCAGTTCCTCGTGTCCAACTTCATCGGCCCGGAGCTCACCGACATCATCGCGGCGCTGGTCTCCATGGGCTGCCTCGCCCTGCTCCTCCGGTTCTGGCGTCCGGCCGAGGTCTGGCAGTTCGCGCACGAGACGGTGGCTGTCAGCCCGCGTCCCATCAGCGGAGCGATAGGTCTGCCGGCCGCAGCCGTCATGACGCCTGCCCCAGTTGACTCCAAGGTCGATTCTCCGGGTCGGGTCGTTCGCGCTTTCTCGATGTACGTGATCTTGACGGTGGTCATCCTGGTGGGCCAGATGGGCAATCTGCCCTTCTTCTCAGGCCATCCGGTGAATGACCCGAAGACGGCCCTGGCTACACCGGCGAACATCACTGCCGACCTCAAGTGCGGAACCCCAGCCTTCAAGCTCTGCCCCCAGCCTTGGTTCGGGCCGGACCCGGCCAAGGACAGGCAGGCATTCAAGTTTCCCGACTGGAACTTTTACTGGCCAGGCACCTACGAGGTCAAGGACGGCAAGCCCGTCTCGTTGATATTCCGCGAGCCGCCGATCGCCTCGCCGGCCGCCGCGTATCCGCTGACGTTCGACTGGAACTTCCTGGCTGCGGCCGGCTCGCTGGTCCTTTACGCGGGCCTTATCGCGTTCCTGTTCATGAGGATCCGTGGCGCCACAGTCAACTTCCTGACGGTCTACGGACAAACGGCTCGCCAGCTCGCATTGCCCATAGTGACTATTGCGTTCATCCTCGCCATCGCCCAGCTCATGAACTACGCGGGGATGACCTCCAGCATGGCCATCGCCCTTTCGAAGACCGGGTTCATATTCCCGTTCGTCGCGGCGTTCCTCGGCTGGCTCGGCGTCTTCCTGACCGGAAGCGACACTTCTTCGAACACGTTGTTCGGGCCGCTCCAGGCGCAGACCGCTCAGCAGCTCGGCAATGTCAGCCCAATCCTCACCGCGGGCACGAACTCGTCGGGCGGCGTGATGGGCAAGATGATCAGCCCGCAGAACCTGTCGGTGGGCGCGGCAGGCGTCAACAAGGTTGGCGCCGAGGGCGCGATCTTCCGGCGCGTGATCGGCTACAGCCTCATCCTGACCAGCCTTGTCGGCATCGTGGCGATGATCGAGGCGTACGTGATACCGGGAATAGTTCCCTCGCCTTAAGAACGATGGCCACACCTGCTGCCCCTCAATTCGACCCCGCCGCCTATAAGCGCGGCACCCGTGAGCAATGGCAGAACGCGGCAGAGGCCTGGCACCGATGGGGCCCACAGCTCCAGGCCTGGCTGGGGCCGGCGACCGAGGTGATGCTCGATCTGGCGAGGGTGGAGCCGGGCAGCCACGTTCTCGACGTTGCAGCCGGCGGGGGCGGCCAGACCCTCGCCGCGGCCCGGCGAGCAGGCCCCAAAGGTGCTGTGCTCGCCACCGACATCTCGCCTGCAATCCTCGAGTTCGCCGAAGCAGAAGCCGAGCGCGCGGGCCTTTCGAACGTCACCATCAAAGAGATGGACGGGGAGCACCTCGACGTGGCGCCTGAATCCTTTGACGCGGTGATCTCACGCGTCGGCCTCATCTACTTTCCCGACCAGCAGGCCGCACTCACAGGGATGAAGAACGCGTTGCGCAAGGGGGGCAGGGTGTCCGCGATCGTCTACTCGCCTCCCGACCGCAACAGGTTCTTCTCGGTCCCGGTCTCGATCATCCGGCGGCGGGCCAACCTCCCGCCACCTCTACCTGGACAACCGGGACCGTTCAGCCTTGGGGCCGCCGGCGCGCTGCAGCACGCCTACGAGCAGGCGGGCTTCCGCGACGTCGAGCTGAAGGTGGTCGAGGCGCCTTTGCGCATGTCGAGCGCCGCCGAATGCGCGCGATTCGAGCGTGAATGCTTCGGCGCCCTGCACCAGATGCTTTCGAGCCTTCCCGAAGCCGAGCGCGAGGAAGCCTGGGCGGAGATCGAGACCGCGCTTGGTGAGTTCGAGGGCGATGGTGGCTTTTCGGGCCCATGCGAGCTGATCGTCGGGGCGGCCACCAAGTAGCCGAACTTCAGCTCTGCGGCGCGCCGGCCTCTGCCGTCAGTGAACTTTCGGAGCTGGGTCTGGACCAGATAGTGCCACCGATCCTGATGTTCTTGAAGACTTCCTCGCTGACCAGGAAACCGGCAAATATCAGGAGCACGCCGAGGAACTCGCCGAGGAAGAACGACCAGGTGACGCCAAAGCGGTTGAGACCGCTGGTCAGCCCGGGTATGAACGCGCCTGCCGCGATCAGGATCGTCGCAGGCACACGCGAGTTGAGCTTTCCTCTCAGCAGTGCGCTCGTCGCGCCAGGCAGCGAAGGCACGATATTCACCGCCACGGCAACGCCACCGTACAGTTGCGCGAGCACGGGGGTCTTTACCTTGGCGCGCAGCACTTTGCGCTTCGGCATGTAGACGTACGCGGAGTAGATCGCGCCGAAGACCAGGCACAGCGCGCCAGCGATGTTGAACGGTCCTGTGAGAACCCGAACGTAGCCGGGGAAGGCGCTGCCGACAGGGACATGGGTGCTCGGGTCGAGAGCCCAGCCTGGAGCCGCCAGGCCTGCTGTCAGCGTCATGTAGGCGACAGCGGCCGAGCCGATGACCAGCACGCCCATCGCAATGTGAGCGGCGAGCGGGCGGCGCACGGCGGTCGCGACGATGATGGCAATGCCTCCCAACGAGGCGATGGCGAAGGCCACCGTGCCCGCCGTCGCCGAGCCGGGGTAGAGCGGTACGTCGCTCCCCTTCGCGTTCAGATGGCTGAACAGAAGCGACAGCAGGCCACCGATCAGGAACGTTACGCCCGCGAAATAACCGAACCCTGTCTTCGAAAGCAGGTAGATGGTGCCCGCCCCGAGGTAAGCCGCCACGAAGAAGGCGCCGATCAGGTACCAAGCCCTGTACAGCGGTTCGCCCCACCCGAACGCGCCGCCGATGAACTCGCACCCGGCGCTGATGCCGTACCAGAGGAGGCCGATCGCCCACACGAGCTGGAAGGCGTGGCGGCGCTGCCACCATTGGTCGAAAACCATCGCGGCGAAGGCAAAGCTCAGCAATGACGAGCCGAGCGGCAGCACAACGTTGAGCGCGTTCATCCGATCAGCCGCTTACAGCGCGGTCGCCTATCTCCAGCACGCCATCAAGGATCTCGAAGCCTTCGTCAAGCTCCGCCTCTGTGATGCACAGGGGCGGGTTGGTCATGATCGTGTTCCAGCGCACGAAGGTGAGCATCCCAGCGTCGAGCAGCGCCTGGCCGATCGCCTTCATCTCGGGCGACGTGCCGTTGAACGGCGCCATCGGCTCCAGCGTCTTACGGTCTCTCACGAGCTCGATGGCTCCGAACAAACCGATCGATCGCACAGCGCCCACGCACGGATGGCGTTCCTGCAGCCGGCGGTGATGCTTCTTCAGGACCTCGCCCAGGCGCTGCGAGTTGCCGACCATGTCGTCCTCTTCGTAGGCCTGGATCGCGCCCAGCGCCGCGGCGCAGCCGAGAGGATGGCTGTTGTAGGTCAGACCGCCATAAAAGACGTGGTCGTCGAAGTAGGCAGCCACATTCGGGCGCATGCCGACAGCGCCGAGCGGGACGTAGCTGCTGGTCAGGCCCTTCGCCAGGGTGATGAGGTCGGGCACGACGTCCCAGTGGTCGACAGCGAACCACTTGCCGGTTCGCCCAAATCCTGTCATCACCTCGTCGCAGATGAGCAGGATGCCGTGCCTGTCGCAGATCTCGCGCACGCCCTGGAGGTAGCCGTCCGGTGGGATGAGGATTCCGTTGGTGCCGGTGACCGGCTCGATGATGAAAGCCGCGATGGTGCCGGGGCCTTCGAGCTGAATGGTTTCCTCGAGCATCGCAAGCGCGACCTCTGCGCTGTCGGTGCCGCGCTGCACCCCGTGGTAAGGGTCGAGAACGTGGACGACTCCAACCGCGCTCTCGTTCGGCCAGCGCCGCGGGTCTCCCGTCGCCTGGATGGCAGTTCCGGTGGCGCCGTGATACGAGCGATACCTGGCCAGTATCTTCGAGCGGCCGGTGACCGTCCGTGCGATCTTGATCGCGTTCTCGTTGGCGTCGTTGCCCCCGAGCGTGAAAAGCACCTTATCGATGTCACCGGGCAGCAGCTCCGCGAGCTTGCGGCCGAGCCGCGCCCGCACCTCGGTCGCCATGAACGGGCTAATGTAGGGGAGCTGCTCCGCCTGGGCCTTGATCGCGTCGATGATCCGCCGGTCGCCGTGGCCCGCGTTGACGCACATGAGCTGGCTGTTGAAGTCGATGAAGCGGCGGCCGTCCACGGTCTGAAAATGCACCCCCTTGGCGCTTGCCACCGCAAGCGGCTTGAGCGCCGCCTGGGCTGACCAGTCGTACAGGGTGTGGCGGAGGCAGAGTTCGGAGATCTCCTCCGCGCTGAGGGCCTTGACGGCCTCGACAACCACGGGGCAAATCGTACCTGCGGCGGCCCCGGACAGGGTTGAGGCGGCGATGTTTGACATCGCAACTAGCCGGTGCTATACCCCTCGTGGTGTGGGGGGAGCTTCCTCCAGCGTTTTGCGTCTGCCTGGGAGGGACTGATGTTTCCAGCCGCTTTTGACTATGCCGCTCCCGCTTCCCTGGCAGATGCCCTTGCCCTGCTCAAGCAGCGGGGCGATGACGCCAAGATCATGGCCGGCGGCCAGAGCCTCATCCCGATGCTCAAGCTCCGTTTTGCCCAACCTGCTCTCGTCATTGACATCGGACGCCTGCCTGCGATGAACGGCATCGCACGCCACAACGGTCACCTGAGCATCGGTGCTCTCGCGCGTCACGTGGACATCGAGCGAAACGCCGACCTGCCCAAGCTGTGCCCGATCCTGGTCGACACCGTCCACTGGATCTCCGACCCTCTCGTGCGCAATCGAGGCACGATGGCCGGTTCCGTCTGCCACGCCGATCCCTCGGGAGACTGGGGTTCCGTGATGCTGGCGCTCGGCGCCAGCCTCATCGCCCGTTCGGAGGCCGGTGAACGCGTGATTCCCGCGGACGGCTTCTTCCAGGGCCCGTTCACGACCACGCTGAGGCCGGACGAGATAGTGACCGAGATTCGCATCCCGATGCCCAAAGGTCACGCCGGCGGGGCTTACAACAAGCTCGAGCGGAAGGTGGGGGATTTTGCGACGGTCGCCGTCGCCGTCCACGTCGAGCTCAGCGGCGGCAAGATCACCAATGCGGGTATCGGGCTCACAGCGGTGGGTCCGACCAACATCAAAGCAACCGCAGCTGAAAAAGCACTGATCGGTCACGAGCCGACCGACGAGCTGATCGCCGAGGCGGCGCGCCTCGCTGCCGACGCTGCGGAGCCAAAGGACGACATCCGCGGCACCGCCGCATATAAGAAAGACGTGGTTCGCGTTTACGTTCAGCGCGGCCTCAAGACAGCTCTGGGTCGAGCTAAGGAGTCGAAGTCATGAAGGTGTCGATGAGCGTCAACGGCAAGGAGCGCAGCGCGGACGTTGAACCTCGCGTCCTCCTCGTCGACTTCATCAGAACCAACCTGGGCCTCACTGGTACACATATCGGCTGCGACACGAGCAGCTGTGGCGCGTGCACGGTGCTGGTGAACGGCGACCCGGTCAAGGCGTGCACGCTGCTCGCGGTACAGGCCGACGGACGCGAGATCAAGACGATCGAAGGCATCGCGGGAACAGGCGCGCTGGCGCCGATTCAGATCGGCTTCCACGAGGAGCACGGCTTGCAGTGCGGGTTCTGCACCCCGGGCATGATGCTTCTCGGCGAAGAGCTGATCTCTCGCATCCCCGACCCCACCGACGAGCAGATCCGGTGGGCGATCAGCGGCAACATCTGCCGCTGCACCGGTTATGTGAACATCGTCAAAGCTATCCAGCACGCGGCCAAGCTGACAGCGGAGGCAAAGAAGGCGCCTGTTGCTGAAGGTGCGATGGCGGGAGGTGCCGAATGAGCTCGACAATGCACATGCACGGCGGCATCGGCGAGTCGATCAAGAGAAAGGACGACGCGCGCTTCCTGCGCGGCCAGGGCCACTTCCTGGACGATTTCGTGCTGCCGAGGATGGCCCACATGGCGATCCTGCGCAGCCCTCACGCACACGCGCGCATCAAGTCGATAGACACCGCCGCGGCTTCAGCGAAGCCCGGCGTGATCGCGGTCGTCACCGGTGAGCTCATGGCCCAGCACAAGCTGGCGTGGATGCCCACCCTGAGCGGCGACACTCAAGCAGTTCTCGCGACCGACAAGGTGCGGTTCCAGGGCCAGGAGGTCGCGGCGGTCATCGCCGAGACCAAGTACCAGGCGGAGGACGCGCGAGATCTCATCGAGGTCGACTACGAGATCCTCCAGGCGATCACCAGCCCGGAGCAGGCGAAGGAGTCGGGATCGGCGCTGATCCGGGACGACAAAGAGGGCCAGAAGGACAACCACATCTACCACTGGGAGTCCGGGGACAAGGCGGGGACCCAGGCCGCATTCGCCAAGGCGCACAAGGTGGTGCGCCTCCACACGTTCTACCCGCGCTGCCACCCGGCGCCCCTCGAGACGTGCGGCTGTATCGCCGACATCGACGGCGTCACCGGCAAGGCGACCATCTACATGACGAGCCAGGCGCCGCACGCGATCCGCACCGTGTTTGCGCTTGTGGCCGGCATTCCCGAGCAGCAGATCCGGATCATCTCGCCGGACATCGGTGGCGGCTTTGGCAACAAGGTGCCCGTGTACCCGGGCTACGTCGTCGCGACCGCAGCCAGCCTCTTGCTGGGCCGCCCGGTGAAGTGGGTCGAGGACCGCACCGAGAACCTGATCTCGACCGGTTTCGCGCGCGACTATCACATGACCGGTGACCTGGCGCTGGACGAAAAAGGCAAGATGACGGCGCTCCGCGTGCACCTCGACAGCGACAACGGCGCCTTCTTCGCGGATGCGCAGCCATCGAAGTTCAAGGCCGGCCTCTTCCACATCGTCACGGGCTCCTATGACATCCCCACCGCCCACGTCACCGCCGACGGCTACTACACGAACAAAGCGCCGGGCGGCGTCGCCTACCGTTGTTCGTTCCGCGTCACCGAGGCCAGTTATCTGATCGAGCGGCTGGTGAGCAACGCGGCGATGGAGATCGGCATGGACCAGGCCGAGATCCGGACCAAGAACTTCATCCAGCCCGAGCAGTTCCCCTACACATCGGCGACCGGGTGGATCTACGACAGCGGCGACTACCCGAAGGCAATGGACGTCGCACTCAAGCAGCTCGGATACGAAGACCTGAAGAAGGACGTCGAGGCTCGCCGCAAGAAGGGTGAGGTGACCGGGATCGGCATCGCCAGCTTCACCGAGGTCGTGGGCGCCGGGCCCGGCCGTGATTACGACATCCTCGGCCTGCGCATGTTCGACAGCGCCGAGCTGCGGGTCCACCCGACCGGCAAGGCGATCCTCAAGCTTGGCGTGAAGTCGCAGGGCCAGGGCCATGAGACGACCTTCGCCCAGATCGTTGCCGAGGAGCTCGGCATCCCGGCACAGGACGTCCTCGTGATGGAGGGCGACACCGACAACACCCCCTACGGCCTGGGGACCTATGCGTCGCGCAGCACACCTGTCGCGGGCGCGGCTACGGCGATGGTCAGCCGGAAGCTCCGCGAAAAGGCCCGCAAGCTAGCGGCTCACCTGCTGGAGGCGGCGGAGGAAGACCTGGAATGGGAGCGCGGGAAGTTCTTCGTCAAGGGCTCGCCCGACCGCTTCAAGACCATCCAGGAGGCGGCTTTCGCTGCCTACACCAACTTGCCCGAAGGGATGGAGCCCGGGCTCGAGGGCGTTCATTACTACGACCCACCGAACATGACCTATCCGTTCGGCACATACGCCGTGGTTGTTGACATCGACAAGGGGACCGGCCAGGTCAAGGTCAAGAGGATGGTCGCGGTCGACGACTGCGGAATTCGCATCAACCCAATGATCGTCGAGGGCCAGATCCAGGGCGGCCTCACCGAGGGCTACGGCATCGCGTTCATGGAGCTGATCACCTTCGACGCGGAAGGCAACTGCATTGGCTCCAACTTGATGGACTACCTGATCCCTGGATCGATGGAGACGCCCAAGTTCGAGATCGGCCAGACCGTCACGCCCTCGCCTCACCATCCGCTCGGCGCCAAAGGCGTGGGGGAGTCGGCGACGGTCGGCTCGCCGGCGGCCTTCGTCAACGCCGTGATCGATGCGCTCTCTCCATATGGCATCACCAACATCGACATGCCTGTCACGTCCGACAAGGTGTGGGCGGCGCTCCGCTCGAAAGGGGTGACCGAATAGGCGACGACGTTCTGGAGCTGTTACGTGAGTACGCGGCCGACGGCACGCCCTGCGCGCTGGCCACGGTCGTGCGCGTCGAGCCCCCTACCTCGGCGCGTCCTGGGGACAAGGCGGTCATCACCGCCGACGGCAGGCTGCGCGGGTGGATCGGAGGGAGCTGCTCGGAGCCCGTGGTGCGGCGCGAGGCGCTGCGCGCCCTGGCCGAGGGCACGCCGCAGCTGGTCAAGATTGTGGCGGCCGAAGAGGTCAAACAGACTCGCAAGCGGGGCGAGCTCATGGTCGCCACCACATGTCCGAGCGGCGGTTCGCTCGACATCTTCATAGAGCCTCGATTGCCACGCCCACTGCTCCTGGTGTTCGGCGAAACCCCAGTGGCGGAGACCCTGGCGAAGCTCGGCGAGCTAACGGGCTTTCGAGCTCGGACGGTGACCCACGCCGGCCTTGCCAACCTGTCGGTGCCGGCGAGCGACGCCTGGGCAGTGGTCGCCACGATGGGCCATTACGACGAGGACGCGGCCGAGGCAGCGCTCGCACATCCCGACCTCGACGTGAGCCTCATCGCCAGCACGCGGCGCGCCGCGGCCGTGCGAGCTGAGCTGCTGGCACGCGGTCTGGACGAGCACATGGTTGAGCGGCTGCGCACGCCCGCGGGCAAGGTGCGCGGCGTCACGCAGGAACAGATCGCTCTGCTCGCGCTGGCCGAGGTTGTGACGGCGCGCCAGAAGCGAGGACCCAAGCAGCCCGCGCGGGAAGCGCCGCATGTCGTGTTCGCAACGGACCCGGTGTGCGGGATGACGGTCGACCCACTGACCGCGACGCACAAAGCGGAGTTCGGAGGCACGACGTTCTGGTTCTGCTCAGCCGGGTGCCAGGTGGAGTTCGAGAAAACCCCGGAGCGCTACCTCCGCCCTATCGAAGCCTAGGCACTTCCTAACGATCGACTAGCTAGTCCGGACCGCGCGGTGAAGGACCGCAGGTCACGGTCGGCGGAATGGTGACGAGGCGTCCGCCATCGCTACGCAGAATCTGCCAACCACCCTCGTGCACCATCCAGTGATGCCGGTAGCAGAGAAGGGTGAGGTTGTCCGGTTCATTCGTCCCGCCGTGAATCCAGTGCACCAGGTGATGTCCCGATGACCAGGTTGCCGGCCGGTCGCAACCCGGCCAGGTGCAGCCCCGGTCGCGAACGTTGAGCGCCTTGCGCGCCGGTCCCGAGATCACGCGCCGGGCGCGACCGACATCGATCACCATCGAGTCAGAGCCGAGCAGGATGCGGGTCACCGAGCAATCGCAAGCCAGCCGCTCAACCGCCTTGGCCGAGATCGGCAGCGAGAACTCGAGCTCTGCCGCGGGAGCGCCGTCGAGCGCCTTTAAGGTCTCGAGCGAGGTGGTCACTTGCAAGTGGGTGCGCTGGCCGGCGTTCTGCGGCACCAGCCCGTTGTCGAGATGGTGCCAGGCAACGTCAACCAGGGCATCCGCCATCCGCCGGTCGTAAGGCCGGCGGTCATCGGCGCCGGAGCGCCGCGCCAGGGGCTCCAGCACAGTTCGAATCACCGCCCCACTCTCGGAGTCAAAGACACCATTCAGAAAGACGGCGCCACTGTCCTCGTCGGTGCTGATGCGCAGGCTGCGGTTCTCGACCAGGTCAGCCTCAGTGGCCGTGTAGCCCTTGGGATCAGCGGCGTGCCGGAGATGGCGGCAGATGTGGTGGAACTTGCCGACGGTGTTCTCCCGGGCTTTCGCCAGCAGGCGCTTCTCATCGAACACCCTCGCCGTGGGTGAGGCCGCAAGGGCGTTGCTGGTCCTGGCCATCACCACCATGTGGCCGAAACCAACCGCACCTTCGGCCATGGCAACCACGGTCTTGGGCAGGGCATCGAAATGCTCGCCAGCTGCCACGTAGTTGGCAGCCTGCGGGCCGGTCAGGTGACAGTGGATGCGGATCCAGTCGATGGGAGAGACCGAGCCATCCAGCTCGTAGTCGTTGGTGGCGGCGAACTCGGCCGCCTCTTTGGCGAAGAGGAGATGGTCCATCGACATGGCTCTAGCCCGGGCGATGAGCCGCTCGCGGCAGGTGAGATGTAGCTCTTCAGGAGCCTCGATGTCATAGACGTCTTGCGTCGCGAGCATAGAAATATGATACAAACAAATGTTCGACCAGGCAAGACTTTTAGCCGTAAACTTTCGCTCTGTTTACGCCTCATTTGTGCCCATCGTGCCGCTGCCACCAGCGTGCCAGCACCCTCGCAGCGCCGCGTCCACACCGTCTTCCCAGCCCGTTACCCGCTGATCCGTACCACGAGGTGCGTTCTACACCGCCAGGCGTGCTCGACGTTGCAACAGCACAGGGAGCCGTGTCCGCGCCTCTTTGAGCCGCTCATGCGAGATGTCCGCGATGGCTACTCCCTCACCGTCCCCCAGCCCTGCGATTGTCACGCCGAGCGGATCGACTATCACGCTCCGCCCGGTGTAGGCGACACCGGCCTGCCCGCCGACTGCGACATACATGGTGTTGTCGAGCGCTCGAGCGCGCGCGACGACGCTCAGGTGCTCCTCTTTGAGTGGCCCGGCGACCCAGGCGGCCGGTGCCAGCAGAAGCTCAGCGCCGTGATCCGCGGCGCGCTCGATAAAGCTGGCAAAACGCATGTCGTAGCAGATGACCACCGCAGCTCGAAAACCATCAATTTCGATCTGCAGAGGATCCTCTTCGCCGGCCCGAAACCGCTCCGACTCGACCTCCCCGAAAGCGTCGAACAGGTGGCGCTTGTGGAACGCGCCAACTAGCCCCTTGACGGGATCCACGACGATCGCGGAGTTGTGAATGAGACGGTCGCCTGGAATCGACTCGAACATTCCCGCCACCACAGTCATCCTGTGCTGCGCGGCCAGCTCTGACAACGCTGTGACAAATCGGCCGTCAAGAGGCTCGGCCACGCTGCGGAGGTCGTCGGTCTTCTCGCCGAAGTCGCACATCGCCGCCTCGGGAAAAACGACAAACTGCGCACCCGAATCGGCGGCGTGAGCGGTCAGCCTGGCGATTCGCTCGAGGTTGACCGGCTTGCTCATGCCGGCGCTGAACTGCGCTACCGCGACTCTCATCTGATCTAGTATCGACCCGAGTGATGGCCGCGTCAAAGCTGAAGGCCTTGATCGTCCAGCACGAGGAGCCGACTCCGCCTGGGCTGCTGGGTGAGTGGCTCGACGGACACGGCGCAGAGGTTGACATCCTTCGCATCGACCTCGAGGAGAGGGTGCCGGACCCGCGTGAGTTTCAGCTGATCGCGTATCTCGGCGCGGAATTCGCGGCGTTCGACGATTCAGTCCCGTTTGTCCAACGCGAGTCGGAGCTGATCCGGCAGGCCGCCAAGCACGATGTGCCGATGCTCGGCCTCTGCTTCGGCGGCCAGCTGATGGCGCGGGCGCTCGGCGGCGAGTCCTTCCGGTCCGACCACCCGGAGATCGGCTGGCTGCGGGTCAGAACCAAAGACGCCGAGCTCATCTCTGAAGGCCCGTGGTTCGAGTGGCATTTCGACTCGTTCACCTTGCCACCTGGCGCGAAGCTCCTCGCGGATACCGATGTGGGCCCCCAGGCCTACGTCGTCGGAAGAAGCCTCGGCCTGCAGTTTCATCCGGAGGTGACGCCCGAGATCGTCGATGGCTGGGTCCGCGATTACCGCGACGCGGCCGACGGAGATGACGGTGGTGTCGACCTTGACGCGTTGGTGGAGGACACCCACCGGCGAGCGCCGGCCGTGCGCCTCGCAACCATGAAGCTGTTCGACCGCTTCCTGGAGAGGGTGGCCAGGGTGAGCGCCACTTCCCACTCAATTGACGGTGCAACTCACACCTGATAGGTTCCCGACGAGCCCCCAGTAGGGAGCGGGCTATTGGCGCCGCTGCGCGGCGCGGAGGGGAGGAACCAGGGATGAGTGTCCAGGCCCAGGATTCGGACGTAGAAGCACTTCATCGGATGGGCTATGCGCAGGAGCTGCGCCGCCGGATGTCCACGTTCTCCAACTTCGCGGTCTCATTCACAATCATCTCGATCCTGTCCGGCTGTCTGACCCTCTACCAATACGGCATGAACACCGGCGGCCCGGTCGTCATGACCATCGGGTGGCCCCTGGTAGGCATCTTCGTCACGATCGTCGGCCTCGCCATGGCCGAGGTTTGCTCGAGCTACCCGACTGCAGGCGGTCTCTACTACTGGTCCGCCAAGCTCGGCGGTAACAACTCGGCGGCCTGGAGCTGGTTCACCGGCTGGTTCAACCTCCTGGGCCAGGTTGCCGTGACCGCCGGCATCGACTTCGGACTGGCCTTCTTCGCGACCGCCCTGTTCCATCAGCTTTTCAACTACCCGACGACGCCGCCCTGGATCATCCTCATCTACGCGATCGCCCTATTCCTTCACGGGCTGCTCAACACCTTTGGCGTGCGGCTTGTGGCGCTGCTCAACGACATCTCGGTCTGGTGGCACGTCGTGGGCGTCCTGATCATCGTGGGCGTCCTCTTCTTCGTTCCGGCTCACCACCAGTCGGTGTCGTTCGTATTCACCAACTTCGTGAATAACACCGGCTTCGGCAACTCCTTCTACGTGTTCTTGATCGGCCTACTTCTGGCGCAATACACGTTCACCGGCTACGACGCCTCTGCGCACATGACCGAAGAGACGAAGAACGCCGCCGTAGCCGGGCCGCGCGGGATCGTCTGGTCGATCGTCGTCTCACTCTTCGCGGGATGGCTGCTACTGATCGGTGTCACATCGGCCATCCAGAACTACGGCACAGAGGTGGCCGCAGTCGTGCCGCCGGCCCAGATCTTCATCGACGCCGTGGGTACGAACCTGGGCACGTTCCTCCTCTTCATCGTGGTCGGAGCGCAGTTCTATTGCGGCATGTCGTCCGTCACCGCCAACTCGCGGATGATCTATGCCTTCTCGCGCGACGGCGCAGTGCCCGGGTCGCAGTTCTGGCACAAGATCAACCCCCGCACGCGAACTCCGACCAACTCGATCTGGTTCGCGGCGGTGGGCGCCTTCATCCTGGGCCTGCCGTATCTGTACAGCCCAGTCGCCTACTTCGCGGTGACTTCGATCGCGGTCATCGGGCTCTATATCGCATACGGCATTCCGATCCTCCTCCGGCTGCTCGCGGGCGAGAAGTTCCAACGTGGCCCGTGGCACCTCGGTCGGTGGAGCTACCTGATCGGTTGGATCGCCGTGATCTGGATCGCTTTCATCGCCATCCTCTTCGTGCTGCCGCAGGTTTCTCCCGGAAACACGACGGCGACCTTCAACTACGCCCCCATCGCGGTCGGGGTAGTGTTGCTCTATTCAGGGGGCTATTGGTTCCTCTCAGCGAAGAATTGGTTCAAGGGACCCAAGGTCCAGGGGACAGCGGAAGAGCTTGCCAAGATCGAATCCGAACTCGCCGCAGCAGGATAGGCACCACACGCACAAGGACGCGCGTCCGAAGATCGGAATAACGACAAGCCCGAGGCGGGAGGCGGACTACTACCTGACGTATGGGCGGGCGGTTGAGGCAGCCGGCGCCGAAGCCGTCTACCTTCCGCCCGGCACCGACTCAGTGGCCGATATTGACGGACTGCTGCTACCTGGCGGTTGGGATGTCGACCCAGCTCGCTATGGGGAGAAGCCCGACCCGAAGGTCGGAGACACCGACCCCGAGCTGGACGAGACCGAGATCCAGCTTTTCCAGCTTGCCCGGAACGAGAAGGTCCCGGTGCTTGGCATCTGTCGCGGGCAGCAGGTGATCAACGTCGCCATGGGAGGAACCCTGCTGCAACACCTCGAGGGCCACGAGGTCCGCGCGTTCGGCCGGAAGCATCTTGCTCACACAGCGTCAGTCGATCCCGCGTCGGAGCTGGGGCACGCGGCGGAAGGCCGGCAGATTCAGGTCAACAGCCTTCACCACCAGGCGGTCCGATCGGTGGCCCCTGGCCTGAGGCAGACGGCAACAGGGGACGACGGTACGATCGAAGGTCTCGAGACCGACGACGGCCTGGTCGTCGCCGTCCAGTGCCATCCCGAAGAGCTGACCGGAGACCTTCCGTGGGCTTCGAAGCTGTTCGAGCGCTTCGTGGCACGCGCCCGCGCAAGACGATGACGTGCTGACCAAAGAGCAGCTCGGAACCGCGGTCAAGAAAGGGGACATCGACACGGTCGTCGTCGCTTTCACCGACATGCAGGGCCGTCTCATGGGCAAGCGAGTCGACGCGGAGTACTTCATGGAGTCGGCCGCGCAAGGCGAAGCTGTCGAAGGCTGCAACTACCTGCTCGCAGTCGACATGGACATGGACCCCGTGCCCGGCTACGCGATGGCGAACTGGGAGAGCGGCTATGGCGACTTCGACATGATCCCCGACTTCGCGACGCTCCGGAAGATCCCCTGGCTCGAGGGAACCGCGCTGGTGCTCAGCGACGTTGCGTGGCACGACCGCAAACCGGTAAAGCCTTCGCCGCGCCAGGTGTTGCGGGCGCAGATCGAACGCGCCAAGGCG
Organism: Candidatus Dormiibacterota bacterium; assembly: GCA_036844615.1. Classification (GTDB taxonomy): domain Bacteria; phylum Chloroflexota; class Dormibacteria; order Dormibacterales; family Dormibacteraceae; genus Palsa-872. The sequence goes on along the minus strand of DAIUFK010000010.1, from coordinate 13,699 downwards.
ATGGGCTTTGAGCCGATGTTCGGCACGGAGCTCGAGTTCTACCTGATGAAGGAGACCTTCGCCGAGGCGCACGCCAAGAACTACAGCAACCTCACACCATCCGTCCCCTACATCCTCGACTACCACATCCTCGCGACCAGCTACGACGAACCTTTCATCCGCGATGTGCGCAAGGGCATGAAGGAAGCCGGCATCAAGGTCGAGAGCTCAAAAGGTGAGGCCTGGCCGGGTCAGCAGGAGATCAACTTCCACTTCTCGGACGCCCTGACAATGGCCGACAACCACGTCATCTACAAGAACGGGATCAAGGAGATGGCGAACCAGCATGGGTGCTCGGTCACGTTCATGGCGAAGCCCGATCACCGCTGGATCGGCAGCTCGTGCCACATCCATTCAAGCCTCTGGAAGGACGGTCGCAACACCTTCGACGGCGAGTCGGACACCTTCAAGCGCTACCTCGCGGGCCACATCGCGTGTGCCGGCGAGATCGCGATCTTCCTTGCGCCCAACATCAACTCGTACAAGCGGTATGCGGCCGCCTCGTGGGCGCCGACCACGCTCGCGTGGGGCCACGACAACCGGACTTGCGGGTTTCGCATCGTCGGTCACGGCCAGCACCTGCGTACGGAATCGCGAATACCCGGCGCTGACGTGAACCCTTACCTGGCCATCGCCGCACTGATCGCCGCGGGGCTGCACGGCATCGAGCAGAAGCTCGAGCTGGGGCCTGCGTTCACTGGCAACGCATACGAATCGGACGTCCAGCGATTCCCTCACTCTCTTCGGGATGCGATCGCCGGCCTCGAAAACGGAAAGATGCTGCGGAAGGCGTTCGGCGACGACGTCGTCGACCACTACCTCAACTACGCCCGCACCGAGCAGTCGCAGTTCGACAGAGTGGTCACCGGTTACGAGCGCGAGCGGTTGTTCGAGCGCGGGTAGGTAACAAGTGGCTTTAGAGGTCCTCAACCCGGCGACCGAACGACCCATCGCGCAGCTCGAGAGGGCCGGTGTCGAAGAGACCGATCGCGCTGTTGCCGCCGCGCGCGCCGCTTATCCCGCCTGGCGCGCAGTGAAACCCGCCGACCGCGCCCGCCTCCTGCGTCGCGTGGCCGCGCTCGTCGAGGAGCATCGCGACGGGCTCGCGCACCTCGAGACGGCGAACGTAGGCAAGCCGCTCGGCGACTCTCTGTGGGAGATGGGCATGGTCGCCGACGTCTTCCACTTCTACGCGGGCGCGGTCGAGAAGCACTATGGCGAGACCATCCCCGTCGCGGGTGGCGTCGACATGACGTTCCGGGAACCGCTGGGCGTGGTCGGGCTGATCGTGCCGTGGAACTTCCCGCTCATGCTGGCCAGCTGGAAGCTCGGGCCGGCGCTCGCGTGCGGGAACACAGTCGTGCTCAAGCCGGCCGAGCTCACGCCGCTCACCGCGATTCGCTTCGGCGAGCTCGCGCTGGAAGCAGGACTTCCCGAAGGCGTGGTCAACGTGGTGGTCGGACCTGGCTCCGTGGCCGGCGAGCGGCTCATCGCGCACCCTGACGTCGCCAAGATCGGCTTCACCGGATCGACCGAGGTGGGGAAGCGGGTGATGGAAGGCGCTTCCAAGACCGTCAAGCGGGTCACGCTCGAGCTGGGCGGCAAGTCCGCGAACATCATCTTTGAGGATGCCGACCTCGAGCGCGCGGCTGCGTCGGCGCCGAGCGCCGTGTTCGGCAACGCGGGACAGGATTGCTGCGCGCGCTCTCGCATCCTTGTCCAGAAGTCGGTTTACGACAGGTTCCTGAAGCTCCTCGTCGATGCGACTGCGCGGTTCCGGGTGGGCGACCCCGAGACGGAAGGGACCGAGATGGGGCCGCTGATCTCGGCAGACCACAGGGCAAAGGTCGCGGCATTCGTCGAGGGCACGCCGCTTTTCCGCGGCAACATGCCTGAAGGCGACGGATTCTGGTTCCCCTGCACACTGGTGGCCGCGACCAACCAGGACCGTGTCGCCCGCGAAGAAGTTTTCGGCCCGGTGGCCGCGGTCATCCCGTTCTCGGACGAGGAGGATGCGGTGCGCATCGCGAACGACACGCCCTACGGCCTCTCGGGCTCGATCTGGACGCGTGACGGCGCGCGCGCCCTCAGGGTTGCGCGCGGCCTTGAAACCGGCGTGCTCTCGGTGAACTCGAACAGCTCGGTTCGCGTCACCACGCCGTTCGGCGGTTTCAAGCAATCTGGCTTCGGCCGGGAGCTTGGCATGCACGCGATGGGCGGCTACTCCGAGGTCAAGAACGTGTACATCTCCACGGAGGCCTGAAGTAGGTGGCGCCCGAATATCTCGCCGAGAGGCTGGAGGCACCACCTAATGGGACGGCTTGACGGCAAGGTCGCGGTCATCACCGGCGCCGCGGGGGGGATCGGTCGCGAGGCGGCGATCCTTTTCTCGAACGAGGGAGCTCGCGTGTGCGTCGCCGACGTCGGAGCCGATGCAGGCGAGAAGGCTGCAGCCGAATGCCGGGAAGCGTTCTTCTTCAGGGCTGATGTGAGCGACCCCAAGAGTGTCGAGGCGATGTACGCCGAGACCGCAAAGCGCTACGGGCGCATCGACGTCCTCTACAACAACGCCGGCATCATGCCCGCGGACGATGACTCGATCCTGGTCACCGAGCCCGACGCTTGGGACAGGGTCCAGGCAGTCAACGCCAAAGGCGTGTATCTCTGCTGCAAGTACGGAATTCCCCACCTGCTCAAGGCGGGGGGCGGCTCGGTCATCAATGTGGCTTCGTTCGTCGCCCTGATGGGAGCTGCCACCTCTCAGATCGCATACACGGCCTCAAAGGGGGCGGTCCTCTCGATGAGCCGCGAGCTCGCTGTGCAGTTCGCGCGCCAGGGGGTGAGGGTGAACGCCCTATGTCCCGGCCCGGTCGAGACTCCGCTGCTCATGCGCCTGTTCTCTGAGACGCCTGGTGCCTACGAGCGCCGCCGCGTGCACCTCCCGATGGGGCGATTGGCGCAGGCGAAAGAGATCGCGAACGCGGCGCTCTTCCTGGCCGGCGACGAATCCAGCTACGTCAACGGCACCACGTTCCTCGTCGACGGCGGCCTCAGCGCTGCTTACGTGACACCGGAGTAGGCCCTCCGTCGTAACCCGTCCGGGTATCGGGATGTGTTCTCGGAAAGTTGTTCAGGAGCATCCCCATGCAATCGAAATTAACGCTGACAGGCGCCATCGCGGCGCTGACGGTGATCGCCGGCTGCGGCGGCTCTACAGCGGGCACCTCACCGACTCCGGCCGCGACTGGAACCACCATCTCCGTTGCGACCAACGCCAAGCTGGGCCAGATCCTTGTCGACGCGAGCGGGAAGACGATCTACCTGTTCGTCGCCGACACAGGCACCAGCTCGACCTGCTACACGAGCTGTGCCGCCATCTGGCCTCCCGTCCTCACGACAGGAGCGCCCCAGGCAGGAGCCGGCGCCCAGGCCTCGCTGCTGGGGACCACCGCGCGAACTGACGGAACCACCGAGGTGACCTACGCCGGGCACCCGCTCTACTACTTCATCCAGGACAAAGCCGCCGGCGACGCCAAAGGGCAGGGCATCAACGGTTTTGGCGGCCTCTGGTGGGTCATGAGCCCATCGGGCGCGGCGATGCACTAAGGGCCGTCGATCTGGTCAACGCCCCTCACCCCTGACCTCCCCCCCTCAAGGGGGGAGGGAGAGTCCGCCAGGAGTTCTTCGAGCCGTTAACGTCTGCAGGTGGCTTCGACTCGAACGTTCGATAAGACCCGCCGGGGTGTGATCCGGGACGCGGTTGGCATCGGCATCGCGAGCGGCGCCTACGCTCTTTCATTCGGGGCGATATCGATCACCGCGGGCCTGAGCATGGCGCAGACCTGCGCGCTCTCGATCCTGATGTTCACTGGCGCGTCCCAGTTCGCTTTCGTTGGCGTGGTAGGAGCCGGCGGGAGCGCGTGGGCGGGAGCGGCCACCGCAATGCTGCTTGGCTCGCGCAACGCTCTTTACGGCCTGCGTCTCTCTTCTCTGTTGAACGTCAGCGGGCTGCGTCGCCTGGCCGCCTCGCACTTCGTCATCGACGAGACGACGGCGATGGCGATCGCGCGCGACACTCCACCCGAGAGCCGCTTCGCGTTCTGGGCCACTGGCTTCATCCTCTTCTCGTTCTGGAACCTGGGCACTCTCATCGGCGCCCTTGCCACGCAGGTGATCCTGGACCCGAAGGCGCTCGGCCTCGACGCAGCACCCCCTGCCGCCTTCCTGGCGCTGGTCGCTCCTCGCCTGCGTGGGCGCGAGCCGGTGGCGATCGCGATCGGTGCGGCCACCGTGGTGCTCGCCGTCCTGCCCTTCGTCCCACCCGGGGTTCCGCTGCTTATCGTCGCCTTGCTCGTCGTCGCGTTCGGGCTGAGGCCAGCTCGATGATCTGGGCACCGGTGCTCGTTGCCTCGGCAGCGTGCTACCTGCTCAAGCTGGCAGGGCTCTCGCTGCCCCAACGCTTCCTGCAGGATGCACGCATTCAGCGCACGGTTCCGCTGCTGCCGGTGGCGCTGCTTGCGGCCCTTATCGCAATCAATACGTTCTCAACCGGCACTCACCTTGTGGTTGACGCCAGGGCCGCGGCGATCGCGGTTGCCGGCGTCGCCGTGTTGCTGCGGGCGCCCTTCCTCCTCGTCGTCGCATCCGCGGCGGGGACTGCCGCCATCGTGCGGCTGCTTTAGCCTTTTCGGCGGTGAGCTATCGCATCGAGGCGGCGACCGAACCAACTCCGGACCTCGAGCATGCGCTTGCGGCTCTGCTCCCTCAGCTCAACCCGGCGCTCGCCGGCCCGACGCACGAGCAGCTGGAAGCGCTGATGGCCGACCCTGCCAGCACGCTCCTCCTGGTCATCGATCAGGGCGCGATCGTCGGCACCGCGACTGTGATCGTCTACACCACGCCGGCCTGGGTGAAGGCTCGGATCGAGGACGTGGTCGTCGACGAGAGCGTGCGGGGGCGGGGTATCGGCCAAGCGCTCGTGAACGAGTGCATCAGCGTCGCCCGAAACAGAGGCGCAAGCATCGTTGAGCTGCAATCCGCGCGGCGGCGAGAGGTGGCGAACCGCCTCTATCCTCGTATGGGCTTCCAGCTGCGAGACAGCAACGTCTATAGGATCAAGCTGGACTAGCCGGCTCGAGCGCTTACCAGCTCCTCGAGGCGTTCGACCATCTCGGCCAGCACGGCGAAGGCCGACGTGACAGGCTCAGGCGACGCCATGTCGACGCCGGCCATCTTGAGCCCTTCCAGGGGGTACATCGAGCCTCCGCTGCTCAGGAATGCGAGGTACGCCTCAACTGCCTTGGGGTCGCCCGTCGCAACGCGCTCGGCAAGGTGGTTGGCGCCTGCGATCCCTGTCGCGTACTGATACACGTAAAAGTTGCTGTACAGGTGCGTGTGGAACTGTGCCCAGGTCGAACCAATGCGCTCCCGGTCCCGATCGCTCACTACAACCTCGCTTCCGTAGACCTCGCTCATGAGGTCGGCCATGAGGTTGTTGAGGTAGTCGGCGGTGAGGGCGCTTCCTGCTTCGACGCGCTCGTGTACCTCGAGCTCCAGGCGCGCCAGTGAAGGCATGATGAAGAAGTACCTGTAGAAGTTCGCCATCGCTTCTTCGATGACGGCGATCTGGAACTCGGGATCTTTGTTGGTGTCGAACAGGTAGCGGCGCGTCAGCGCCTGGTGCATGTTCGAAGCCACTTCTGCCTGGAACAGCCCGTATCCCGAATAGATGAACGGCTGCGTCTTGCGGGTGTAATAGGAATGCATCGAGTGCCCGAGCTCGTGGGCGAGGGTGCTCATCGAGTAGATGTCGTCGTTGTAGCTCATGAAGATGAACGGGAACGTGCCTGGCACGCCGGCCGAGAAAGCACCCATCCGCTTCCCCTTGTTGGGATAGACGTCAACCCATCGCTCCTCGAGCGCTCCTTTCCGCAGCACGCGAACGTACTCGTCGCCCAGTGGTTTGACGCCCTCGGCGATCCAGTCCACCGCCTGCTGATAGGACACGTTCATCGACGGCCCTAGCTGCGCGTGCGTGTCGTACGGCGTTAGGGCCGTAAGACCCAGGGCCTTGCGGCGAACGCGCCAGTAGCGATGCCACGTGCCAAGGTTGTCTCGGAATGCGCGAATGACGTTGTGGAACACCGCCGGCGGGATGTAGTTCGGCTCGAGCGCTGCCTCGAGCGATGACGCATAGCCTCGCGCTCGCGCGTAGAAGACGTCGCGCTTGACCCCTGCCGCAAGGTTGGCCGCCATCGCATGCTGCATCGCCAGGTGGGCATCGGCGTAGTTCTCGAAGGCGGTCCGTCTCAGATCGCGGTCGGGGCTCGTGAGCAGAGCGGCGATGGTGCCTTGCGCGACCTCCTCCTCGCCGTGCGCGCCGGAGGCATGCGGGAACCTCAGGTCTGTGTTGGCAAGCACGCTGTGGACCGACAGCGCGGAGGCGAGCGGGTCGGAAGCCTGCATCAGCAGCTCCTCCACCTCGGGACTGCGGACGTGGCTCGCCATCTTCTCCAATCGATCGACGAAGTGACCGAGCTGCTCGAGCCGCGCCGAGCTCGCCACCCACTCTCGGAGCTTGGAGAAGCCGATGGAGATCATCTCTGGGGTGGCGAAGGACGTCGCCCCGGCCAGCCGGGCGGACGTCGTTCGCGCGCGATCCGAACGCGCCGCGGCAGCCTGGTCTGCCGTGTCCACGGAGTAAGACATCGTGGTGTAGACCACCACCTTGCCCATCAGGCGCTGCGCGCTCTCGGCTGCGTCGAACCAGTCGGCGAGCATGTCGGGGGACTCGCCGAGGTGGCCTTTGAACTCGGCAAGGTCGGGAAGCCTCGCGAGAATCGTCTCGACAGCGGCCTCCCAGGCCGCCTCATCGGCAAAGACGCTCTTTGCGTCCCAGGTGAATCTCTCGTCCACGTCGCTCCGATCGGGAAGAGTTCCGCTCACCGCCGATAAGGGTACCGGGCCGCGTCGCGGAGCTACGATTGCCGTCAGTGTCCAGGTTGAAGTCGAATGGGATCGAGATCGAATACGAGACGTTCGGCGATCCGGGAGCCCTGCCGCTCCTGCTGATTGGGGGCCTCGGCTCTCAGCTCCTGAGCTGGGAAGAAGCCTTCTGCGAGCAGCTTCGTGACCGTGGTTTCCATGTGATCAGGTACGACAACCGCGACGCGGGCCTGTCGACCAAGATGGAGGCGGCGGGTGAGCCGGACCTGATATCCGCGTTCACCGGCAACCCTAACCCGGCTTACCACCTCGACGACCTTGCCGATGACGCCGTCGGGGTGCTCGACGCGCTCGGCATCGGCGCCGCTCACGTCGTGGGTGTGTCGATGGGTGGCTTCATCGCCCAGCTTGTCGCGATCAAGCATCCTGATCGCGTCCTTTCGCTGACCTCGATCATGTCAGGCCCTGGGGGACACGACGGAGTCGCCCCGAAGCCTGAAGGCGCCGAGGTGCTCACGAGAGTTCCACCGGAGACCCGCGAAGGCAGGCTCGAGCACGGAATCTGGTTCCGCAAGGTGCTGAAGGGCTCGGCTGATCCCTTCGACGAGGAGGCCGAGATGAAACGCGTCGTGCGTAGCTACGACCGGTCCTACTACCCCGTCGGCACGGGTCGCCAGCTCGTCGCGATACTCGCGGCCGAAGGTCGCCTCGAGAGACTGAGCAAGCTCAAGGTGCCCACCCTGGTCGTCCACGGGACCGATGACGTCCTGGTTCCTGTCGAGAACGGCAGGAGCGTGGCTGCAACCGTACCCGGAGCACACCTGCTCGAGATCGAGGGCATGGGTCACAACCTTCCAGAACGAGTCTGGCCGCAGGTCATGGACGGCATCGAGGAGCTTGCCCGACAGGCGACCCCACTGCAGCCCCGCTAGACAGCATGCCCACCCTCGACGGTATTAGCCCGGCCCTTGCCGCATTGGCGGGACTTGTCTCATTTGTGTCGCCGTGCGTGCTGCCGCTGGTGCCCGCATACCTCGCCTACCTGGGTGCCCGCGCCGGCCAGCCGGTGGCGGTCGGCCCCGGCGCTGTGGCCGCTGCGCCGGCCTCGCCATCATTGCCGGTCGTGACCGCGGGCCTTGGCTTCGTCGCCGGGCTCTCGCTGGTTTTCATCCTGTTCTTCTACGTGTTCTCCATCGCGGTGCAGCCCATTCGTGCGTACGTGCCGATGGTGGCTGGCGTGTTCGTGATCGTGATGGCGCTTCACGTCGCCGGCCTCATTCGAATTCCTTATCTCTCAGGCGAGTACAGGCTCATGAACAAGGCGCCGCAGCGCGGCGGGGTGGCCGGCGGGTTCGTGCTGGGGATGGGGTTTGCCAGCGGCTGGACGCCATGCATCGGCGTGACCCTCAGCGCTGTGCTCAGCTCAGCGGTATCGGCGGGCACCACTACCCAGGGCCTCGTCCTGATGGTCGCCTACTGCATCGGCCTCGGTCTGCCTTTCATCGTGCTGGCGTTCGCTTTCGAGAGCGCGCGTCCGCTGGTGCGGCTCGTCAACAGCCACAGGCGCGCCATCGACCTGGCGTCTGCCGCGGTGCTGCTGGTGATGGGTCTGCTGCTGCTGACGAACAAGCTCACGATCCTGGCGGCAGGCCTGTCCCAGCTCGTCCCCGCCTGGCCTTCGCCGACGCTCTAGTCGTCACACGCTCCCCAAGGCGTCGTAAAGCCGCCGGCTGTAGATCATCGGGGTGACGCCCTCGTGGTGCGCGCCATCGGTCACGAGGCCGATGAGGATCCAGTGGTCGCCGGCGTCGATCGTTTCCTTCAGCGAGCAGACGGCGTAGGCGGCCGCATCCTCTTCCAGGATTGGACCACCGCCCTCGCTTGCGGGGCGGCGCCACTTGAGCGTGTCGAACTTGTCGGAAACCTTGGTCGCCATACGCCGCGCGAGCTGCTCGCGACCTGCCGCAAGGATGTTGGCGGTGAACCCGCCAGTGTGGTTGACGGCAGGCAGTGTGTTGGAAGACTTGTCGATGCAGGCCAGCGCCAGCGGAGGTTCAAGGGAGACTGCGCAGAAAGCGTTGACAGTCAGGCCGCGAGGCAGGCCGTCATCGCCGAAGGCGGTGAGGACCACCACGCCGCTTGGAAAGCTGCTCATGACATCGCGAAATCGTCGCGGATCGATCATCGATGGGACGATAGCGTCTCCGTCCACATCATGGCGGTGAATCCCCCCAACCCCCGCCCCCTCCCCGGCTAGCGGGAAGGGGAGTTTGGTCTCGAAGCCATCACATACTTAAGGAATGGGGAGCTCTCTCGACCTTTTTGCTCCGGCGACGAGGGAGTGGTTTCGTGGCGCTTTTGCGGATCCGACCCAGGTCCAGGAGCGCGGCTGGCAGGAGGTGGCCGCGGGCCGTCACGTGCTCATGGCAGCGCCCACCGGCAGCGGCAAGACGCTCGCCGCCTTCCTCTGGTGCATCGACAGGCTGACCACGGAGCCGGCTCCCGCCGAGGCTGAGCGGTGCCGCGTCCTTTATGTGTCGCCGATGAAGGCGCTTGCGCACGACGTCGATCGCAACCTACGGTCGCCGCTGGTCGGGATCAGCCGCCAGCTTGAGAGGCTGGGCCAGACCGCGCCGGATATCACAGTCGCCATTCGCACTGGCGATACGCCCACGGAGGTGCGGCGGTCCATGGAGCGGCACCCGCCCGACATCCTCATCACCACACCAGAGTCGCTCTACCTGCTTCTGACCAGCGCAGCGCGCCGCATCCTCGGGTCGGTGAGGTGGCTCATCCTCGACGAGATCCACTCGGTCGCCGCGACCAAGCGCGGCTCCCATCTTTCGCTGAGCCTCGAGCGCCTTTGCGCGCTGACACGGGTCGAGCCACAGCGGATAGGGCTTTCGGCCACGCAGCGCCCTCTGGAGGAAGTGGCGCGGTTCCTCGGCGGCACGAATCGCGAGGTCGCCATCGTCGATGCAGGGCGTCTGAAGACTATGGTCGTGAGAGTCGAGGTGCCTGTCGACGACATGGCGCGACTCAGCGTCGAGGACGACAACGGCCGGCCGGCCGGCAGCATCTGGCCCGCCATCTACCCGCGATTGCTTGCGCTGATCCGCGAGCACCGCTCGACCATCGTGTTCGTCAACTCGCGGCGTCTGGCGGAGCGTCTCGCAGCGCGGGTCAACGAGCTCGCCGGCGAGGAGCTTGTCCTTGCGCACCATGGTTCCATCGCCCGCGAGCAGCGGCTGCTGATCGAAGACCAGCTCAAGGCCGGCGCCGTTCGCGGCCTGATCGCGACATCGACCCTCGAGCTGGGCATCGACATGGGTGCTGTCGACCTCGTCCTGCAGGTCGAGGCGCCACCCAGCGTGGCAGCGGGCATTCAGCGGGTCGGCCGAGCGGGCCATTCGGTGGGCGAGGTTTCGCGCGGTGTGGTGATCCCCAACTTTCGTGGCGGCCTCCTTGAGTCCGCGGCCGTGGTGGAGGGCATGCTCGAAGGGCGCATCGAATCCACGAGTGTGCCGCGCAAGCCACTCGACGTTTTGGCGCAGCAGGTGGTCGCGATGTGCGCGATGGACGAATGGCGCGTCGAGGATCTCGCGAGCGTCGTGCGCCGGGCCTACCCCTACAGCGACCTGGGGCCGAGGGCGCTGGAATCGGTGCTCGACATGCTCAGCGGCCGCTATCCCTCCGACGAGTTCGCGGAGCTGCGGCCCCGCATCGTGTGGGACCGCGTGGCCGGAACGCTCCGCGGCCGCGCGGGGGCGCAGCGCCTGGCCGTGACCAACGCGGGCACGATCCCGGACCGCGGACTTTACACCGTCAACCTTGTCACCGACGGGCGGCGCGTGGGCGAGCTCGACGAGGAGATGGTGTACGAGAGCAGGGTCGGCGAGACTTTTATTCTCGGGGCCTCCACGTGGCGCATCGCCGAGATCGGGCCGTCGCAGGTGCTTGTCACGCCCGCGCCGGGTGAGCCGGGAAAGATCGCCTTCTGGCACGCCGACGCTCCAAGCCGCCCTGTCGAGCTGGGCCTCGCATTGGGCAAGATGGTCCGCGAGCTTCGTGCCCTGGAGCCCGATAAGGCCGCGGAAAGGCTGAGGACGCGCGCTGGGTTCGACGACCGCGCGATCAAAAACCTGCTCGCCTATCTCGAGGACCAGGCAGCGGCCACCGGCTCGGTGCCAGACGACAGGACCGTCGTCGTCGAGCGGTTCCGCGACGAGGTGGGGGACTGGAGGGTCTGCGTGCACACCCCGTTGGGAGGCCGCGTCCACGCGCCACTTGCTCTCGCGCTCGAATCTCGATTGCAGGAGCGCCTCGGAATCGACGCGCGCGCGATGTGGACCGACGACGGAATCGCGCTGCACCTTCCCGATGTCGACGCGGCGCCTTCCCTGGACGAGCTCCTACTGGACCCTGAGGAGGTCGAGGCGCTGGTGCAGGCGCAGCTTCCCGGCTCGGCGCTGTTCGCCTCGCGCTTCCGTGAGAACGCGGCACGCTCACTGCTGCTGCCACGCCGCCGCCCCGGTCAGCGGACGCCGCTGTGGCAGCAGCGGATGCGCAGCGCCGGCCTGCTGCAGGTGGCAAGGCAATATCCCGACTTTCCAATCCTCGCGGAGACCTGGCGAGAGTGCATGGCCGACCACTTCGACATGGCAGCCCTGATGACGCTGCTGCGCGGGATTCGCTCGCGCGAGGTGCGAGTGGTGGCAGTCGACACGGAGCGCGCGTCGCCGTTTGCATCATCCCTCCTGTTTTCGTATGTCGCCGAGTTCATGTACGCGGGCGATTCGCCGCTCGCGGAACGGCGCGCCCAGGCCTTGACGTTGGATCGAGAGCTGCTGGCCGAGCTGCTCGGCAGCGAGGACCTCCGCGAGCTGCTCGATCCAGAGGCCATTGCCTCAGTGGAGCTCGAGCTCCAAGGCCTGCTCCCTGAGCGCTTCCCGCGCGACTCTGACGAGGCCCACGACCTTCTCGTCAGACTCGGCGACCTCAACGATCAGGAGACTTCCGCGTGCGGAATCTCCCATGAATGGCTGCGCTCGCTCGAGCGCGAACGGCGTGCTGTGTACGTCCGCATCGCTGGCGAGGAGCGTTGGATCGCAGCCGAGGATGCAGGTCGCTACCGCGAGGCGTTGGGGGCCAGCCTACCCGTCGGGTTGCCCGCCGCGTTCCTCAGCCCGGGGACCAAGCCTCTGGAGTCGCTGGCGAGGCGTTGGGCGCGCACCCACATCCCCTTCGTCTCGTCCGAGCTCACTTCACGTTGGGGCGTTCCGGCTGCGGCAGTCGAGGAGGTGTTAGGTCAGCTCGCGGCGCGCGGCGAGATCGTCGCCGGCGAATTTCGCCGGGCTGCGGAGGGACGCGAGTACTGCCATCCGGAGGTGCTGCGGATGCTGCGGCGTCGCTCCCTCGCGGCACTACGGCGGGAGGTGGAATCGGTGCCGCCGGTGGTGGTGGCGCGATTCCTGCCGCCGTGGCACGGCATCGGCGCGAAGGCCTCGGGGGTCGACCGCCTCCTCGAGGTCGTGTTCCAGCTCCAGGGCCTGCCGATAGCAGCGTCGGTAGTGGAGCGCGACGTGATTGCCGCCCGTGTCGCGGGCTACAACCCGAGGCTTTTGGACGAGCTCGTGTCGATGGGTGAGGTGGTCTGGGTCGGCAGGGGAGGCCTTGGCGCCACCGACGGCAGGGTCGCCCTCTACCTGCGGGGCGATGCGCCGCGCCTCGTCGCGGAGCCGCTGGAGCCTCCGACCGGTGACCTGCACGGCCGCCTGCGGGACCACCTACACGCCAGGGGCGCCAGCTTCTTCCGCGACATATACGGCGCGTGCGGCGGCGGTGATGAGGAGGCGATGCTTGATGCCCTATGGGATCTCGTGTGGTCGGGCGAGGTCACCAACGACACGTTTGCGCCCCTGCGGCTGCTGGGTCCCGTCGCGCGGAGGCCGGCTCGAGGGCCGCGCCTTCCGCGACTCACGCAGCCAAGAGCATCGGGCCGTTGGTCACTCGTTGCCGAGATGATCGGAACCGGCGCTTCACCCACCGAGCGCCTGCATGCAGAAGCCGGCGTGCTTCTTCAGCGCCACGGCGTGCTGACAAGGGAAGCTGTCGTCGCCGAGGGCTGGCCCGGAGGTTTTGCGGGCCTATACCCGGTCCTCCGCGCGATGGAGGAGTCAGGCCGCATCCGCAGGGGCTACTTCGTCGAGGGGCTCGGCGGCTCGCAGTTCGCGCTCCCCGGCGCCGTCGACCGCCTGCGCTCGCTGCGTGAACCAAACGGAGGCGTCGTTGCGCTTGCCGCCTCCGACCCGGCGAATGCTTACGGGGCGATCCTCCCGTGGCCGCGATCAGACGGCCGCATGGCGAGGGCCGCCGGCGCCTACTGCGTCCTCGATGCTGGCGAGCTTGTCCTGTATCTCGAGCGAGGTGGCAGATCGCTTCTCACCAACGGTGACATCCGGCCCGACCACGTCCGAGCCCTGATGGGTGTTGCCACCAACGCGGGAAGGGTCGAGATCCAGCGCGTCGACGGCGGGCCGGTCATGGAATCCCCAATCGCACCCCTCTTGCGCGAGGCTGGATTTGCCTCGAGTCACCGGGGTCTCGTCGCCTACGGCGGGCGCTCGGGACGGCCGTAGGGAAGTCGCTACGATTAGCCATTCCATCGGGGAGTAGCGCAGCTCGGTAGCGCACCTGACTGGGGGTCAGGTGGTCG
>DAIUFK010000009.1:0-44447 GCA_036844615.1 Candidatus Dormiibacterota bacterium | reverse complement strand
GTAATCAGGCTCTGACGGCGGGGTTCCTCGTCATACTGCCCTGATTACAGTGCGTTCGAGCTCCCATTCCAAAGAGGCCGCCCGCCCGATTGAGCCGGAAGAGCCCACTCCCGTTGTGGTGGCCACCGCGCCCATGGACCCCAAGCGCCGCCGGCGCTACCTCCAGATCGGCTTCGGTTCGGGTGCGCTCGTCGTCGCTGTCATCGTGCTCTACCTGCTTCGTGACTTCCTCGGCGCCCTTGTGCTCGGGGCGGCCATCGCCTTCCTGATCCAGCCCGGGATAGCCCGCCTTGTCGCTGTCGGCGTACCTCGGGTGGTAGCCATCGCGCTGCTCTTCGTCGTCATCATTGCCGCCCTAGCGGGCCTCGTGCTGCTGGTCGTGCCCCTAGTGGTCAACGAGGTAGGCACCCTCCAGACACAGGCACCAGCCCTCGCGGCAGCGGCCCAGGATCGAATCAGCAGTCTCCAGGGCGCTGAGATCTTCGGCGTCAAGATCGACCTCAAGGGCGCTACCGAGTCCATCAGCTCGCACTTGAGGGAATACCTTCTCGGCCAGTTCGGCAATGCAGTCGGCATCGGCCTAACCGCGCTCACTACGGTGCTTCAGCTTCTGCTCACATTCATCGTCGCCTTCCTGCTCGCCCTCGACGCCGCTGCGATCAGAAGGGTGCTTCGGCGCCTGGTCCCGAACGACTACCGAACCGACTTCGACCAGATCTGGCGACGGATCCGCAAAATGCTCTACGCCTACATGCGGGGACAGCTGATCATCGCGGGCCTGATTGGCATCCTCAGCGGTATTGCCTGCGCGGTTCTTGGCCTGCCCGACGCCATCGCCCTCGGTTTGGTGGCCGGAATCACCGCCCTGATCCCTTACCTCGGGCCGTTCATTGGAGCCATTCCGGCAATACTGGTTGGCCTTGCCTCCGGACCACTCACCGCGCTTCTGGTCGCGGGGGTCTATTTCTTGATCTCCAACGTGATCCTCAACTTCGTCTACCCGAAGGTCGTGGGTGACGCTGTGCGATTGCCCCCGATCCTGGTCATCCTCGCCTTCATCGCCGGTTTCAGCTGGGCAGGCATCCTGGGTATGTTCGTCGCCGTGCCGCTGGCCGCCATGCTGCGCATCCTCTTCGACCACATCTACCCGCGCCTCTACGAGAAGCCCGCTTGAAAATCGCCCTCCTGTCAGACATCCATGCCAACTGGCAGGCGCTGGAGGCAGTAATGCGCGACTGTCCAAAGGTCGACGAGACCATCTGCCTGGGGGACGTCGTCGGCTATGGAGGCGACCCAAAGAAGTGCGTCGACGAGGTCACCAGCCAGGGTTGGCTCACGCTGGTCGGCAATCACGACCGCGCGTGTACAGATCCCGAAATCCTCGAGTGGTTCAATGACGATGCGGCGACGGTGGTCCGGTGGACGGTTGAGGTGATCGGCGAAGAACGCCTTGACTGGCTGCGAAAACTACCTGATAGCAGTGTGAAGAACGAAGTCCTGCTCGTCCACGCCAGCCCTCGCGACCATATCTACGAGTACGTGCTGGACACCGCGGTGGCGGCCGCAAACCTCGACCTCCTCAACGGCGGCATATGCTTCCATGGACATACACACGTGCCCGGGATCTTCGGGTTAACGGGCGGTCAGGTCACTCACGAGTACCGCATTGAGACCTTCCCCTTGAAAGGGCCTGCTCTGGTCAATCCAGGCAGCGTTGGACAGCCTCGAGATGGAAGTCCGATGGCGAGCTATGGCGTCTGGGACGTGGACAACGAGACGTTTGAGTTCAGGCGCGTCCGCTACGACATCAAGGGCGCCCAGAGGGCAATCACGAAGGCACACCTCCCGGAACGCTTCGCTCTGCGACTCGAAACGGGGCGATGACGCCGCGGCGCCAAGTGAGGTGGAGGAGCCTCGGCTTCGCGGCTGCCGCGGGCGCAGGCCTCGGTTCGTTCCTCGCCTGGGCCATTTACTGGTTCACATTCGTGCGCGGCAACCTGCAGGGCCCTGACTTCTTCTCGTTTTACTCGGCGGCAAAGCTTTATGTGCAGAACGGCGGTTCTGCCGTCTATGACCTGGTGCTTCAGCGTCAGATGCAGATCCAGGTGACGGGGGAGCCGGCGGGCCGTTTCATCGTCCTTCCGTACTTTCACCCACCCTACTACACGCTGCTCATCGCGCCCCTCGGATACCTGAGCTATCGACAGGCCTACATCGCGATGGCCGCATTCAACGTGATCCTTGCCGCCGCCCTTGTGATCATCCTGGTCCGCACCAGCCTGCGCATCCACGGGCGCGCAGCGGTTGTCGCCACGGTGCTGATCGCTGGCTTCTTTCCTCTCTTCGTCACGGTCCTGCAGGGTCAGTCCGACCTTGTCGTGCTCGTTCCCCTCGCGGCCGCCTACGTGGCGTGGTCGCGGGGCAGGCTCGGCTGGGCAGGCATCTTCAGCGCGCTGGCTCTGGCCAAGCCGCAGCTTCTGCTGCTCATTCCCGTGCTGTTCGCGGCGCGCCGGGCATGGCGCGCGCTAGCCGGCTTCGGGGGCGTGGTGGTGGCGATGGGGTTGGTCTCGCTGGCCGGCTTCGGCTTCGCGCCTGTGGTCGACTACCTCAGCTCCGTTGGCGCCTGGGCGCTCGGCGGCTCCCTTCCGACCAACGGCCAGATTGTCTACACGGACACGGCGGTGTACTCGCTAAGGAACATTCTCCAGGCGCTGCCCGGAGGCGGGACTGCCGCGCTCGTGATCCTCCTTTTCCTGCTGGCGCTCGTTGCCCTTTCCTTGAGCTGGCGACCGGACAAGCCGCGTCTCGACTTCGCGCTTGCCATCGCGGCCTCACTCGTGCTGAGCCCGCACCAGAACGTGCACGACCTCGCCCTGCTTGTCATCCCGGGGTTCGCCCTCGCCGATCTCGCCCTGGCAGGCAGCCTGCGTTGGCCTCGAGCGGCGACGGTCATCCTCGCCTTCTCGTATGCCGCCATGAACCTGGCGCTCGCCTTCAGCCTTTGGTCGGCCGCAGTAGGAGCCCTCGCTGTTGCCGCCTATCTGGCCGTCGAACGGCTTGCGGTACAGCCCGATCCCATTCCCGTCGGCGAGTTCAAGTGGCGTGGCCCGCGGCCCCACCGGGTGATCGTGCTGCCCGCGTACCGGGCGGCGAAAACACTGGTTGAGGTCGTCGGCAGCATTCCGCCTGGTCATGCCGACCGGATCCTGCTGGTCGACGACGCAAGTGCTGACGCCACAGTCAGCGTTGCCACCGCCTTGAGCCTTGACGTCATCCTGCACAAGCAGAACCTCGGCTATGGAGGCAACCAGAAGACGTGCTACAGGCACGCGCTC
Organism: Candidatus Dormiibacterota bacterium; assembly: GCA_036844615.1. Taxonomy (GTDB): domain Bacteria; phylum Chloroflexota; class Dormibacteria; order Dormibacterales; family Dormibacteraceae; genus Palsa-872. The sequence goes on along the minus strand of DAIUFK010000009.1, from coordinate 41,112 downwards.
GAGATGGGGGCGGACGTCGTGGTCATGCTGCACCCTGACGGTCAGTACGACCCTGCCATCATTCCCGCGCTGTGCAAGATCATCGAGGATGGCGAAGCCGACATCGTGCTGGGATCGCGCTGGCTGGGGCTCGACCCGGCTAAAGCCGGAATGCCCTGGTGGAAGCGGCTTGGCAATCGCTTTCTAACGGGAGTCGAAAATCGAGTCCTGGGGCTCCATCTGTCCGAATATCACACCGGGTACCGCGCCTACTCACGTCGATTCCTGGAGGCGATTCCATTCCTCGAGAACAGCAATGATTTCGTCTTCGACACCCAGGTCTTGATCCAGGCTGCGACGTTCGGGTTCAAGATCGGTGAAGTCCCTGCCATCGGCAAGTACCACGAAGACGCAAGCTCTGTGAGCTTCCAGACGTCGACGATCTACGGTCTGCAGACATTGCAGGCATTGGCTCGATACGTGGTGCACCGCGCAGGGTTCCAGAGCGCCTGGTTGACTCCGACGTCAAATGCCGACAAACAGGCGCTTTCGGTAAGCCAGGTAGCCCACCACGGCCACGTTCAGTAACAGCGCCCCGACCTTGAAGAGCGTCACTTTGTGGACCACCTCATAGGCCTCGTAAGGGATGAGGATGCCGGTAGCGATGACTGTCAGGTACTCGGCCCAGCGACGCCGCATCGCGAGACCGACGCCTTCTGTGCCTTCGAGCAGCGCGTAGACGATCGCGGCGATCGCCAGCAGGGTCGTGTGGGTGAACGTTCCGACATAGACAACCACCTTCAACAGCAGTTGGACGATGAAACTGTTGCCCGCCTGGAGGTTCAGCTGGTCCTGCGCGTAGCCGGCCCAGTTGGTCATAGCGCCGGTCTGGCCGGCGACCAGCAAGCCGACGGCGGCCGCAACCAGCACGATGGCTTTGACGATCCGCTCGGCGATGATCACCTTGATGAAGGCGTCGTGCTCGCCGCCCATGCGGCCGAGCTCGGCCCACAGCCGCGCGGCGTAGTGCGGGCGTCCTGAGGCGACTCCTCTCATGGCCTGACCTTAACAACCTGGGTTGGCAGTCTCCCTCGAGCTCCATAGCTTTGGTCCCGGTGTGCTGGTGGGGGAGGGACCGGCGCTGGAGGAAGGAGGGCCCCCGCGGGGCTGTTTAGTGGGGGTTTGGCGGGGTCAGACGGCGTGCTCTCGGTGCTCGCGGAACAGCAGCACCCGGCAGGTGGCGTTCTTCAAAACGTACGGGACCGTCTTCCCCAGGTTGAACTCCCCGAATCTTCGTTTGTACGGCAGGCCCATCACGATCAGGTCCGCCCCCCACTCGACTGCCTCGTCAACGAGCGCCGGCCCCGTGTCCCTCGCCTGCACCAGCTCCGTCTCCACCGGCAGCAGGGTCTCAGCCGCGAGCTGCTCGACCTCGTCAAGGATCTTCTCGCCCCTCTCGACGACTTCGTCCATCACGGCGCCGAGGGGAAGCGACCGGTTGACCTCGATGATGTGAACTCCATAGAGCTTGCCCCCCTGCGGGTCGGTCATGCGGCACGCAAGGCGGACGGTCTCCGCGTCGATCCCCTGGCCCCCCACTGCGACAAGGACCTTCTTGGCGGTAGGTGAGTGTGAGTGGTCAGGCATCAGTGCTGGGGCCCTCGACGGAATCTCCGAACCAGGACGTAAAGCCCGAATGCCCACGAGATCAGGACGGTGGCAGCCGCGATCGCCTGGGACCCCGGATCCAGGCTCCTGTGGCCGGCCAGATAGGCAAGGACCCAGATGCCTATGCCGAGCGCCATGACGCCCATGAACGTGAATGGGAAGCGCAACCGTCCAAATCCTAACAAGAGCGGCCGGAGCTGCCATCAGGGCCTCCCTATAATCAACCAGCCTTGAAGCTCCTCATAGTCGGTTGCGGTCGGGTGGGCTCGCAGCTGGCCGGCGAGATGGATAAGGCTGGACACGAGGTAGTGATCATCGACAGAGATCCCAACCAGTTCTCTCGCGCGGCATCGCGCGGCGTCTTGACCAACGATTTCAAAGGGAACCAGGTCGTCGGCAACGGCACTGACGCAGACGTTCTGCGCCGGGCGGGAATCGAGGATGCCGATGGCTTCGTCGCCGTCACCGAGGGCGACAACCGCAACATCATGGCGTCGCAGATCGCCAAGCACATCTTCAAGGTGCCGCGCGTGGTGGCACGCATCTACGATCCCGAGCGCGCGGAAGCTTACGAAAAGTTGGGTCTGCACACGATCTGTCCAACCATCGAAGGCGCTAAGGCAATCGAGAAGACTCTCTTGGAGAAATAAATGGACCGCCGATGTATGTGATCGTGGTCGGCGGCGGCACCGTGGGCTACTACATGTCCCGCGACCTGCTCGAGCGCGGGCACGAGGTGACACTGATCGAGAGAGATTCACGCAGGGCTGAGTGGCTCGAGACCCAGCTCGGCAGCATAGTGATGAGAGGTGATGGCTGCGAGGTCAAGTTCCTTTCGCAGACTGGCATCGAGCGAGCGGATGCGATTGTCGCTGTGACTGCCGATGACGAGGACAACCTCATAGCCCTGCAAATGGCCAAGCGGCATTTCAACGTCAAGAAGACGATCGCCCGCGTCAACAACCCAACCAACGTCGAGATCTTCAAAACACTCGGCGTCGATGAGGCGGTGTCCGCGACCGAGGTGTTGCTCGCAGCGCTGGAGCCGCCGATCACCACCTGATAGAAAAAGAAAAGGACCGCCCAGTATTTGGAGCGGTCCCTATCGAAGGTTGACTAAGTCGACTTACCGATCCTGTAAATCTTGGTCCCGCAGAACGGGCACGTGCCGACTGTTGCCGGCTTTCCGTTCTTCATCGTGATCGGCTTCGGGTCTTTCATCTCGACCTTTTTCTTGTCTTTCAAACAATAGCCTTCCATTTATGCCACCGCCTTTCCGATTTTGTAGATCTTGGTCCCGCAGTTCGGGCAAGTCCCAACTGTTGCCGGCTTCCCGTTCTTCATTGTGATCGGCTGAGGATCTTTCATCTCCACCTTTCGTTTGTCCTTCAAACAATAACCTTCCAAACTTTCACCATCCTTACTTGATCGTTTCCGGGGACCGGACTCAGCCCATTCTAGGGGCGCTCCGAGACCAGATCAACCCCAATTCAACCTGAATTCAGCCAAACGTGCCGGACGATGCTCCAAACGAGCACCAAAAAAGGCCCCTCACAACGCGCGATTCTGGCCCATTGCGGGCCCGGTTTCAGACCCCAAACGCCGCCCGAAATGAAGATTCGAATGTGCGTCGTGCGCCATCACCGAACAGCACGAAGCGCACCTCTGCGGGATGCCACCCACCAGCAAGCGCGCGGCTCAAACAATCCGCCATAACGCTTGCGCATTCATCCATCGGAAAACCCGCAATGCCCGTGCCGACTGCAGGGATCGCAATCGTCTTCACGTGGTGCTCGCGCGCGAGCAGGAAGACATTGTCCATTGCAGAGCGCAACGATTCAGTGGAAGTGCCTCCTCCCAGAGCCATGCTCGCCGCATGAATCACGTGTCGCGCGGTCAGCTCACCTGCTCCGGTCAGTGCGGCCTCACCGACTGCGACTGGGCCATGCGCATCGCACTCCTGCTGAATCGACGGTCCCCCGCGGCTCCTGATTGCACCGGCCACGCCTCCACCCAGGACCAGCTCGTTGTTGGCTGCGTTGACGATTGCGTCCACTTCCTGCTCGACGAGGTCGCCCGCGATGATCAGGATTCTCGGCGCATGCATTCCTCGACCTCCGCCACCCGCGCTTCCAATTTCTTCCGCGTGGCCTGCGCGATGCCCTTCACTCCCACCGCTGAGATGGTGATCGACGCGCATGCCGCTCCCCACACGAGTGCATCCTGCAAACCACCTGGAAGACCACCCGTGCTCAACCAGCGCGCGAGCATTCCACCTGCCACAGCGTCGCCGGCCCCTGTCGTGTCGACGATGGGTCGGGTGGTGAGCGCGGGAACCCGCGCAACCCCGTACTCGGTGTACGCGAAAAGGCCGAGCGCTCCTGCCTTGAGGACGAGGCCTTGCAGCCACCACTGCCGCCGAAACTCTTCAGGGTCCTTGCCCCCGAGAGCGATGAATTCCTCCTGATTGCAAAAGAACCATGCCGCCCGTCGAAGGACGTCTCTTGCTTCAGGCGGCCGAGCCAGCACATACGAGAGCATCGCGTCGGCGGCGAGAAGCCTGGCGTCGCCGAGCATTGCCATGAGCTGCGCCTGCCGGTCCGGCCGCATAGACCCGACAAACGCGAAGCCTTTGAAACCAGAGGGCACTGACGGTTCCCACACGTTGTAAATGTCGTCGCTGCTGCCGAGATCGATATTGCGCCCGTGCTCTTGATGCGCTCGCCATCGGTAGGTTGGCGCGTCGAGGATCTGGAGCAACTCGGTGTCGATGGGACGTCCGCTGAAGGCTTGCGCCACGCGCTTGGCCCCGTCGACGCCGACGGCAGCCACAACGTGGACAGGCATGATCAGGCTGGCCGCGAGCGCAAAGTAGACTGCCGACCCTCCCAGCGTCTCTTCAACCTTGCCAAACGGGCCATCGCGCGTGTCAAGCGCAACCGAGCCGGCGACGAGAAGTTCGGGTTGGTCGTCAGGCACGGCGGCCGGTGCCGCTGCTCGCCGTGACGACGTGGCGCGCAAGCCGCAGCCTGTCCAGGAACTCCGCCGGTCCGTTGTAGTCGTCGATCTCCATCCAGCTTCGACCGAGCTCGCGAACCGAGTGCGCGTCCGATCCCGTTGCCACCACTATGCCGAGATCCGCCGCGAGCTTTGCCGCGGCTGCGTTGGTAGAGGCGTCGCACCACGGGTTGTAGGTCTCGATGATGTCGATGCGGTCCGCCAGCTCGACCACGCGCTCGGGTCGAAAGTTCGACCGGCGTCGGTCGAGCGGGTGCGGCAGATAGCTCAGGCCGCCCATGCCGTGGATGAGGTCCATCACTTCCTCCGGTGCCTGGTAAGGAGGCAGGTGTTCGGTGATGAACAATCCGATCACCTCGCCTTCGCGCGTCTTCACCTCCTCACCTACTATCGTCAGCTCCGGAGCCATGCGCGCCAGCTCCAACGCGCCTTCGACCGTGTTGTGGTCGGTCAGAGCGATGCGGTCGAGGCTGCACTCTCGGCTGCGTTCGATCAGAGCCTCCAGCGTGCTCTGTCCGTCGTGCGAGAAGTTCGAGTGGAGGTGGAGGTCGACCCGGAGCATTCAGTAGGGCCTTCCTGATAGGGGCACTTGCGCGCCCGGCTACAGCGTCGCTGCCGCTTCTCTGAGCATCCGCTCGCGCGCCCTTGCAAAGAGTGGAATCACCTCTCCGGGTCCGCGGCTGTTGCATGCCTGCTCCATCAGCGCGGCCTGCGCGTCGTAGATGATCTCCATCACATGCTCAGGGCGCCGTTCGCGACCCAGGCGTGCCGGCAACTCAGGGTGCGCCTGTCGAATGACGACCATCAGCCGCGCCACCAGCCAACCCGGCACAATGCGAATTTCCTGGACTAGACATTCCTCGACCCAGAAGAGCAGCTCATCCGATTCCTGCAGCATTCGACGCGGCGTCATTGCGCGACGTCTCCTGCGATGCCAACGTAGATCGCGATCTTGCTCTTCGACCGTCTGCTGCAGCATGGGCAGTACCCCACTATATCAGCGGGTTGCCGGAGCTCCGGCGATTGACGGATAGCACAGAGTGCGCCAGCTTCCGGAGGCCGGAATGAGGTGGACCTGCTTGTCGAACGTCCACTCTCTCCATTGCTGCCGAACGCGATAACGCATCACCATCCGAGCCACGTTGCTGTACGTCCGTTGGTGCATCCGGTCGGTCCAACCTTCGACCACTGCAACGCTGACCACCTGCATATCGAGAAGCTCGGTCTCATCACCCAGTCGGGGCATGTCCCTGATGAAGGCCTCTCGGCCGCCCCACGCGTGCTGGGCGTCCTCGGCGAGCATGTCCCACATCTCGTCGAAGCGGCCATCGGCATGGAGCTTCATGAACCGCCTCTCGAAAGTTGCAGGCGCTATCGACACCGCGGGAGGTGCCGGAAGGGCTTCGAAATCGTCAACGAAGCCGTCGTCCTGACCAGTCCCGAATTGGTCGGCGATGCTTGCGCGTAGTGCCTTCCACGCCGACCAGCGGCGCATGAAACGCAGTATCCTCTTGACCATTGACGCTAGATGTTGTGTGATGTCCCCAGACTGTATACATAATGTGGATAACTCGCAACCCCAAGCGTCCGCGAGGCCACCGACCGCACCGGCCGGCGATCCACCTTCCGTATAGCGTTCTCCCTTCTCGGCGAAGCTCCCAGTGCGTCCCAGGCCAACTGTCCGCTTCGTGGGCACGTTGGGCGCGGGCTCACAGTCGGTGAACCGGTGATCCGAATCGGCGTCTCCGCCTGGCGGGTGGGGCCTCGACCTCAGCCGGCCGCGAGCCGGCGAACGACCGCGGCCACATCGGCAAGCGGCAACCCGACAGGGCAAGCTGCTGAGGCCGCCTCGAGATCCGGCTCGTCGCCCTCGACATCGGTCGACGCATCCCCCAGCCGTGCGTAGAGCCTCATGTAGGACGAGGCAAGATCAGGCAGTCGCGTCTTCCCAACGCGGCCCGCCGCGAGCGCGCACAGCCCGCAGTTGATGCAACCGATCAATCGCGGATGTAGTTCCCGCTCAGCCGGCGTCAGCGCTCGAATGCCATCAGGCGTATACGTTTCGATGAGGGTCGTCAGCTGCGAGCGATGGCGCGTCAGCCTTCGGCGCGCGAGGTGCAGCCCGTAAGCCCACGCCAGCTTCGCAAGCGAGTCGGTTCGGGACACTTAACGGAGGCCTCTCAGCGCGCCCTGGGCCAGCTCTTCTTGCGCCCATCCCGAATGTCCGAGCACAGGCGCGCGTCCCAACCATGCGCCGCGCACGAACTCTCGCACCGCGTCAAACCGCTGCGACGCGCTCCAACCCAGCTGCTGGCCGATGATCTCTGCCCCGCGCATCACGCATGCCGCGCCGGCGCACGGTCCCCCCGCGAGTCCGACGCGGCGAAATGCGTCGGCGAGGGTGCGCACCTGCTCATGACGTGCCGCGTATGCAAGCTCAGACTCGGTGAGTGGTTCGCACCGGCAAGCGAGGCGGCCCGCATGCGCCAGGTCCAGCACCTCCGCCGCGCGGGAACCGTGGCGGCTCTGCAGCCTGATCGCAGCGAGCGCGGGTATCCCGTAACGCCGCGCCAGCTCAGCCGCGGGCTCCTGCTCCGACTCGCTGCCTGGCAGAGGGGCTGTCGCTGTCGTGCATGGCGCCTGGTGGCCGAGCTTGCGACAGACCGCGTCGCTGGCTTCCTCGGCCATCAGCCTGTACATCGAGAGCTTGCCGCCGGCGACAGTGACAAATCCCTCCGCACCATCGCGAGCGTGATCGATCACCTCGTAGCGGCGCGACAGCTCGTCCTCGTAGCGCCTCCACTTGAACAGCGTCGGCCGCACGCCGGTGGTGGTGCGCACAGGCCGGTAGTTCCTGATCGCGGGAAAAACTCGTTCGAACGCCTGCAGCAGATAGTCGACCTCGTCCTCATGCACGTCGACCGAGTCCAGGTCACCGTAGAAATCGTCGTCGGTGGTGCCCAGGAGCGTAAACGCGCCGTGGGCCACCATCAGCACGTCGCGCCCGTCGACTGTTTCTGCGCTGATCCCGAAGTTCGATATGCGGTGCGGAAAGACGAGGTGAATGCCCTTGGCTGGGCGAAGCTGCACGTCGGTGCCGACCATTCGACTCACCTCGGGCACCCACGGCCCCGCTGCATTCACCACCACCTTAGCGCGGGCCTCTGACAGGGCGCCGTCAGGTCCCCGATAGCGAACGCCGATGACCTTGCCCTCATCGCGGAGGACGTCAATCACTCTCGTGTGGTTCAGGGCGCGAGCGCCATGGGCGACTGCGTCCTGCACGTTCGCGTAAACGAGGCGGTGGGGATCGACTCCCCACTCCTCGAGAGTCACAGCTCCGACGAGGTCCTTGGTCAGCCCGGGCTCAGCCTGCCGCGCCTCTTCCGCTGTCAACCGCACGTGCGGGTTGGATCTTTTCAGCGGCTGGAAGCGGTCGTACACCTCCATCGCCGTCTCCATGCGCTCGATGTTGTTCCTATCGTTGTGGAGGATCGGGACGAGGAACGCGACGCGGTAGACCATGTGCCGCGCGATGTTCACGATGTGGCCCGCGTCCTCGCTGGAGCGGCGGGTGGTGTCCCAGTCGAACTCGAGGTAGCGCGGGCCGCCGTGGATCATCCAGGTCGAGGAGCCGCTCGTGCCCGCGCCCCAGTCACCTTTCTCGAGCAGCAGGACCGACAGGCCGCGGAGCGACAGATCGCGCGCGATTCCCGCCCCCGTCACCCCTCCGCCGATGACGCAGACGTCGTGTGCGCTGGGAGCGCTCACCTGGCGATCAAGCCGCTACCCACGATTAACCTGCTGCTTCGTGTTGCTTCTGGAACTCTTCGATGATCGCCTTGGCAAGGTGCGCGGGCATCTCGTCGTAGTGCGAGAACTTCATGTGAAAGCTACCGCGGCCCTGCGTTATCGAACGCAGGTCGAGAGCGAATCGAAGCATCTCGTGCTCGGGCACAGTGGCTCGCACCCTCTCATACCCGTCGTCGGGCTCGGTGCCGAGGATCTTGCCCCGACGCCCGTTGATGTCCGACATGATCGCGCCGAGATTCTTCTCAGGCACGCGGATATCAGCCTCGACTACTGGTTCGAGCAGGACGGGACCCGCGTCAAGAGCGCCCTTTCGAATCGCCATCGAGCCGGCGATCTGAAACGCCATGTCGTTCGAGTCGACCTGGTGGAACTTGCCGTCGACAAGCGTCACCCTGACGTCGACCATCGGATATCCGGCGACGACTCCCTTGGCCATGTTGTCGACGATGCCCTTCTGAACCGACACTCGGAAGTTCTGCGGGATGGCGCCCCCGAAGATCTTGTCCTCCCAAACGAAGCCCTCGCCGCGCTTGGTGGGGGACACCTCGATGACGCAGATCCCGTATTGCCCGTGGCCTCCCGACTGCTTGACGTGCCGGCCCTCGGTCCGGCTGTGGCCTGAGACCGTCTCGCGATAGGCGACGCGAGGGACCTGGGTCGTCGCCTCGACGCCGTACTTGCGCTTGAGCTTCTCGAGAGTCACGTCAAGGTGGACATCTCCAAGCCCGGCGATGACCAGCTGGTGGGTCTCCTCCAGGCGCTCGACGTGCAGGGTAGGGTCCTCCTCGCTCAGCCGCGCCAATCCGCTCGAGATCTTCTCCTCATCGCCACGGGCCTTCGGTGTGATCGCCACGCTGTAGGCGGGGCCCGGAAGCTCGAGCGCGGGCAGCGGGTCGCCGTCCTTCGCCCCCAGCGTGTCCCCGGTCAGGGTGTGGGCGAGCTTGGTGACGGCGCCGATGTCGCCGGCGTGCACCTCCGTCGTCGCGACGTGTTCCTTGCCCCGCGGAAAAAAGATCTGCGCCAGCCGTTCGTCGACGCCGCGGCTGAGGTTGGTGAGGTGCACATCGGCTTTGATCGTTCCCGAGACGACCTTGAAGTAGCTGACCCGACCGAACTGGTCGCCGCCGGTGCTGAACACAAACGCTTTCGCCGGCTTGTCGGGCTCACCCTCGGCCGGCGGCAGGAGCTCGCATACGGTCGACATTAGCGTTCGCACGCCCAACAGCTTCGTCGCCGAGCAGCAGACGACAGGCGCCACCTTGCCGTCGAGAATTCCTTCGCGGAGCCCCCGCTGAATCTCTTCTTCGCTGAGGGTTCCGGAATCGAGGTACTTCTCGAGCAGGGCGTCGTCGCTCTCCGCGGCTGCCTCGATCAGCTGCCCGCGATATTCCTCGACCAACTTTTGCATGTCGTCAGGGATCGGCGCCTCGCCCCCCTTGCCGTCGGGAGTCGTCACGAACGCCTTCAGGTGCAGAAGGTCGACGATGCCTCTGAACTCGCTCTCGGCGCCGATCGGGAGGTGAAGCGGGAACGGCCGCGGCACCAGCTGGTCTCGCATCGCGGCGACGGCGCCGTAGAAGTCCGAGTTCTCCTTGTCGAGCTTGTTGACGACCACGATCCGGGGCTTATTCGTGTGGTTGCATTGCTCCCAGGCGATCTCGGTGCCGACCGGCAGCTGGGAATGGGCGCCGACCACCACGATGGCTCCCTCCGCTGCGCGGAGGCCGCTGAGCACCTGGCCGGCGAAATCGAAGAAGCCTGGCGCGTCGAGGATGTTGATCTTGAAGCCGTTGTGCTCCGCGAAGGCCACCCCAAGGTTGATCGAGATCTTTCGCCTGTGCTCTTCAGGCTCGAAGTCGGTGGTCGCCGTCGCCTGGTCGGGCGAGCCCATCCGGGCGATCGAGCCGGAGGCGAAAAGCATCGCTTCGGCCAGGGCGGTCTTGCCGTCGTGCGAGTGACCGAGCAGGACCACGTTCCTGATCTTGTCGGGCGTGTACTCAGCAGCCATCCATCCCCCTAGCACCTCCAGCCGCGGCGGGCACGATTGATAAAGATTAAGGGACGGTTGGCTTGGGTATGATCTGATACCTATGGTCAAAAAGACGGCATCCATCGAAGAGGTGCTGGCGGCTGTCGAGGCCGCGCGCGACAAGGTGATGGCCGACGAGGTCAAGTCATTGACGAAGCTTGGGATCCCGAAGGCAATGGCTTACCAGATGATCGCCAGCAGGTTCCACCAGAAGGTGGGAAACCAGGAGGAGGCCGAGCCCGATCCGTTTGAGGGCAATGCAACCTCTTGGGAAGAGATCGGCTAAACAGCCTCCGTTGGGTGCGTGAACCGCGCCCGCCGGCTCGCCCGCCTGCTGCGGATCCTCGCCGTCGTCATCGCCGAACCAGGCCTCAATCCTCTCGAGCTTGCTGAGCGAGCCGGAGTGTCGGAACGTACACTGCGCCGGGACCTCATCCAGCTACGGGAGCTCGGCTACGAGATCACCTACACAGGCGGTTACGAGGTCCAGGAGAAGCTGAACTTGGAAGGTCGCTCTGCCCCGCGCTCGCTAGGTCGTGTTTACGAACAACACCTGGACCTGCTGCGCAAGCAGCTTCCCAAGCGCCTGGCGGCGCGGGTGACTGAAGAGGTCGATTCCCTGGCTCCCGCGGCGCTGGCTTCTCTTTTTGCAACTGCGATCGAGCGCCACACGAAGGCAGGCGCGTGAAGCCGCTCGTCCTCATTCCCAGCGGCGAGGCGGACGCTGACTTCACGTACGCGTCCGGGTTCCCAGTGGAAACCGGCCTGTACATCCGGTTCGCCGACGGCGATGACGTTCTCGTCGCCAGCCCGCTCGAGATCGATCGAGCCAAATCGCAGAGCAAGGCGGCGCGCAAGCTGGGCTACTCCGAGGCCGGTTACGTCGATCACGGCGAATTTGCGTCGTGGCCTCGGCTGGCAGCGAGGATGCTGCGCGAAAAGGGCCTGGAGGAAGCCCGGGTCTCACCGCGATTGCAAGCCGTCTACCTGGAGGAGCTGCGCTCCACAGGCGTCAAGGTCGAGATCGACCGCGAGCTTTTCAGGGCTGAGCGCCGGCACAAGACCGCTGAGGAGGCGGCCTTCATCCAGGCCGCGCAGCGCGCGGCGGAAGCCGCGGTGGTCGAGGTTGTGCGCCAGCTGGCCAGCGCCGAGATCAGGGACGGGATGCTGTGGCTCGAAGGCCGGCAGCTCACCTCCGAGCGGCTCTACGCTCGCGCCCAGCTGCTGCTGGGAGAGATGGGATTCAGCTGCCCTGACATGATCGTCGCGGGTTCTCCCGAGTGTGCAATGCCGCACTTTCGCGGCGAGGGTCCGATACGCGCCGGCGCCCCTGTCATCATCGACATCTTCCCGTCCGGGCGGGCGAGCCACTACTACGGGGACCTGACGCGCACCGTGGTCGTCGGCGACATCCCTGATGAGATCCGGCGAATGCATACAGCGGTCCTCCAGGCGCTCGATGCAGGAATCGAGTCCATCAAGGCGGGGGTGCCTTGCCGCGACGTCCATCACACCGTTTGCCAGGTCCTGGTCGACCGCGGTTACGGCACCACGACCAAGGGTTACGAAGGGCCCGACGAAGGGGCGAAGATGAACCACAGCACGGGTCATGGCGTTGGACTGGACGTGCACGAGGAGCCAGGGCTGCGCGGACCAAGCGAGGAGCCACTGCTGGAGGGCGACGTGGTGACGGTGGAGCCCGGGCTTTACCTGCTCGGTCTTGGCGGAGTCAGGATCGAGGACACCGGCATGGTGATGAGCAGCGGGTTTGCGAATTTCACCAGCATCACCCGCAGCCTCGATCCCAAGGATTACCTCTAGCCGATGGGCCGCGTGGCGGGTGCTTTGCGGCTCGAGCACGACGATCAGGTGGCCGACGGCGTCTGCTCCAAGTGCGGTGCCCCTTTCGAGAGCGTGATCGGTGTCCTGTACGAGGATGAGGACGCCATCGCCATCTACCGCGCCGACATCTTCGATCACTTCCACCGTGACCCCGAGCCCAGGGTAGTGCTCTCGATCGCGGTGGGCGAATGGCAGGACGGCACCGACCGTTCAGATCGATGCTCTGCCGCGATCGAGGCTTGGGCCGAAGGCCCAAGGGTCCGGATGGCTTTCAGCGACAGGGCGGGCTCTCCGTGGCAGGACCTCGAGGTGGTGAGCTGGCAGCTCACCAGCAAAGAGGCTGAGGCGAGCCCGCTGAAGGAAGCCTTCCTCCGGCTTGCCAACCACGTTGCGCGCAAGGATCGAAGGTTGCGTCGAGCGCTGAAGGCGAGGACTACAACTCCGCCCGGCTGAGCATCCAGCATCGGAGGCTGTAAACCCCCGCTTTACATCGCGCTATCATTTCCCCGATGTCTCGAACGGAGACGCTCGGCCAGCGCATCCGCCGCCTCAGGCAGGACAGGGGCATGAGCCTTGCGAAGGTGAGCGGCGGCGATTTCAGCCGCGCCTTTCTGAACCAGGTCGAGCTCGGCAGGAGCCAGCCCTCGACGCGCGTTCTACGCGTGATCGCGGGCAGGCTCGGCACGGAGGTCGACTACCTGCTCGAGGGCAGGCTGCCCGGAGTCGAACGCGAGCTCGCGCTGGAGAAGGCCCGCGTCCTCGTCGCCCGCGGACACGCAAAGCGCGCATTGGCTGCGCTTGGCACCGCTGTCGACTCGTTCGAATGGCCGCTCGGAACTGATGCGCGGCTCTGCCAGGCTGCCGCGCTGCGGATGCTCGGCCGGCTCGAAGAGGCCGCCGAGATTCTTTCGGCGGAGAAGGAGGTCATCACGGCTCGCGGCGACACCCACCGCCTTCGGCGCCTGCGTTCGCTACAGCGGGGTGAGCTCTTCTCCATGGGAGATGGCGACCTCGAAACCGCCGCTGAATCCCACCTGCGATTGGCCGACAAGGCGCAGCGGGCTGCAGACAGCCACGACGCGCTGGAGCACTACAGGGCGGCCAGGGTCCTCCTGGAGGTCAGAGCCCTACCGGGAAGGTGAAGGCCGGCGGCGGAGTGACTGTCGGCGGCGTGATCTCTAGCGTGATCACCTCGTGGTTGGAGAGAACGATCTTGTTCGGATCGCCTGTGTACAGCTGCGGTCCCGCCTTATCGTCCAGCTTGTCGATGTAGACCACCAGCTTCTCCTCAGGCCCGACCACCAGCGTCGACACGTGGGTGGCGTCCAGCTGCTCTTTGATTCCGCTCCACTTGCTCCAGACCGCAAAGAAGTCGCCGAGCGTGAACACCCGGTTCTTCGGCGATTCGATGTGGATGACGTCGGGGTCCGCGACATGCACGTGCAGCCAGTAGTAGCAGGTGGGCGAGGTGGGGTTGACGATCCCGATGTTGGCGGGGATGGGACGGACGACACCATCCTGGACGATCTGGAGAGCGGTGTGGTAGTGAACCTGGGTCTGCTCGAGGTTGTCGCAAGGGATCCCGGCCACTATGGCCTGAGGCGTGTTGGCGCTCCTGGCGTTGACGACGGCGATGATGATCAGCACGACAGCCAGCACTACCAGGATGCCGCCCACCGCAATCGGCAGCAAAGGAAGCTCCGGCCCGCTCTTGACCTTCACAGGCGGACGGCGCCCCGACTTGGATTTCGCCTTGGCGCCTCGCACTGCGGCCTTGGTTCGGCTCTGGCTCACTCGACTGATAGAATACCCACCTACCCTTTCTGGCCTCGGCCGGAGGCAACCGCCTCCGATCGATCGAGGCCTGAACCCATAGGAAGGAGGTCCCCGTTGCGGGATTACGAGGTTCTCTACATCGTTCGCGCTGACCTTGACGACGACAAGGTCCAGGACATAGTCAAGCGTGTAAACACGCTCATCGAGAAGGCCGGCGGGTCGATCGAGCGGACCAACGTCTGGGGCAAGCGCAAGCTCGCCTATGAGGTGAAGCACCAGAAGGAAGGCTCGTACATCCTCCAGGACTTCACGATCGAACAGGACCGCATCCCTGAGCTGGAGGCAGCCCTGAAGATCACCGAGGAAGTGCTGCGCCACCTTGTCGTACGCAAGCCAGAGAAGCCGGCACCGACCCCCGTTGTACCGCCGCCTGCGGAGGTCGTCCTTGAGCCAATCGCCGTGGAGACGAATGGTGCGGCGGCCCGGTTGGATGGTGCAGAGGAGGCTTAGATGTCCAATCTCAACAAGGCACTGCTTATTGGCCGGCTGACCAAGGACCCGGAGATGCGCTACACCCCAAGCGGGACGGCGGTGACCAACTTCAGCATCGCCACCAACAGGTGGTCGAGCGGACCTGACGGCGAGCGCAAGGAATTCACCGACTACCACAACATCGTTGCGTATCCGATCGGCAAGCGGAATCTCGCCGAAACCGTCGCGCAGTACACGCGCAAGGGCGCCCTGGTTTACGTCGAAGGGCGCATCCAGACACGCTCTTGGGAAGGCCAGGACGGCCAGAAGCGCCGCGTCACCGAGATCATCGCCAACGATGTCCAGTTCCTCGAGCCACGCGGAGCCGCGGGAGGTGGTCCTGGACCGTCTCGCGCCGCGGGCCCCGGACCGACAGACGACATCCCCGCTCCGGACGACGCCCCGCGCGACGTCGATCCCGACGACATTCCCTTTTAGGAGTCATTGATGGCAGTCAATCGTCCACATCGCGAAAGTAGCGGCGGCGGCGGCGGCAGAGGGCCGAAGCGCCAGCACCGCAAGGTGTGCAGCTTCTGCGTGGAGAAGATCAGCTACATCGACTACAAGGAGATCTCACGCCTTCGTCGGTTCGTGAGCGACAGAGGCAAGATTCTCCCACGCCGCGTGACCGGCACCTGCGCCCGCCACCAGCGGCCGCTCACCACCGCCCTCGAACGCGCAAGGGCGATCGCACTCCTTCCATACACGACCGAGCAGCATTAGGTCGGGCGTAGCCCGACCGTAAACCTCCCCGCTCTGCGGGGAGGTCGGCTCGGCCGGCAGGCCCAGCCGGAAGGGGGCCCCGAATGCGTTGTGGGCGGTAGAATTCACCCCGCCGCCGCAATCCTTTATCGGAGCGCGCCCAATGACCTTCCAGACCCAGCTTCGCATCCCCGGCCCGACGCCCTTGCCGGAGCGCGTCGTGCGCAGCATGAGCCGGCCGATGATCGACCACCGCGGGCCTGAGTTCGCGGCGATCCTGGCTGAAATCACCGCCGGCGCAAAGCGGGTGTTCAAGACCTCCAACGACCTTCTCATCCTCACCAGCTCGGGCACTGGCGGGCTCGAGTCCGCCATCGCAAACCTCGTCTCACCCGGTGACGAGGTGATCGCCGCGCTGTGCGGCAACTTCGGCGAGCGCTTCGCTGCGCTCGCAGCCGCATACGGCGCCGACGTCGTCCGGCTCGAGTTCGAATGGGGACAGCCGGTCGACCCGAACGACCTCGCCGCTGTGCTCGAAAGGCACCCCAACGCCAAGGTGGTGCTCGTCACGCACAACGAAACGTCAACGGGTCTCACCAACCCGCTTGAGGCGCTCGCTCGCGTTGCGCACCAGGCGGGCAGGATCGTCGTCGTCGACGGCGTCAGCTCCATCAGCTCCATCGCAATCGACACCGACGCCTGGGGTATCGACGTGGCGGTGACGGGCTCGCAGAAAGGTTGGATGGCGCCTCCCGGTCTCTCCCTGGTCAGCGTGAGCGAGCGCGCATGGGCGCAGCAGGCGAAGGCGCGATCGCCGCGCTTTTACTTCGACTGGAAGGAGGCGAAAGTGTGGGCTGAGAAGGGCATGACTCCCTTCACGCCCGCGATTGGCGTCGTCTTCGCCCTCCAGGAGGGCCTGCACATGATCGAAGAGGAAGGCATCGACGCCGTTTACGAGCGACATGAGCGCCTGGCGCGAGGCACCCGGGCGGGGCTGGAGGCGCTCGGTTTTCACCTTTACGCGAAAGAGGGCTATCGATCGAACACCGTGACCTCGGCGGTCCCGCCTGACGGCCTCGACGTCGCCGCTCTGCGCAACCTCCTCAACCAGAAGTACGGCGTGGTCATCGCAGGCGGCCAGGGGAAGATGACGGGGAAGATGATCCGCGTCGGTCACCTCGGCGCTGTCGCTGAGGGCGATGTCGTCCAGGTGGTCTGGGCGATCGAGCAGGTGCTCGAAGAGCTCGACATAGCACCCTCGGACGGACGTGGCGTAGCTGCTGTCACCGCTTCACTGCAGGGCGTCGCCGCCGCGACTCGATAGGCGACTTGCCTCGGATCCTGGTCGCCGATCCGCTGGCTGAGGACGGTCTCGAGCGCTTGCGCCGCGCTGGCGAGGTGACAGTCGTCAGCAAGCTTCAGGAAGCCGAGCTGATCGCGCGCATCCCCGACTTCGACGCGCTCGTAGTGCGCAGCGAGACCCGCGTCACCGAGTCGATCCTCGAAGCGGGCCGACGCCTGCGCGTGGTGGGCCGCGCGGGTGTGGGGGTGGACAACATCGACGTGCCGGCGGCAACGCGAAAGGGCATCATCGTCGTGAACGCTCCGCGCGGCAACATCGTCGCCGCGGCCGAGCACACCATCGCGCTGCTGTTCGCTGTGGCGCGGTGGGTGTCGCAGGCAGACGCTTCAGTAAGGCGTGGGGAGTGGACGAGGTCTAGGTTTCTTGGCATCGAGATCCGCGGCAAGACGCTGGGGGTTATCGGCCTCGGCAACGTCGGCTCCGAGGTGGCCAAGCGCGCTCACGGCCTCGAGATGGAGGTCATCGCTTACGACCCCGTGGTCTCGGTGGAGCGCGCTGAGCTTTTCAACGTCGAGCTGGTGGGGCTGAACGATCTTCTGGAGCGGGCGGATTTCGTGACGGTTCACGTGCCTCTCGTTGACGCTAATCGCAACCTGATCGGGGAGCCGCAGCTTGCCCGGATGAAGCCGACGGCCCGACTCGTCAACACCTCGCGTGGCGGCATCATCGACGAGGACGCGCTTTATGAAGCGCTCAAGGCCGGCCGCCTCGCCGGCGCGGCCTCAGATGTCTTTTTCAACGAGCCCGCCGGCGCGAACCGCCTTTTCACCCTGCCCAATTTCGTGGCCACGCCGCACATCGCGGCCTCGACTTTGGAGGC
This sequence comes from Candidatus Dormiibacterota bacterium, assembly GCA_036844615.1. Lineage (GTDB taxonomy): Bacteria > Chloroflexota > Dormibacteria > Dormibacterales > Dormibacteraceae > Palsa-872. The sequence goes on along the minus strand of DAIUFK010000009.1, from coordinate 23,571 downwards.
GCAAGTCTCGGTCGCTTTCGACGTTGCCGAAGAGGTGGCCGCGGTGCTCGCGGGCGAACTTCCCCGATACGCCGTCAACGCGCCGGCGCTCCCTCCCGAAGAGCTCGCGTACCTGCGTCCGTTCGCGGACCTCACCGAACGCCTTGCCACCTTCTACACCCAGCTGTTCGGCGGCCGCGTCAGTGCGATCGAGCTCGACTTCGAGGGGGAGCTCGCCGAGCACGATGGGAACCTGCTTGTCGCAGCCGCGATCAAGGGTGTGCTTCAACCATTCACCGAAGACCGCATCAACCAGGTCAATGCGCGCCTTATCGCGTCGAGCCGTGGCGTGAAGCTGGTCGAGCGGCGCAGCCCAGCCCACGGCAGCTACGCGAGCCTGGTCACGCTCCGGATCGACGGGCACGAGCTCGCCGGGACTGTATTGATGGGCGAGCCGCGTGCAGTCCGCGTCGACGCGTTCCGCGTCGACCTGGTTCCGGACGGGCGCTTTTTGGTCAGCCGTCACGAGGACAGGCCAGGAGTGGTGGGCAGGTTCGGCACCATCCTCGGCGAGCACGACGTGAACATCGCGAGCATGCAGGTCGGCAGGGATGGCCCCCGAGGCAGCGCGATGATGATCCTTGCCGTCGACGACGCGGTCGGAGCCGACGTGCTGGCGCGCCTGCGCGAGGTGCCAGGCATGTCAGACCTCCGCTACGTCGAGCTGCGGGGAGGCTCTGATAGCTGACATTCGGGCGCTGCCCGGAATCCGTTACCACCTCGGGCGCGCCGGCGATCCAACCAAGCTCGTCGCCCCGCCCTATGACGTCATTCCGGAGCCAGATCTCGAGCGCTTCCGCTCCCTTTCGCCCTATAACGTGGTCAGGCTCACCAGGCCGGGCAACGATTACAAGGGCGCTGCGGACACGTTCGAGGCATGGATTCGAGACGGGATCCTGGCCCAGGATCCGCCGTCGATGTACGTGCACGAGGTCGTCTTCGGTGGGCGGCGGCGCCGGGACCTGATCGCCGCGCTGCGACTTCAGCCTTACGAGAACAAGGTCGTCCTCCCACACGAGCGCACGCACCGCGGCCCGAAAGAGGATCGCCTTGCCCTTCTGAGGGCAACCAACGTGAGCCTCGAGCCACTCTGGTTCGTTTACGAAGGACGGGGCTCGGGGCTGTCGAACATCCTGGATGTGGTTGTCGCCCGGCCGCCGGCTGTCACGTTTGATGGGCCCGAGGGGACAAAGCACCGACTCTGGACGGTCACCGACCCGGCTCTGCATGCCGCTGTGCATGCCGCTATGGACAACGTGCCCGTGCTCATCGCCGACGGACACCACCGCTACGAGACGGCGCTTGCCCACTCACAGGAGGTTGGGGGCGACCCCGACGCCGCCTCCCGCTTCACGCTCGCGCTCCTCACCGACCTTGACGATCCTGGCCTTGAGGTCCTGCCGACCCATCGGGTCTTGAAAGCGGGGGTCGCGGTCACCGGGGGCCAGGACATGCCTTCCCTGGAAGCGACGCTCGAGGCCCTTCGCGGGCGGGTCGCCGCCGGAACCTACAGGGATCAACGTTTCCAGGTAATTCCATTGGAAGGAGAGGTGGCATTGGTGGAGTTACATGGACAGGTGATCGACAACATTCTTGGCAAGCGGAGTCCTGAGGATTTCCTCGTTTACACGCGTGATCCGGCTGAGGCCGTGCGCTGGGTGGACGAGGGAGTGGGCGCTGCCGCGTTCTTTCTCGCCCCCCCGGACGTGAGGCAGGTTTTGAAGCTGGCCCGGGAGGGCAAGACACTTCCACAGAAGAGCACTTATTTCCACCCCAAGCCGCCCTCCGGGATGGTTTTCCACCGGTTGGATCCAGATCGGCGGCTATAGTAAGGACCCCTAGAAGAATGCCCACTTACGGTTACCGCTGTGGCAGTTGCGGCCACGAATTCGAGATCCGGCAGAGGATCACCGACGAGCCGCTTGTCACCTGCCCCAAGTGCGGAGGCAAGCTCGCCAAAATGCTCTATCCCGCTGGTGTCATCTTCAAAGGCAGCGGCTACTACACGACCGACTACAAGGGATCTGGTGCGGACTCGAGTTCGTCGAGCAATGGCGTTGCGCCTGCCTCCGAGGGGAGCTCGCAGGGCAAGTCCGAGAGCAAGTCAGAGTCAAAGCCGGAGGCCAAATCTGAGACCAAGGCCGAAACCAAGTCCGAATCGAAGTCAGAGTCCAAGTCGGATTCCACCGACAAAAAGGGGTCCTAAATGTCAAACATTCAAGCCGTCACCGACGCCGAGTTCGAGAGCGTGGTGTTGAAGTCCGAGATACCGGTCCTTGTCGACTTTTGGGCGACGTGGTGCGGGCCTTGCCGCATGATCGCCCCCATCGTCGAGCAGCTGTCGGGTGAGATGGGAAGCAAGGTCAAGATCGTGAAGATGGACATCGACGAGAATCCTGCGACTCCGATGTCGCTCGGCATCATGTCGATCCCGACCGTGATCATCTTCAAAGATGGCAAGCCCGCGGAGCGGACCGTCGGCTACCGCCCCAGCATGAAAGGCGACCTCTCAGCCAAGCTCGAGGCGCTGCTCTAAGCCCCTCTTTCGAGCGTTACCCTAGCCAGCTGAGCTGGGGATGATCGGGGGCTGGTGCCTCCCGCGGTCTTCAAAACCGTTTGCGGGGCGCTGCTGAGGCGTCCTGGGTGGGTTCGATTCCCATCCATCCCCGCCAATTTTCGCGGCAGTGACAGCCAACATGACAGCCACAGCAGCGGACGTCAGCGCTCTCTAGCGGACTGCATTGGACGCCAGGTCCGGGTCTCGCCGGGGATCAACTACCTAGCAGCGCCGCGTGGCGGGTCGCACCCGGAAGCAGGGGATTAAGAGTCTCTCGACACGGCGTCTCAGAGAGGATCACGGAGGATCAGGGAGACTCAATCCAACTCGAATTTATGACGCGACCGTCTCAGGGAGTCTCAGCGAGGATCAGGGAGTCTCCTGGTCAAGGTGTCAAATAAGGTGTAAAGCAGCGCGACCCTTCGACCGTTACCTCTGAACGCGCCCCGAGGTCATTAAGGTCCGCTATCTGAGAAGCGGCTTTCCAACGCTGCTCCATGTTCGGCCGCCGTCGCGGCTAACGAACATCGAACTGCCGATCGGCGGGCAGTCCCAATCGCTCCGTTGGTCGTCGCAATCAGACTCTCAGCAGCGGTCGCGAAGGCCAGGCGTTGCGCATCGGCGGTGGCTGCCGCGTATTGGTTGCTCAGGAGTATCAAGGCTGCATTCAGCGACTGCGGGCTGCTGTTAACGGCCGGAGCGGTGACCTCAGAAGCTATCGCGATCAACGCAGCTATCGCTGCGAGGCTCTTGTTCACGTGCTTGAGCGCCATGTACAGAGCCAGGAACACCACCATCGCCAAGACGTTCGGTCAGTCGATGGCTGACAGCCAATGACAGCCGAGAATGTATGCGCGGGGCCCTGCTGACAAACGGGCTGGCCGGAACGCGGCGAAATCTGTGGGCGACCCTTCCGCGGTTTTCTAAAACGCGTGCGGTTCCGCCAGCGATGCCGATAACCCTGGCCTGGTGAAATCCCATGGTCGACCGATCACCCGAGCAGCTTCTCTGCAAGGCGGCCGAACGCAAGCTCCTGACGACCCGACACGCCCAATTTCGAATAGATGTGAGCCAGATGAGTCTCGACCGTTCGCTCACCGATACCGAGCTTGGTTCCGATCTCCTTCGTTGTCGAGCCCGCCGCGGCCAGTCTCGCCACCGTAAGTTCACGACTGCTCAACGAACCCGCCCCGCGGGCGGCGCGTCGGCCTTGGATTCCTGTCGTCCGCAGTAAGGCGAGCAAGCGCTGCTCCTCGACCGGCATCGGCAACGACGCATATAGCCGAGCGGCCGCCGCGAGCTTCTCGTCCCTATCCGCAACCTTCCCCCTAACCGCCTCGAGCTCAAGTTGGCGCGCCCTACGAACCGGGACCTCGTTCCACATCGCCGTTTGGCCACCAAGCTCTTGAGCCCGTCGCTCCCACACCTGGGCTCGAGACTCGCCGCCCGTGGCTCGTTCGAACTGCACGAGGTCGGGGAGGATCTGTGCGACCGCTGCGCGCGCCCCCATGCGCTCGAGCCTGGCAACGCTTCGTTCCAGCCGCTCGCGTGCGCGCTCGAGGTCGCCTGACACCCAAGCCGCGCAGCCGCTCGCCCAATCGTGCCAGGCAGAGAAGCAGTAGAAGTCGCGCCCTGCGTAGATACGTTCAGCCTGTGACAGCAAGGTCACCGCCTCGTCCCTACGGCCCATCCCAGTCAATACAAGACCGGCCAGGGCGAGGGTCCACGCCGAATGCATGGAGAGAGCAGTCGGATTCAGGGCCTGCACCATGTGCGCGTCAGAAAGGACGACGTCCCAGCGACCGCGGAACCAGTTCACGCGTGCGCGGCTGAAGTAGGCGACATCACTCGGATTCGGCTCAGCGTCCAACAGGCTGTCCAGCAGCTCGGCGGCCTCGCCAATTCGCCCGGCGGACAGCAACGCCTCTCCCAGCGCACCTGTATGCCATCCGACCTGCCCGCGGTCACCCGATGCACGCGCCAATGCCAAGCTCTCCTGGAGCACAGGCAGGGCCTCACCGATCCTGCCCTCAAGCGCCAGGGCGTGACCGGCACAGCCCAGGGCATGCATGAGCACCTCCGCTTGCCCAGTGACTCGCGCCAGCCGCGCTGCCTCAAGGCTCTCGGCGATCTGCCGGTCGAGGTCCCCACCCTCGCCGTGGATCCACGCCGACTCGTTTAGCGCCGCGGGGAGTAACCGATGGCCGTCATCGTCTGACAGCAGCTGGACTGCGGTCGTGACATGGCGCTCGGCTGCAGGTAGATCGCCGACGCCCGTGGCAAGGAACGAGGCGAGGCGGACGTGCGTGCGGCCGCTCTCCAATGCATCGTCGCGGACAAGCGGCAGAAGCGCCTCGAGCGCTGAGATCCCAGACACATGGTCGCCGGCCGCGCTTGATTGCCAGCCGATTTCGTCGAGGAGCTCGACGCGCTGGACCGCGTCGCCGGTCAGCAGCATCTCAAGGGCCTTGTTCAAATGCGCGATCGCCTCGCGGTGTGCGTGGGTGTGCTCCGCCGTCCGAGCTGCCTGGCGTAAGAGCGCGACCGCCTCGACGTCACCGGGCAAGGCGCCGAGGCCGACGTGGTACGCGCGGACGCCAATCGGCTCGGAGGCAAGCGTTCGGGCGGCCAGCAGGTGTAGCTCTCGTCGCCGCGCGGGACCGAGACCGACATAGATCGCTTCCTGGACGAGCGGATGGGCGAAGTCATAGCCGGGTGCCTGGCCGCGTTTGTTCTCGGCGATCAAGGATCGACGGACGAGATGGTGGATATCGTCGGCAGAGGCAGCGGGGAGCATGGCGAGGATCGAAGCCAATGAGAATGTGTGGCCGATCACGGAGGCGGCCTCGATCACTCGCCGCGAGGCCTCGGGCAGCTCCTGCAGGGCGATTCGGACTCCCTCCTGAACGCTGACCGGCACCACCCTTCTCGAGGGATCGACGGCGAGTTCTTCGAGGAGGGCGATCGTGTAGAGGAGATTGCCGCGAGCCCGCAAGAACAGCCACTCCCCAAGGTCGGCGTCGGCTGCGGGCAAGAGGCGGCGGGTGAGCGCAGCGACCTGCACGCGATCAATGGGCTCAAGCCGCACCTCGGCGGCGAGGCCGTCTTTGAGGAGAGTAGCGACAAGGCTGGCGAGCTGGGGGTTTCCGAACAGCTCCTCGGACCGAACGGCCGCGACGAGGAGCACCCGGGCAGCGGGAGGGTTGCGGACAAGATAGTTAAGACACTCCCATGAGGATGGGTCGGCCTGGTGGAGGTCGTCAATCGCCAGAATCACCGGCCGCGGGGCGGCCAGCGCCTCGAGCAACGACCGTACGGCCTCGAGGATGCGCAGCCGGGAAGTGACCGGACTGGGAGTGGTCTCGAGCGCGACAGCGATGCTCGGCAAGATCTCCTTCAGATCCACGAGCCTACGACCGCCCAGCGCCATCACCTCCGCAGGATCGAGGCGGCGCAGATGCGACTCGACGGCCTCAGCGAAGACGGAGAAGGGGATGGCGGTCGACACCGGCGATCCCCGCGCGGTTAGAACCGTGACCCCTCGGCTGTTGCGGCGAGCGAACTCGCTCAGCAGCCGGCTCTTGCCGATGCCCGCCTCTCCCACCACCACCGCCGCCCGTCCGAGAGCCTGCGCCCTCTCCAACTCCGCCTCGAGGACTTGCAGCTGCTGCTCGCGGCCGACGAAGGGAACTGGACGCACAGCGCGGCAAATTCTGCGCCGAATCAGGGGTGAAGTCCGTATCGCGACACGGATGTGCGGCGAGGATTGGCCGCGGACGATGAAACCGGCCGGCGCAATGACCGGCGTAGAGGAGGAATGAGTAAATGGGATTTCAAATCGAGGGCGACTATTTCGAGTCGTGCACATGCCGCGTGAGCTGCCCGTGCATTTTTCTAGCCCCTGCAACCACGGACGCTTGCGACGTCTTCTTCGCCTGGCACATCAGCCATGGCGAGATGGACGGCACCCGGCTGAGCGATCTAAACGTAGCCCTGGCCGTCCATTCTCCGAAACAGATGACGGACGGTGGGTGGAAGGCAGCCGTTTACATCGATGAGCGGGCAGACCCCCAACAGGCCAAATGTCTCGGTGCCATCTTCTCCGGCCAGGCCGGGGGGCATCTTGCCAACGTGGCGCCGCTAATCGGCACTGTGACCGGTGTCCACAGCGCCCCCATCCGCTTCGTCAAGCGAAACGGCAGCCGCACGGTGACGGTCGGTGACGTCTTGAAGCTCAACGTCGAAGAGATCAAAGGGATGGATGGGGTCAATCCGGTCGTCATCTCGAATCCGCTTCTTGGCGCGGTCACCCAGCCCATCCGACAGGCGAAAAGCGCGGCCCTCACGTACCGCGGGGATTGGACCGCCGAAGCCGGAGAGAGCAACGGCTTCATCACGGAGTTCGCGTACAAGGCATGACTACGGCGACACGCGTCAACGTCGGGGTCGCGGGGATCCTGCTCGGGCTTGCGGCGGTGGCCTGGTATGTCGCCGCTTCGGGGATCGTGGGCATGGGTGCTATGGACATCTCGGTGCCCCTGTACCTGGCCACGTGGCTGGTGATGCTGATGGCGATGATGTTTCCAGCCGTCGCCCCGATCGTGCTCACGTTCGCCCGAGTTGCTTCCGCCCGTGCTGACGGCGGGCTGGTGGTCGCCGGGTTTGTCCTCGGCTATCTATTCGTCTGGACGGCGGCCGGTGTCGTCCCACTCTTCCTCTATCTTGCGTCGCAGGGCTTGGTCGCCGGGATGTTGGCCACGACCCTCGGTCCGTTTGCGATCGGGGCTGCCCTGCTCGTGGCGGGGATCTATCAGTTCAGCCCATGGAAGGCGACCTGCCTGCGGGCCTGCCGTTCGCCACTCGGCTTTGTGCTTAATCACGATTTCGACGGAGGTTGGCGCCGAGCGTTTCGGGCAGGCGCCTCGCACGGGGGCTTCTGCCTTGGTTGCTGCTGGGCGCTGATGTCGGTACTCGTCGTCGTCGGACTGATGAATATGGCCTGGATGGCGGCGCTGTCGGTTCTGTTTCTCGCCGAGAAGAACTGGCGGCACGGCGCATGGCTGTCGAGGGTCGCTGGAGGAACGTTCGCCCTGGCAGGGCTGTTGGTGGTCGCCGGTCAGGCCTTCCTGTGATGCCGGGGTGGCGTGTGTCCGGCCCCTACGTCGAGGCGTGCAACTGTGAGGCGATCTGCCCATGCCGGAGCGTCGGTGGGCGGGACGGTAGCCGTGCGACTTATCAGCTGTGCCAGTTCGTGATCGCCTGGACTATCAACGAAGGCCACTTCGACGAGCTGGATCTCTCCGGCCTATCGGTGGTCATGGCCGGGTACTGGGATGAGGACGAAAAAGGCGCGCCATGGAGAGTGGAGTTATATCTCGACCAACGGGCGAATCATGCACAGGCCAAGGCGTTGGCTGATGTCTTCCTAGGCAGAGCAGGTGGCCCGCCGGCCCGAAACTATGCGGGGGCAATTCGCGAAGTATTGGGCGTGATCGAGGCAGACCTAGAGGTGGTCCACGACAAGGGCCACCAGGAGATCCGAATTGGTGACGCAGTCCACGTTCGTGCACGGGCCGCGCATCCCTCCGCGGAGGCTGTGACATGTGGGGTGCCGGGGCATGACCGGGCTGGCGAGGAACTCGTGCACGAAGTCATGCGGGTCAGTGACCCGTGGCTGCAATTCGAGTTTCACGGCCGGTGCGGGTTCGCCACAACTTTTGACTACGCTGCAGACTCCCCCTCGACCTAAGTGAGTGAGGCCGAATGCAGTCGTGATCGGCTCGCACGTAGCAGCATGAGACGCTCTGATCCAAACATGATGGTGCTCGCGCAGGGAGTCGAACCCTGAACCTTGGCATTAAGAGTCCCGTGCGGTGTCGCTGACAGCCAAGATGACAGCCAAGCCGGCGGACGACAGCGCACGGTAGCGGACGGTTACGGATCACAGAATCTCACGTCCGAACTAGGGTGGTTCTCGATGGACAGTGGCGGACGTCAGCCCGGCGGTCTTCAAAACCGTTTGCGGGGCGCTGCTGAGGCGTCCTGGGTGGGTTCGATTCCCATCCATCCCCGCCAATTTCAAGGGCGTTACGACTCAGGCAGCGTGGGAGTCGACAGAGGCTGTTACTGACTTTCTTACGCCTTGCAAGCGAGGCTTGGCTCGCAGCGTGAACGCTTTCAGATTCACCGCTGAGGTGTGGCTGGCATGGTCCATATTGGCCTGAGGAGGCGGAAAGATGAGACGCGCGGTTTCCAAAGCTCGATTTCTTTCGGTCGTCGTCTTTGCCGTGCTCGCGGGGGTGTGGCCGATGGCCGCGCAAGCGAGCGGAGGAGGATTGCCTGCGCCCGATCTGGGTGCAGCCGCAAACTTCGCGGTTCTCGCCGGCACAGCGCTGACGTGTACCGACTCCAATGTCGCCGGACCGGTGGGCGTCAACTTTCCAGTAACCGAGGTCACTTCGACCAGGTGCAAGATGCAGGTTCAATTCGCCTCTGGCGCTTACGGTGACTTTCTCACCGCATACAGCAACATGGCTGCCACTCTCACCCCTTGCACCGTCCTCACTGGCACGCTTGCCGGAGTGAGCCTCGGGTCAGGAACCTATTGTTTCGACGCGGCTGCGACTTTGACCGGAACGCTAACTCTCACCGGGAGCGGTCCCTGGATTTTCGAAATCGGGACTCTTGGCACCGGCGCCCTCACGGCCACCAACTTCACGGTGGTCAGCAGCGACCCATGTAACGTGTTTTGGTGGGTTCGCCAGGACGTGACACTCACGACCTCGGCGTTCGAGGGCACTATTCTCGGAGGCGGCGACATCACTCTCACGGGCACCAGTCTTGAAGGCCGCGCCTTGGCAACAGGGGCCGTGACCATGACAGGCAGCAACATCTTCGGCTGCAACGCTGCAGGCACCGTTGCGTCGCACCACTGCAACCAGGGCGTGGGTAACGGCCCCGAGGGTTGCGATCCTGGTAACTCGAACCAGGGCGACAAGAGCCGGTCCAATGACGAGCTCGGCGGTACGCCAGGGAACCCGGGCCGCCAGGGCGGCAACGGCAAGTAGCGGAAAACCAGGGCTCTATCAGGGGCACGCAGATAGTCAGGAATTGGGAGGGGACGCAGCGCGTCCCCTCCTCACATTGTGCCCGCCCTCCCGATTAGGCTCGTGGGATATGAGCGCCCGATACGCGCAGATGTGGTCGGGCGGCAAAGACAGCGCTCTCGCGCTTGACCGGGCCAGCAAGCAGGGAATCGAGATTGCCCGCCTCCTCACGTTCTACGATCGGGATACCCAGCGAGTTCGCTTCCACTCCACCCGGGTCGAGATGCTCGAGGCGCAGTCAGCTGCTATCGGGATCGATCTCCATGCCATCCCGACTACTTGGCCCGAGATGGAAGCCAGCCTCCGACACGAGCTGAAGTCACTTCGCGAGGAAGGATTCAGCGGGGTCGTCTTCGGGGACATCCACCTCGCGGACGTGCGGGCCTGGTACGAAGAGCGCGTCACTGCCGCCGGGCTGAACCACATCGAGCCGATCTGGGGTGAGTCGCCTCACCTCCTTCTTGATGAGTTCATATCGTCGGGCGGTCGCGCCGTGATCACGTGCGTGGAACTCGCGAAGCTGGATGAAGCATGGCTCGGCCGCGTCATCGACGACAGCTTCGCCTCCGAGATCGCAAGGACAGGCGTTGACCCCTGCGGCGAGAACGGTGAGTACCACTCGTTCGCCTTCGCAGGCCCCGTCTTTAAGCAGCCCCTGTCCTGGGCTGCAGGCGTGCGACGCCTGGATTCAGGCTTTGCCCAGCTCGACCTCACCGAGGGCGCCTGACGCTCCTCTGCAGCTCAATGCCATTCGGATGAATCGAGGCCGGCCTCAAGCCAGTCGATGATCCCGGCTACTTTCGACCAGTTGGCCGCCTTGCGAGCGGTGATCAACTCGCGCAGGGCATAAGGCTCCCAAGCGAGAAGCGCTTCGGCGCCTGAGCTCGCGTAACGGACGAGCGCGTGATGCACAACCTCGTCGTAAGGGAGACCTGTGTTTCGGGCAAGGTTCTCCAAGGTAGGTCGTGGGTCGACCAGGCGCGAAAGCGCGACGGAGTCGTGGAAGCCCTTGTTGGAGTCCTGCGCTGCGATCCGGACAACGTAACTGAACGAGGCCGTCTGGGATCAGCCACAAGCGGCTAGGCGCGAGGGTCTAGAGATCGATAAGGCCCCGGCGGGCAGCAGTGACGACCGCCTGCAGCTTGGAGTGGACCTGCAGCTTCTCGATCACGTGGCGGACGTGCCATTCCACGGTATGGGCAGCAATGTTCAATTGACTGGCCATGGCGTTGGTGTCCAACCCTTCGGCCAGCAGGTTCAGGATGTCGAGCTCTCGCCGCGTGAACTCAGCAAAGAGCCTGTCACGCACATGCCTCCCGGAGGCAGCGCCTCGATGCCTGGCGATCGCGCGCGCGAACAGGTCACCCGGGATGAGCACCTCGCCCCGCGAAGCTCTGCGCACCGCTTCCACGATCTGGCCCGCGGTCGCATCCTTGGTCAGGTAGGCCGTCGCGCCGGCGTCGACGGCGTCCATCAACGCATCCTCTGACTCGTCAGCGCTGTGGAACACGATCGCCGCATCCGCGTGCGCGGATTGGATCATGCGGGCGGCTTCCGGACCTGTGACGTCAGGTAGACGAAAGTCGATCAGCACAACATCCGGCCGGTCGATGGCGGCAGCCTCAACGGCGCCCGCTCCCGAGTTCGACACACCCGACAACGTGAAGTCGGCCTCCCCTTCCACGACATGGGCCAAGGCTGAGGCGAGCAGGGAGTGGCTCTGCACTATCAAGACGTGGACGAGGCGGCCGGCGCGTTGGGAGGTGTCAGCGCCCTCCTCAGGAAACACCGCAGCGACCTACCCTCCGACGGCCGCCCAGCGGGCTTCGACCTGTTAAGTGACTCTCCACAGGCTGTCAAGTGTAATGGTGTCGAAAGCAGATTGATTCGACCTCCGAGGGTGACTGTTGTTATGTGACACTTGACAGGTGACCTGTTTCGGCGTTGACTGGCGCCATCTCACCCTTTTCTCGGGTGGTTTAGTCGGAGGAATCCCCCATGCGCCAGTTCTTCATCGCCTTCCTTCTCGCCGCCGCCGCTCTCGCCGTCATGGCCACCGCAGTCGGGGCCGACACCATCGGGTCCTGCTGTTAAGGCAAACCAGTCCTGAGCGGGGCCGACGCGCTTGCTGTTATGTGGACCGGCTGGTAGGCTCTCCACCGGTGTGGTAGTCCCCTCCATGTCGGCCGGCAAGCGGCGTCGGCTCCCCGGGCTCCGGGTTCGTCCCGGGTCGATCAAGCGGGCCCGGGGTGAGGCAGGGCTTTCGCTGGCCCAGGTTGCCTCTGGTGAGGTCAGCCGCACCGCCGTCTATCTGGCGGAAACGGGCAAGACCAGGCCAACGCTGCCCACGATCCAGCTCATTGCGACGCGAACGGGCAAGCCGCTCGAGTATTTTCTTCTCGAGTCGCCTGGCGTCCCTGGCAGCTCCGAGCCTTCGGGGCGCCTGGCTGTCGACGAGCTCCGCGAGCTTGCCGCCGCAGAGAAATTCACAGAGCTGGCCCAGGCGGCTGAACGCGCCAAGGAGGCTGCGAGCGAACGGGTCGACAAAGCGTGGGCAGGATTCTTTCTTGCCCAGGCCCAGATCCGTCTTGCCAACCCGCATGCAGCCCTTATCGAGCTGGAGGAGGCTCGCGCAACTTTCCAGGCCGAAGCCGACAAGTGGATGGTGGTCGAGTGCACTGACTGGCTGAGCGCCGGGCTCTACCTCCTCGAGGACAGCACCGCTTTGCCTGTGGCGGAAGCGAATCTTGCGGCATGCAGGCGGCTGCAACCGGCGAACCAGGCCCTCGAGGCGAGGATTCTGGGCCGGCTGGGGTCGATCCACCTGGTCCGGCATGAATGGTCCAAAGCCGTCGAGTACTACTCGAAGTCAATCGAGGTTGCAGGCGAGGTCACCGACCTCAGCCGCCGCGGAAAGATGTACTCCGACCTGGGCGGAGCCTATGAGCATTTGGGAGACCTGATGCGCGCGCGCGAGTACTCGCAGAAGGCGATCACCATCCATGAGCTGCTCAACGACAGGCTTTCGGTCGCCAGGGCGCAGAACAACCTCGGTCTCGTGCTGATCCGCCAGGGCCACCTGATGCAGGCTCGCGAGCATCTCAACAGCTCGCTCAGCATCTTCGAGGAGACGGGTGTCGAGCTTGGCAAGAGCCACGTCCTGCTGAGCCTCGCGGAGCTCGAGCTGGACGGCAATGACCCTGACGCCGCGCGGGCTCGTCTCGAGGAGGCACGGGCGCTCGCGGAGCGAAGCAACGAGAGTGGGACGCTGAGCAAGGCGCATGAGCTTATTGGCCGTGTGGCGGAGTCGATCGGAGACGTCGCCACTGCCGATCGGGAGTTCGTGCGGGCGATCTCGATCCTCGAGCAAGCCAGGCTGCAAGAGCCTCTGGTCGGGTGCCTGGCAACCTACGCTGCGGTCCTCGAAAAAAGGGGTGACACAGGGGGCGCGCTCGCGTATTTGAAGCGTGCAGTCACTGTGACCAGGCCGGACCTTGCAGCGCCCGCCCCGCCTGCCGACGGGGCAAACCAAGAGACTGCCTGAGCCGCGGCGTCGGCCGTGCCGAGAGAAACTAAACGGATGGCCATGACTGTCGACGAGTTTGTCGCGACCAAGGTGCCTTCCGAATTCCAACCGATAGTCGATGTCATCAGGGAGCTGATGCGCGAGTACGCCCCCGACGTCAGGGAGGCGATCGGTTACGGCATGCCCGTCTACAAGCAGAAGAAGATATTTGCCTGGATCAGCCCGAGCAAGAAGGACATCACCTTCGGTTTTTCACATGGCACTGAGATGGAAGACAAGTACCGCTTGCTGCATGGGGTCGGGAAGGGCGCGAGGCACGTGAAGATGAAAAACCTCGGCGAGGTGAACAAGGCAGCCCTCAGGTACTACGTCAGACAGGCGATGAAGATCGACAAGAGTTGAAGGTCTTCGCGCAGTCGCCCGGACATCAAGAAGCCCGCCATCCGAAACTGATCAACGGGCTCCCAATCGTTTTGTGATCGCCCACCGCTTTCGAGGGAAATCAAAGAGCCAGTTTGCTCGGCTCAACGTGCTGTAACCCAGGATCATGTCCATTCGAACTTCGATCGTCGCGTTCACGTGTGACAGGTCGACTCCCGCGACTCGATGTGGTGGAAACACCTGGTTATCAATCGACATCCCCGACACGATGAACATTGGAGTTTTCATCTCAGCTCCCGTCGAGTCTGTTCCAGTGGATTCGCCGACCTCCTGAAAGCAGGACGGCAGGTTCTCTATGAGAGCCATGTCCACGATTGTCAAACTCGCGCCGGTATCCCAAACGGCTTTGGCCACCGTCGTGCCGCATTGGACATCGATGTACGGATGAAACCTGCTGTCAAGCAACAGCTCTTGAAACGCAAGGTCGGCCCGGAGCTCCTCGTCCGTGGTAACCGAAACCCGGTTCTCATCGAAGAAGAAGTGGCAGCACCAGTCCTTGAGAAGATCCATCCCGATCAAATTGTTTGCACCGGGGAAGTGGTTTGCGGCGCGAACCAGCGTGAAGTCTCTCCTTGAGATGGGCCCGACTCGAATGCTTGGCACGGTGACGAGGTCTTCGCTCCTGGTTGCAAACAACCCGGTTGATCTGCTCGTCTCAATGCTTTTCAGCTGGGAGGTGTAGTCGTCAAACATGACGCCACTCCTCGCCGCGCCAGTGTCGAGTAGGAATCGATATTCGTTGGCGCCGACGGTTCCGTCCACGAAGACTTCGGCCGCTTCGGCCTCGTCCTCATCTTGCTTGATGATCAAAGCGAGATCGTGCATAAGCGCCGGCGCTTAGATCGCCTTCTCAAAGCAGACGCTGGTCGGCACGCCTGTGTATTCGCCAAAGCAGTCGATCACGTTGAAGCCGACCAGGCGGTACAGACCGATCGCCTCCTCCTGGTAGACACCAGTCTCAAGGACCAAACGGCTTGCGCCCATCGCCCTGGCGTCGGCCTCCAGGCGCTTGAGGATCTCCTTTGCGACGCCGCGTCCGCGGACCTCAGGATCGACGTACATCCGCTTGACCTCCACAGTCTCTTCGTCCACCCGCCGGACAGCGCCACAACCGACCGCCAGTCCGTGCAACCTCGCTATCACGAACGTCCCGAGCCCAGGCATGAGGTGCTCCACCTTGAGGTTCGGACCGAACCTCTGCTCAGGCGGGTACCTGCCGGCGAGGTGCTCGTCGAGTGCCCCGATCAGCTTTTGCGCATCGGCTGAATCGAACGGCTCGGCTGCGATAGTGATCTCTATTTGGTGCCTCGGCGTAATTCTCAGGCCCTGCGTGCATAGAGAGGCTTCCGGTGGGGAAGGATTATCAAGAGATGAGTGATTCCACGGTTCTTTCCTGCCCCAGCTGTGGCCAGAAGAACAGGGTTCGTGCCGGCGCGGAGGGCGTGCCCCACTGCGCGAAGTGTGGCAAGCCGTTGCCCTGGCTCACCGAAACCCATGCCGCGGACTTCAGCGCCGTGGTCGAGAAGGCGCCGATCCCGGTCCTCATTGACTTCTGGGCGCCCTGGTGCGGCCCGTGTCGAATCGTGGCGCCGGCCGTCGAGGGCCTGTCCCGGGAGCTTGCCGGGAGGCTCAAGGTGGTCAAGCTGAACACCGACGACGAGCCGGAGCTCGGCCAGCGGTTCGGCGTCAGGTCGATCCCTACCCTTGTCCTCATGGAAGGCGGCAAAGAGCGTGACCGCGTGGTCGGGGCATTGAACGTGAACGCGCTTCGGAGCTGGGTTGAGACCAGGCTGCCTTCGTCGGCGGCAAAGCCATAGCCTCGAACGTTAGCTGTCACGCAACGCACCGGTTAGGTGTCGTTCACACGAAGTCGCGACCCCGCCGCTAGTCGAGATTGACCAACCGGGACCTGTTGCTGCGAATGTTTCGCGGCCCGGCGCAGGATTCGGTAATGGCATCGCTTTCGCTAGAGTCGCGGCTCGGCCGGTTGCGTAGACGCCGGCGCGTCAACTACTTGAGGCGGCTGCTGCCGGTGATCCCGGCGCTTGCCGCAACGTCGCTCGTCCTGCTCGTCGTCTTCGCGACAGTGGCCAGCGCCCGATAGGGCCTCCGCTTCGCTAGGGCGTCAGCTGCGGGCGTGGGGTGACGATCGCTGGGGACGACTGCTCGCCACCCGCGTCAAACGACGAAGTAAAAAGTGGCCCCCTCGCCGACCGCGCCCTCTGCCCAGCACCTTCCGCCATGGCGGTTCACGATCCGGCGGACGGTGGCAAGGCCGATTCCCGCCCCTGGAAACTCACTCTGGCTGTGGAGGCGCTGGAACGCGCCGAAGAGCTTGTGTGAGTAGAGCATGTCGAAGCCGACACCGTTGTCCCGTACGAAACAGCGGGCCTCGCTATCAAGCACCTCTCTACCTACCTCGATGGCGGCATCTAGCTTCGTGCTCGTGTACTTCCAGGCATTGCTGATCAAGTTGCCAAGCAGGATCCGCATGAGGCGCGCGTCCGCGGAAACCGATAGCTCAGGCGCAATGCTCACATTCACCTGGCGATCGAGGTTCGATTCGCGCATCTCGTCAGTGATCTCCGTCGCCAGGGCGCTGATGTCCACCCGCTCACGGTGGATCTCTCCGCTCGTAACGCGGAACAGCGACTGAAGGCCGTCGAAAACCGCACCCATCCTCTGGCTGGCGCCACGCATGCGCTGGAGGTAGTCCCTTGCGCGGCTGTCCAGGCGCTCACCGTAATCGTCGAGCAGGGCCTTGCTGAGACCGTCGAAGGCCAGCAGAGGAGCGCGCAGGTCGTGTGAGACCGAGTAGCTGAAAGCCTCTAGCTCGCGGTTGATCGCTGTGAGTGCGGTGGTCCGCTCCTCGACCAGAGTCTCGAGCTGCGTGCGGTAACGGCGCAGCTCCTGCTGCGCGCGATAGAGGTCGACGAAAACCCCAACTTTGGCACGGAGTATTGCCGGCACGACGGGCGCGAAAACAAAGTCCACTGCACCGAGCTCGTAACCGCGGCCCATATCGGTCTCCGCCTTGTCGAGGGCGGTCACAAAAATGATCGGGGTCAGCTCGGAGCGAGGGCGCTGCCGGATCAGCTGGGCGGTGTCGAACCCGTCCATGATCGGCATGCGCACGTCAAGAAGGACCAAGGCGAACTCCTGGCGCAGGAGCTGGCGCAGCGCGTCGGCACCAGAGGCTGCCTCGACGATTGTCTCGCCCAGCGGAGCCAGGATCGTCTTCAGCGCAAAACGCTTGGTGGGATCGTCGTCCACCAGGAGGATGTTCACCGTTGTTTCAGGCGTTCCGTTCGTGGTGTGCGTTGTGCGCGATGTTGTCGTCATCGCACCTTGTGGAACACGCTGGCTCCATCCCTTACCTGCTCGCACCTGCTGCTGTCCGGGCAGAAGATCAGCGACTCCCGCGTGGCCATACCCAACGCGATGCTGCGTCGCAGCGGACCCTGGGCATACTCGCGGAAGTCGTAGGCGGAGCGCATGCGGACGCCCTCCAACATCAGCTTGACCTCGATCTCCTCCATATTCGATTTCGTCGCGGTCTCGGACTGTGCTGCCATTTGCCTCTGCTGCCGTCAGACGCTGAGCCAGGATCTCAGCATCGAAAGAAGGTGTGAGTTATTGACCGGCTTGGCAACGTAGTCAGACGCACCCGCATCGATGCACTTCTCGCGGTCTCCCTTCATCGCTTTTGCGGTAAGGGCGATGATCGGCCGGTCCTTGAACGTTGGCAGCTCCCGCATTCTGGTCATCGTCTCGTAGCCGTCCATCCCGGGCATCATCACGTCGACGATGGCGACGTCGATGTCCGGGCTCTGCGCCAGCGTTTCGAGCGCTTCGCTGCCGGAATCGACTGAGAAGACTTCCATCTGCTGCCGCTCGAGCATCGCGGTCAGGGCAAAGATGTTGCGAACGTCGTCATCGACAACAAGCACCTTCTTACCAACAAGCGACGCCTCGAACTGAGCCCCACCCGACTGGTGGGCTGCCCTGTCTCCCGATGTCGGGGATCCTGAGGCGGTGGTCTCCTGCGACGCGCTGCCGGAGGCCTCCGAAGTAGACCCGTTTGTAGAGCTGACGCTTGCATGACGCAGCCGAGCCGTCATGGACATCGGCAGGTAGACGGTGAACATGCTGCCCTTGCCCAGCGCGCTTTCGAGCTTGATCTCCCCACCGAGAAGGCGGGTGAGCTCGCGACAGATCGACAGGCCGAGGCCGGTGCCTCCGTACTTGCGGCTGGTGGTCCCGTCAACCTGGGCGAAGGACTCGAAGATCGAGCCCTGCTTCCCGAGTGGGATCCCGATACCCGTGTCTGTGACGCTTAAGCCGATCACGCCTTCCTCTCGGTTCAGGCTCTCGTTGTCCCGACTCCAGCCTGAGGTCGCGGGCCACGCGGCGAATTCGACCCTCCCCTTTTCCGTGAACTTGAACGCATTGCTCAGAAGGTTGTTGAGGACCTGCTGAAGGCGCTGAGGGTCCGTCGGTATTGACTTGGGCAAACCTGGACGAATATCGATGGTGAAGATGAGCTTTGTCGCCTCGGCAACGTGACGGAATGTCCGTTCGAGCAGCGGCGGCAGCTCTGCAAGAGGCCAGTCGCTGATCTCGAGGGCAACCGTTCCGGACTCGATCTTCGAGAGGTCGAGGATGTCATTGATCAGCTTCAAGAGGTCGGTGCCGGAAGAACGGATGATGGTCGCGTACTCGACCTGTTTCGGGAGGAGGTTGTGGTCGGGGTTGTCGGTGAGCTCCTGCGCGAGGATCAGAAGGCTGTTCAGCGGCGTGCGGAGCTCGTGTGACATGTTCGCGAGGAACTCCGACTTGTAGCGGGATGTTATCTCGAGCTGTTCCGCTTTCAGCTCCACCAGCGCCTTGGCCCCCTCCACCTCGGCCCTGCGCTGTTCGATCTCTGTGTTCTGTTTGGCCAGCTGACGTGCTTTCTCGGCGAGGTCGAGGTTCGTGTGCTGCAGCTGGTCCTGCTGGCTCTGCAGCTCGTTCGCGAGGGATTGCGACTGCTTGAGCAGATCTTCCGTACGGCTGTTGGCCTCAATCGTGTTGAGCACGATCCCGATGCTCTGGGTGAGCTGGTCCAGGAAGTCCTGGTGAATGGCGCTGAACTTCTGGAACGAGGCGAGCTCGATCACAGCCCTGACGTCACCCTCGAACAACACCGGCAGAACCATGATGTTCATCGGTTTTGCATCGCCCAGCCCGGAGCTAATCCGGATGTAGTCGGAAGGCACGTCGGTCACGAGGATGCGACGCTTCTCGAGCGCGCACTGCCCAACAAGACCTTCACCCAGGCGGAACTCGGTGGGCACGTTCTTGCGCTGCTTGTATGCGTAGCCCGCCTGGAACGCGAGATGCCCCTCGGTTCCGTTGGGTGGCACCATGCCGTAGAAGACACCATGCTCGGCGTTGACGAGCGGCGCCAGCTCCGAGAGGATCATCTTCGACACCGTCATCGGGTCGCGTTGCCCCTGCAGCATTCGAGTGAAGCGGGCCAGGTTCGTCTTGAGCCAGTCTTGTTCCTGGTTTTTTTCGGTGGTCGCTTTGAGGTTGCCGATCATCTCGTTGATGTTGTCCTTGAGGACGGCGACCTCCCCACTTGCCTCGACGCCGATCGACCGGGTCAGGTCGCCCTTGGTGACGGCGGTCGCCACGTCGGCGATGGCTCGCACCTGCGTGGTGAGGGTGGCTGACAGCTGGTTCACGTTGTCAGTCAGGTCCCTCCAGACCCCGCCCACGCCGCGGACCTGGGCTTGGCCGCCGAGCTTGCCCTCGGTTCCGACCTCGCGGGCGACGCGGGTCACCTCGGAGCTGAACGAACGAAGCTGGTCGACCATCGTGTTGACGGTCTTGGCGGTCTCGAGGAACTGACCCTTCAGCCGCCGGCCGTCAATCTCCATCGGCATGGTGTGAGAGAGGTCTCCATTGGCCACGGCGCTGATGACACGAGCCATCTCGCCGTTGGGGCGGATGAGGTCCTCGATCAGGTCGTTGACGGAATCCAGCGTTGACGCCCACGGGCCTCCGGCGTCGCCAAGGGACATGCGCTTGACCTGGCCTTCCTTGCCGACGTGCTTGGTGAGCCTGCTGAGCTCGCGTTCGAGGCGCTGGTTGGCTTCGATGATGTCGTTCAAAGCGGTCGCGACCCTGCCCGCCGATCCGGTCCAGGTGGTGGGAAGGCGTGCGGAGAAGTCTCCGCGCCTGACGGCGGCGAGGACGCTGACCACGACCCTGGGATCGACGACGTTGGCGGCGACGACTTTTGCTGCTACGACTCTGGTTGCCATCTCTGCCTGGAACTCCTCTCCATTAGTCCGTCCTCTCGTATCTCCTCAACTTGTCGGTCTGGGTTCATTGGCTCAGGGGAATCCAGAACTCAACCCTGGCGCCGGCACCGGGTTCGCTTTCGATGCGGCATCTGCCGCCCGCCAGCTGCGAACGCTCACGGATCGCAACCAGCCCGAGGTGGCCTGGCACGTACATCGTCTCCGCGACGACGAAGCCTTTCCCGTCGTCGGCGATCACCACCCGGATCCCGCCATCGGCGGCTTGGGCTGACACGCTGACGCGCGATGCATGAGCGTGCTTCTCCACGTTGGTCAGCGCCTCCGAGATGTTCTTGAAAACGAGGGCCGCCACCGTATCCGGAAGGGGATCGGGGAGCTGCAGGTCGCTGTCAGCTTCGATTCCCGTGTGGGTGCGGAATGACTCGAGTCGCGTGCGGACCGCTTCGTCGAGGCCCAGCGGCAGGTCGGTCTCCTTCGAGCTCACGTTGATCAACAATCGTCGCAGCGAGTCCTCCACCTTCTTGAGCGTGTCTTTGAGCTCGTCGAGCTGAGCACCCTGCTTGTTCGAGTCGGTTTCAGTCCGGGCGCGTGCCAGCTGCAGCTCAGCTGCGGTCAGCAGCTGCAACGAGTCATCGTGGAGCGCGCTGGCGAAGCGGCGGCGCGCTTCGTCTCCACCCGACGCAATGTTGCCAAGCAGCTGGCGACGGGCGACTGCCGCCTGCTCCAACCGCTCGGCGGTGACGTGGAGCTTAAGCTCGGCTTCCCGGTATTGCCACATGAGCCCTGTCGCCATCGCCGCTACCCGCAGCACCCACAAGTCGTCGCTCGTGAATCCCCGGCGCGAGTCGTAGGCGACGAGGATGCCAATCCGCCTGTCGCCCGCTCGCCAGGGAACGGCGACCGAGTTGCGGATCCCCGGCAGGCCGCTCGAGTGCCAGATGGCGACGAGCTCGGGCGAGCTGCCGTTGACGAGGTCGATCTCGTCGCGGGAGACGATTCGCTCAACGATGCCTTCACCATCCAGGGGCATTCGGATGCGCAGGCCATGGATAGGCGAGTCGGCGGCGAAACCGTGTGGTTCGGCCTGTATCGCAAGGGCCCTGTCGCCGCCCAAGCGCCAGAAAGCCACCCGGCGGGCCTTCACCAGTCCGGCAACTGTCTCGGACAGCCGCCCGAAGAAGACCGGTAAGTCCACGCCGGCTTCCGTGTAAGAGGAGACCGCGCGCAGTGTCATAAAAGCAGCCACCTGGGCTCTTTCGAGCCTGTGCGTCGCCCGCGCCTTGGGCCTGGGGTGTGCCTCGTCAGCGTCCACGCGAGCGTCCGGCGCCGACGCCGCCGCTCCGAACTGGTCATCAGCCGGCAGCGCGACAACCTCCACGTGCCCCTCCAGAAGAGTCCTAGGGCCATATCAAATCGCCTTGAGCCCGACTTCGTCGCCGTACAAGTGAGGTATTCCCAGAATTACGCGCAGATGCCAGAACATAAAAAAACCCGGTTCCCTCTCATATTGAGTACCGGTCCTCGACCGGGCGTTGTTTCTGCGTAGCGCTCAGAGCGTGGCAAGCAGCCGCGCTCAAAAGGACGCACCGAGGAGGATCGCGAAGGGTGAGTTTGAGCCCGGCCGGTCGCGGTCACCAACCTGGCACGTTTCTTGGCAAGGCGCTCCCGCGCCGAATGGTGGAGGCGGATTGATCCACGCCTTCGGCGAGAGCGTCGGCTCAACCATCATGGCGCGTTTCGTCAACGGCCTTCCGTCGGCCATGCAGGATTGGTACAAGCAACCGCCCGGAATCGTCCATGGCTGTGGCGCCCAGGCCCAGGAGATATTCCTGACCGGGACAGAGGGCTGCACGCCGGGGTCGCCGACCGCATCGCCGAGCTCCTCACCGACGGCGCCGAGCGAAACGCCCGTAGCCTCGCCTTCCGAGGTTCCATCGCCGTCTCCGCAACCTTCCCCGGTGCCGTCGCCGTCGGCGCCGGCGCCTTCACCGCCCGCGGGCGCGGCGCCCGCTCCATCCCCATCGCCATAAAGGTGGAACAGAGAGTGATCAGCGACAGCCCGTTCATGCAGAGCGTCGAGAGGCGGCGGCCAGGTGCATCGATGCGCGCGTACGTGACCCGCACCCTGCCCCACAACTCGGTGATCGTGGTGAGCAACCGCGGTCCTCACGAACCGAGGCCGGAGGGCGGCTTCGCCCGCGGCGCCGGTGGCGTGGTGACCGCTCTGCTGACGATGGCCGAGGTGATGGGCGCCGACTGGGTCGCCTGCGCGCGAACCGAGGCGGAGCGAGCGCTGGTCAGGGAGCACGGCCCAAGCGGCATGGCCCCGCTTATCAGCTCACAGACACAGCTTCACTACGTGACGCCGACCCCGGAGCAGTACGAGATGTACTACTCGGTGATCTCCAACCCGGTGCTCTGGTTCATCCAGCACTACCTCTGGGACCTCGCCAATCAGCCGATCATCAACGGCAAGATCCACAAGGCATGGACTGACGGCTATGTGCAGGTCAACAAGCAGGTCGCGGCGAAGGTTGTCGAGGTGGGGCGGCAGCTGCCAGACCGGCCGCTGGTCATGGTGCACGATTACCAGCTCTATCTCGTTCCCCAGCTGATTCGGGACCAGCTCCCCGGCGCGATCATCCAGCACTTCATTCACATCCCGTGGCCGACGCCGCAATACTGGAAGGTGCTCCCGAAACCGATGCGCGATGCCATCCTCAGGGGTCTGCTCGGGTGCGACATCGTCGGCTTCCAGTCCAGCCTCGACGTCCGCAACTTCCTCATGACATGCGAGGAGAACCTCGGACTCCAGGTGGACACCAGGGAGCGCGCGGTGCTCCTTGACGGAAGAATCGTCTATGCGCGCCACTACCCGATATCCATTGAGGTGGCGGCCACCACGCGGTTGGCCTTCTCGCACGGCGTCATGGTCGAGGAGCGAAAGCTTCGAGATTGGCGGCCCAAATACCTGATCGCACGCGTCGACAGAACGGATCCGTCCAAGAACATAGTTCGCGGCTTCCTCGCCTACGAGAAGCTCCTTACCCACCACCCGGAGCTCAAAGGGGAGGTCCAGTTCTGGGCATTCCTGCAGCCGTCGCGGCAGGACGTGGTGGCTTATCGGACCTACATGCGAAAGGTGCGGCAGGTGGTCGCTCGGATCAACAGCCAGTACGGCACGCATGGGTGGATGCCGATAAGGCTCGAGTTCGGCGAGAGTGTCCGCAAGGCGATGGCCGCGCTCCGCAACTTCGACGTCCTCCTCGTCAACCCGGTCTACGACGGGCTCAACCTGGTGGTCAAGGAAGGAGCGCTTGTCAACCGCTCCGAGGGCGTGATAGTCCTCTCCGAGAATGCGGGTGCACATGAGGAGCTCCAGCAGCATGTCCTGTCGATCAACCCTTTCGACATCGAAGCCACCGCCGAAGCCCTGCACGAAGGCCTCGTGATGGCCGCGGAGGAGCGGAGGAAGCTCCATGAGGGGGCCCGCGATGTGGTCAGGACCAACGACATAGCGCGCTGGATCACGCGCCAGGTACAGGACATCCGCGACCTGGTTGCAGTCCCGGGCCAGCGCGACCGGGAAGC